>JAJCXW010000171.1 GCA_029263235.1 Acidimicrobiales bacterium
GCCGTAGCCGGTGATGATCGTCTCGAAGCCGAGCCTCGAGCGCATCTGCTCGATCATCTCCACCGGCACAGGTGCTGCTCCGGTCACCGCCAGCCGCAGCGACGACATGTCGAACTGATCGAGCTGCGGATGGTTGAGGATGGTCTGGTAGATGGCTGGTGGTCCCGGAAGCACCGACACCGCTTCTTCGGGAACCCGTCTCATGACGGAGGGAACGTCGAAGACCGGATGGGGAATGATCGTGGCCCCCTTCATCAGGCAGGCGAGGATCCCGGCATTGAGTCCGAACGAGTGGAAGAAGGGATTGACGATCAGGTAGCGATCGCCTCGCGTCAATCCGATGACCGTCGCCCAGGAGTCGTAGGCCCGGCAGATGGCGGAGTGGATCAACATGGCACCCTTGGGCGCACCGGTTGTGCCCGACGTGAACATGATGTGGCACAGGTCGCCGCCGCTGACAGAGTCCGATCGTTCGGCTCGAGCCTCGTCGGTCACCACTGAACCCCTGGACATGAACGAGGTGAACGACGTGGCCTTCGGCGACACAGATCCGCGCAGCACGATCACCTCACGCACACAACCGGGCACTCCCACCTCGGTGAGTTGGGTCACGTAGTCAGTCGAGAGAAAGTCGGTGACGGTGCAGAGGATCTTTGCTGATGATCGCTCCAGGACATCGGCCGCCTCGCGTCCCTTCCATCGGGTGTTGATCGGCACGAGGACCCCACCTGCCATATGGACACCGAGGGCCACGACAGCGAACTCCCAGATGTTGGGAGCCCACACGGCGACACGGTCACCCTTCTCGACCCCCGACGCCATGAACGCTTTGGCGGCCCGGTGCACGTTGTCGCCAAGTTCCCTGAACGTCCACCGAACCTCGTCGTCCACCATGGCCTCGAGGTCGGCAAACCGGCTCGCAGCGTCGTCGACGAGTTGAGGGATGGTGGACCAGGAAGTGTCGGCCACTGCAATCCTCCTTCGAGTGCCGGTTCCGTGCCGACCCTAGATCGAATTGGTGTTGCTGGTATCGGTGATGCCCCTCGGGATCTCTCGAATGTCCATGTCGATCTTGGATCCTCTGTGGTGGATACCGCGTGATAGACCGACATTCATGACGACTCCGATTCGAGAGCGTTGGCAGGCCGGCGAGTCCACCTTCGGGGCATGGCTCTCTCTTCCGAGCACGGTGATGGCCGAGGTCACCGCGAGGTCGGGTTTCGATTACGTATGCATCGATACGCAGCACGGTGCCATCGAATACTCCGACTCAGTGGCGATGATCCAGGCCATTCTGCTTGGCGGCTCGAGCCCGATTGTGAGGGTCCCGTGGAACGAGCAAGGCGAGATCGGCAAGATGCTCGACGCCGGCGCTCACGGCGTGATCGTTCCCATGGTCAACTCGGTGGCTGAAGCCGAAACGGTGGTCAAGTCGGTGAGATATGCCCCCAGCGGGGCTCGAAGCTACGGCCCGACCGTTGCCGGAATGAGGGTCGACACCTACCCCGAATGGTCGGCGGAGAACGTGGCGACCATCCCGATGATCGAGACACGCCAGGCGGTCGACGACATCGACGCCATCCTGGCGGTGCCCGGAATCGATGCGGTATATGTGGGTCCGGCCGATCTCTCGATCACTCTCGGTCTGGCCCCGGGAAACAACGACGGCGAAGCGTCGTTCGACGATGCGCTCGCGACGATCGTGGCAGCTTGCAAGAAGGCAGGTGTGGTCGCGGGGATCCACGCCACAGGGGCGCTTGCTCAGAAACGTCTGGCCGCGGGTTTCGAGATGGTCACGGTCGCCGCCGATCTTCTAGCGGCCCGACTCGGCTACAAGACAGAACTCGATCTGGCCCGCTCATCAGATCCTGGTGCCGACGATGAGGGTGGCGTCGGCTACTGATCGTTGGTGTTTCCGGGCTGCCAGACGGGGATTCCGGCCCGACCGCCCATCCGACGCCCGAGCAATCTCCGGGCCGGATCGGCGATGTTGACGAACTCGACCTCGATCCCGGCTGCCTCGGCGTCGTCGAGAAACTGTTCGAATACCAGCGTGGCCGAGTAGTCGATTCGTCCGGCGCCGGCGAGGTCGAGCCTCACATGGTCGACGTCGGGATGTGTAGCGAGAGCCTGGGTGAGCAGCTCATCTATGCGGGCCGAGGATCCGAACCAGAGCACCCCTCCGACCCGTGCCTCGAGGGCCTTTCCGGAGACCTCCACATCGCACCTGACAGAGAGCTCCCGCCACAGGTGCACCACCAGCGACAGGCCGATACCGATGAGGATTCCGCGTTCGACCCGAGGGGCGGTGGCCAGTGTGGCCACGAACGTGGTGACACCGACCAGGCCCTGCGGTTTCGAGTACTTGGCGATCTTCACCACGCTGGTGATGTGCACCAGTCTGATGCCGGCCGTGATGACGATGCCGGCCAGGATGGAGCGTGGCAGCGACTCGACGACACCGGCCATCGGAAGGAACGCCAGCACGGCGAGCCCGGTGAAGGCGCCACTCCATCGGGTCTGAGCGCCGGCCAGGTGATTGATCGACGAGCGGGCGAATGATCCGCCGACCGGTAGTCCACCGGAGATGGCCGAAGCCAGGTTCGCCACGCCTTGCCCGATGAACTCGCGGTTGGGATTCCATGGTTGGCGTTCCATGGTGGCGAATGTTCGGGCGAGGGCGGCGGGCTCGGCGAACCCCACGAGGGCGATCACCGCGCCGGCAACAATCAAGGGCCCGGTGGATCCCCACGGGAAGTCGAAGCCGAGGTTGGGGAAGCCGCTGTCGACCGAGCCGACCAGGTCGCCTCCGTAGTCGCTTGTGCGGCTGGCAACAATGCCGACCGCGACCGCGACCAGCACGCCGGGAAACAGCCGATGCAGACGTCGGCCACCGATGACGGCGACTGCGGTGAACACCGCGAACCCGATGGCCGAGAGTTGCCAGTCGGCGGGATGGCCGAGTGTCCAGAACGCTCGATAGAGAACACCCCGATCGGGTGGCTGTGTGCCCATGGCGGTCGGAAACTGCGACGAGATGATCAAGATGGCCGCCCCGGAGGTGAATCCGAGGAGCACCGGCTGCGACATCAGGTAGGCCAGCCAACCCATCCGGAACAGTCCCAGCAGGACCCGGCCGACTCCGACGATCAAGGCCAGCAGGGCTGCCATCTCGATGTATTCGATGGAGCCCGGCTCGGCGACCGCACTGAGGGCGCCGAACGTAAGCAGGCTGGTCATGGCGGTCGGGCCGGTCTGGAGATATGGCGACGAGGCAAAGGGAGCCGCCAAGAGAGGGGGGAGAGCAGCCGCCAGTAGGCCGACCGAGGCCGGGAGACCGGCTATCTCGGCGTAGGCCATGGCTTGGGGAACCAGAACGAGTGCCACTGCGATTCCGGCGAGAAGATCACTCGTAGTTGGTCGCACAGTGCTTTATACCGCCCATTTGCGGCAGAGTGGGGGCTCAACAGCAGCCGATAGACAGCACGAGGTTGAAGTGGCAGGACGAGTCCGACCCGCAGTCGAGGCCATGCCGTCGTATCGGCCGGGGAAGGGAGCTGCCCAGGCCGAGACCGAACACGGCATCGTCAACGCCATCAAGCTGGCTTCGAACGAGACGCCGTGGCCTCCCGTGGAGACGGTGGTGGAGGCAATTCGCGACGCCGCCTCCGGCATCAACCGATATGCCGATCACCGTTCCACCGAGCTCCGATCCGAGTTGGCCCGCTGGGTCGGCGTCGACGCCGAGATGGTGACGGCGGGTCCGGGATCCGCCGGCCTGCTCCAGCAACTGTGTCTTACCTTTGTCGACGCCGGCGACGAGGTGGTCTTCCCCTGGCGATCATTTGAGGTCTACCCGGTCTACACCCAGCTGATGGAGGGCCAATCGGTGAGGGTTCCCCTCGCCGATTGGTCGGTTGATCTCGATGCATTGGCTGCTGCGGTGGGTCCGAAGACCAAGCTCGTGTTCATCGCTACGCCCAACAACCCCACCGGCACTGCAGTCACCACCGATCAACTCGGACGGTTTCTCGACAAGATCCCGGAAGATGTGATCGTGGCCGTCGACGAGGCCTACCGGGAGTTCAACGATCCATCCCATGGCGATCCGGTGGCCGATCTCGTTCCGGATCACCCCAATGTTGTGGTGCTGAGAACCTTCTCCAAGGCCCACGGCCTGGCTGGGCTACGTGTCGGGTACGGCATCGCTCAGGCGCCGCTGATAAGCGACATCGACAAGACGATGGCACCGTTTGCCGTCAACGCGTTGGCTCAAGCCGGGGCGCTGGCGGCGATCGAGGCCGAGGAAGAGATCAGAACCCGTGTCGCGATGCTGACCGCTGAACGGGTCAGATTGGTGGGAGATCTCCGGACCGACGGCCACGAGATGCCCGACCCCCATGGCAACTTCGTGTGGCTGCCTCTGGGCGACCGCACCGACTCCGTCTACCTCGGCTTGGAGAGGCGCGGGGTGGTCACGCGGCCGTTCAGCGGAGAGGGAATCAGGGTCACCGTGGGCTCTGCCGACGAAAACGATCGCTTCCGGGCCACCCTGGCCGACGTTCTCGAGGAGCCTGCCGGGGGTTGAGTCGGTGTCAGAGAAGGTGGGCGGGTATCTCGACACCCAACTCAGCCGCGACCGCCGTTCCGCCACTGCCGATCGGGGCTCCGATCGCGTCGAGCGCACGATTCATCATCGAGAAGTTCCCTGCCACCATGGCGGCGCGATCGGTGACGTCGCCACCGGCCACTGATTCCAGTGCGGCTCTCGCGTCGGGCAGCTCTTCGAGATCACCCAAGACCACGGCGTCGGTGAAGGCGATCAGTTCGGCGCCGTGAGCGACGCGGGTATCACCGCAGCCGGTTGCCACTGGCCGTAACTCCACCGGAGCCCCGTCGGCATTTTCGACGCTCGCACGGAGCATCGATGCGTGGGCGATCAGTCAATAGAAGCAGTCGTTGAGCATCGAGGTGCGGGCCGCGACCAACTCCAGTTGCGGCCGGGTCATGCCGTCGCGGACGATCTGTAGATCACCCATCTGCTCCATGGTCATGTAGAGCGGGCCATGGGCGGCGGTCATGGCATCGCGCTCGTCGGTGACCGCCGACAGCGACTCAGGGGCCCACGCCGGCCCGACAGTGGGCACCCATCCGTCGGACACCTCGGCTCCGGCAGGAATCTTGTGGCTCGGCTCGCCGGGAACGGCCTGAGGAAGTGGCTCCTCCGCTCGGCCCAGCCCGAACGCGGCAACATCGAAGGCCGTGACGATCGAAACGATGCCGACGATCTCGACGTATGAGAACGGGTCGAGTCCACCATGGATCCATGCCGCGATCGTCTCCGGTCTGATGGATGCAGCGCTGGTCGCGACGGTCCGTGCCGCGTCGGTGGCGGCAAAGGAATGAGATCCGGTTGCGGGCAGGCCCTTGGCGGCAAGTCGCGCCTCGGCCGCTATGGCGATGCGCTCGGCGCCCGTCCACCACGTGCCGGGTCGGGCCAGGTGCTGCCACTGATACTGCAGCGCCCTTTCGTACTCATCAGATGGCGAAGACACGTCAGGCAGCTAGGTGGATCGACGAATTGTCAGCGCTGCTCGAACGCCCGGGGCAACGGGCTCGACTCGAATCCCGACGGCACCGACCCGGTGGTGGCGTAGAGGTAGAGAGCGGTCTGGAAGACGGCGTTCAGGGCGGTCATCACGACCAGCACGGCGGCCACCCAGCCGACCGCGACGATGATGGCAAGCACTGCGAACGCCGTGATGCCGCTGGCCACCCCGATCACGGCCAGGAGCACAGCCGGGATGATGAGAGCGAATCCCAGCAGGCCGAACCCGACTCGGGCTGCGAGGTTTTCGCCCCAGGTCTGCTTGAGCAGGGAACCTGAACGTTTGAGCCCGTCGATCGCCCCCATTTCGTCGATGATCACTGCAGGCACGACGAGGAACGTGGCGACATCCCAAGCCATTCCGACCATGTTGACCACGAACCGTCCGAGAAGCCCGGCTCGTTCGCGAAGCGCCTGGAGGATCAACCCCACTGTGGCGGTGAGCAGAGCCCAGGGAAGGAGACCTGAGATACGTGAGAAGGCCCGGTTGAGGGCGCTCTTGACCGTGGGGTCACCCCCACTCATGCGCTCGTAGGCGCCGGCCACCAGAGCCCCGTTGAAGAACACGGCGACGATGCTCAGGGCCATGGCGGCGAGCAGACCCAGCACCGCAGCGGCCGGGTTGACGCTGGTCTCCTCGCCGGCGGCGGTAGTGGTGGTGTCGATCATGGCGATGATCGGAATGGCGACCGCGACAACCACCGCAACCGACGCGAAGAACGACATGACGGGGAACCACAGAAGCTCCCGGTCCTTCTTGAGTACCGACCATGACGTCTTGGCCAGCTCGAGCGTGTTTCTAATGCGTCCCATGGGTCCTCCTGGTGTGTGGTCAGACTAGGCGCTGCGGCAAACGTTGCTGACCAGCCCCAGATCCTCGATCGACACCGTGACGGTCGAGCCCGGCCCGAGGAACTCGCGGGGGTCTCTGGCGAATCCAACACCACCGGGTGTGCCGGTGGCGATGATGTCTCCCGGATCGAGGGTGATGACCCGGCTCAGGTCCTGCACGATGTCGACCGGACCGAACACGAGGTCGGCGGTGTTGCCCGACTGCTTGACGACTCCGTCGACGGTGGTCTCGAGGTGGAGAGCGGGTTCCACGCCGAGCTCGTCGGTGGTCGTGAGCCACGGACCCACGGGGGTGGTTGATTCGAAGGTCTTACCGGCGAGGAACTGGATGGTGCGACGCTGCCAATCGCGGGCCGAGACGTCGTTGAGCACGCAGAAGCCGGCGATGGCGGCGGCCGCTTCCTCGGGGCTGGCGTTGCGTACCGGTCGCCCGATCACCACCGCGAGCTCGCCTTCCCAGTCGATGCTCGTGGACACGGCCGCCTCCGGAAGCTGAATCGGGTCGTTGGGTCCGATCAGCGCCCGTCGGTACTTGGCGAAGTAGGTGGGATGAGCCGGGATATCACGACCCATCTCGGTGATGTGGGTCCGGTAGTTGGCACCCACACACACGATCTTGTCGGGTGCGGGCACGACCGGAGCGAGGTCGGCTTCCGACAGAGCGATCGTGGGTCCGTCGGTGTCGGCAACCCGGGATCGCCAGTCGGGGTCTTCGAGGACGGTACGAACGCAACGCTGGTCGAGCAACGTCAGTTCGTCGGTGTCGGGGTGGACCACTGCGGCCCGGGTTCCCTCGGATGTTCGAATGGTGGCCAGACGCATCTCAATCCCCTTCTGTGGCCAGGATCGGGCTGGTGCGGCCCGAATCATCGACTTGACCGGACTCGGGATCAACCGGGTCGAGTGAGCCTCCCCATGCCCAGGCCAGAGCAGCGAACGCCAGCAAACCGTAGATGAGGTTTCCGATGGCCATCGGGGTGACTGTATCGACGATTCGACTGTCGATGATCGCCGCCAAGAAGGCTCCTCCTCCGATGGTGATGAATCCGAGCACGCCCGATGCAGCACCGGCCAGTCGGGCCATGGGGAGCATGGCCAGTGCGTTGGCCGTGGGTGTGAGCAACGTGTTGAAGGAACTCATCAGGCACAAAAAGGCGTACCAGACCCAGAACGGCGGCCGCCCGTCGGTGGTCAAGGCGACAACGGTAAACACGGCGGCGGTGGCGACATGGGCCGCCACCCCGAACCTGGCCACCGCGGCCGCCCCGTTGCGAGTCGTGTACCGGGTGCTGATCAGCACCGCGGCGGCGATCGAGATCGACGACCCCGCGAACAACAGGGCGAACCACTCTCCTCGGCCGTAGATCTCCGAGATGATCGGTTGTCCGCTGTCGAGGTAGATGAAGAACGCCCCGAAGGAGAAGGTCATGGAGAGGATGTAGCCGAAGGACGCCCGGTTCCGGATCACAGTACGAAACGCTCGCCCGATCGCTGCGGGATGAACGCTTCTGCGGTTTTCGTCGGCGAGCGTCTCGCCGAACCGGACGGTCCAGCCGGCTGCGGTGAGGGCGAGCACGACACCCCCGATGAACACGAATCGCCACGACCCGGCCAGCATGATCAGTTCACCGACCGACGGCGCCAGGGCCGGACCGATGAGGAAGATCGCCATGACGATCGAAGTGATGCGAGCCATTTGGTCGCCCTCGTAGAGATCGCGTGCGATGGCGGGACGCAACACGCTGGGCGAAGCCGCACCGACCCCCCACATGAATCGGGCCGCCAACAACACGTTCATGTCGGGGGCGAGCGCCGACCCGAGAGCCCCGGCGGCGTAGAGGCCAAAGCCGACCAGAAGCAGCGGCACTCGACCGAAGCGATCAGAGAGAGTGCCGTAGAACATCTGTCCGGCGGCCATGCCGAGCAGGTAGGTCGTGACGATGAGAGACACCGCCCCGGATCCCGGTCCGAGGTCGAAGCTCGATCGGATCTCGTCGAGAGCCGGGAGCGACACGTCGACTCCGAACGCGAGCAGCACGCTGAGGAAGGCCAGGAAGGCGATCACCCGTCGCTCCGACGATTGGGCTCTGGTGCTCACGACGCCGGTTGTCGGGGGATCGTCTTACCCGGGTTGAGCAGGTTGTCGGGATCGAACAGTCGCTTGATGTTTCGCATCATTTCGAACTCGATGGCCGGCTTCTGCCCGATGATCCGGTCGATCAGTTCCTGGCCGACGCCGTGCTCGGCGCTGATGGTGCCTCCCAGGTCCCAGGTGCGTTGGTCGAGGGCCCGACCCAGCGCCGGCTTGATGCCCAGGAACGTATCGACGTCGGATTCGCCGGGGAGCACATGAACGTGGATGTTGCCATCGCCGATGTGGCCGAAGATGTAGGGGGCGGCACCGGGGGCGAGATCTCTGCAGGTGGCCTCGACCGCATCGATGAAGTCGGACACGCGATCGATGGGTACCGCCGCGTCCATCTTCAATGCGAGCTTGTTGTGGGGCATCAATCCCGGCGGTGAGATCTCGTCGCGCAGCAACCAGAGGGCTTCCTCTTGTCGACGAGAGTCGGCGACGACTGCGTCGGTCAGTAGTCCTCGGTTGACTGCCCTCTGGAGGAACTCGGCGAGATCACTGTTGACCGGATCCGAACCTCCGTAGCGAATCAAGACGTACCAGTCGGCTCGGGTCTCGAGCGGGCGGGGCCAGCCGAGCTTGTCGACCACGGCGGCAACGCCCATCTCGGGGATCAGTTCGAGCGCGGTGAGGGTGCCATTGGTTCCTGCTCGGGCCAGTCTCGCGATCTCGGCGAGATCGGAGATCGAGACGATCGCCGCCATGGCGGTCGACTCGTGGCTGATCGCAGGAAGAAGCTTGACGGTCACTCTCGTGACGATGCCGAGCGTGCCCTCGGAGCCGATGATCAGGTGCTTGATGTCGTAGCCGGATGAGTCCTTTCGAAGAGCACGAACACCATTCCAGGTTTGCCCGTCAGGGAAGACCACCTCCAGACCGAGGATGTGATCGCGGATCGGTCCGAACGCCAGGACGTTGATGCCGCCGGCATTCGTGGAGACGGCACCGCCGATGGTTGCGGTGCCACGTGCGCCCCAGTCGGGTGCGAACATCAGCCCGGCGGCTGACGCAGCAGCCTGCAGTTGCTCGATCGTGACGCCGGCTTCGACCGTGGCCCAGAACCCGTCGGGCGACAGCGACTCGATCTTGTTCATCCGGTCGAGCAGAACGATCACGCTCGGGCGGCCGGATTCGTCGTCGACCGGAACGGAACCTCCGGACATGCCGGTGTTGCCGCCCTGGGTGACGATCACGGCTCCGTGATCGGAACAGATCCGAACCACGGCGGCTACTTCCTCGGTCGTGGCGGGACGAACGATCGTCACCGCGGCCCCTTGGTGGACACCGCGCACATCCGTGGTGGCCGAAGGCAGATCGGCCGGATCGAAGACCGATGTGGGACCGACGGATTCCCGAAGCTGGTCGATTAGATCGCTCACGCTCACCCGTCGGATGGGTTGGGTTCGATGAGACGAAGCGAGCGTTGGGCGACGAGAGCACGCAGGCCCTCTCGGTCTGTTCCGTATTCGCTGAGCGCATCGACGATCTCGTCTTCGAATGCCCCCCATCCGAACTGCAGAGCAGCGGCCACCGCTATGTCGCCCAACATGTCGGCGTCGCTCGGATCGCAGCCTCGTGCGGTGGTCTGGCTGGAGACGATTCGCTTCAGGAGGTCGGCGATCGGTGATTGGCTCTGTTCGATCTCCAATTTGGCGAAGGTTCGATAGGTCCGAGCGTCGTCGGTGGTGTTGGTGGGCACCATGGCGCGGGAATCCCATCGCTGGGCCATTGCTTCGGTGGCCTCCGCCACGGCTTGGGCGAAGACGTTGTCCTTGGATCCGAAGTAGTGATGGATGAGGCCGTAGTTGACACCGGCCTGTCGGGCGAGTTCACGTCCGGAGATCTGCCGCGGCGACCGCATCGTCATGAGCACCTTGGCGGCGTCGACCAGCTTCCTCTTCACTGCCTCGGGTCCGCGCTCCGAAGAGGCCGGTGAAGCGGCTTCGTCGGGAAGCAAATCCGGTTCAGACGTCGCCGACGCGTCGGTCATCACCGTGACTCAGCGCTTGATCTGGCTGACGTCGCGCACCGCTCCGCGGTCGGCCGAGGTGGTCAAGGCGGCGTAGGCCTGCAGCGCTGCTGACACCTGCCGGTCGCGCTCGAGGGGCTGCCATGCGTCGGCGCCCCGGGCATCCATCGCCGCTCGTCGGTTGGCGAGCTCGTCGTCGCTGACCGCGAGACGAATCGTGCGGTTGGGAATATCGAACTCGATGATGTCGCCCTCTTCGACGAGAGCGATGGCGCCGCCCTCGGCCGCCTCGGGTGAAACGTGACCCACCGACATTCCCGAGGTTCCGCCGGAGAAGCGGCCGTCGGTCACGAGTGCGCAGGCCTCGCCGAGCCCGCGCGACTTTATGTAGCTCGTGGGGTAGAGCATCTCTTGCATTCCGGGGCCGCCCTTGGGTCCCTCGTAGCGGATCACGACCACGTCGCCGGGCTTGATGGAGGTCTCGTCGAGGATGCCCTCGCACGCCACCTCCTGGCTCTCGAACACTCGGGCTGGGCCGCTGAACCGGAAGATCGATTCGTGGACACCAGCGGTCTTGACGATGCAGCCTCGTTCGGCGATATTGCCGTAGAGAACGGCGAGTCCGCCTTCGGTGTTGTAGGGATTGTCGACGCTGCGGATGCAACCATCGGTTCGATCGGTGTCGACTGTGTCCCAGCGTTCGGCCTGGCTGAAGGCCTCCTGGGTTGGGATTCCGCCTGGTCCGGCCCGGAAGAACTCCTTGTTCTCCTCAGTACACGTCGGGCGCATGATGTCCCATTGATCGAGGGCCGCGCCCAATGTGTCGGAGTGGATGGTGGGCAACCCGGTGTCGATGAGTCCGCCTCGATCGAGTTCGCCGAGGATTCCCAGGACTCCACCGGCCCGGTGTACATCTTCCACGTGGTAGATGGCGGTCGATGGTGCGACCTTGCAGATGTTGGGCGTGATCCGACTGAGTCGGTCGATGTCGGCCATCGTGAAATCAACTTCGGCTTCCTGCGCCGCGGCGAGAATATGGAGCACCGTGTTGGTGGAACCACCCATGGCGATGTCGAGAGTCATGGCGTTCTCGAACGCTGCCTTGGTGCAGATCGAACGGGGCAGAACCGAGTCGTCGTCCTTCTCGTAGAAACGCTGGGCCAGATCGACGACCCGTCTACCGGCCTCGAGAAACAGCTCGCGTCGGTCGGCGTGGGTGGCGACGACTGTGCCGTTGCCCGGCAGCGAAAGGCCGAGAGCTTCGGTGAGGCAGTTCATCGAGTTGGCGGTGAACATTCCAGAACACGATCCGCAGGTCGGGCAGGCCGAGCGTTCCATCTCGAGTAGATCGTCGTCGGACACGGTCGGGTCGCCAGCCTTGATCATGGTGTCGATCAGGTCGAGCTTCACGCTCACACCAGCAAGCTTGGTCTTGCCGGCTTCCATGGGTCCGCCCGAAACGAACACCGTCGGGATGTTGAGCCTCATTGCCGCCATGACCATCCCAGGGGTGATCTTGTCGCAGTTGGAGATGCAGACGAGGGCGTCGGCGCAATGGGCGTTGACCATGTATTCGACCGAGTCGGCGATCAGATCGCGCGACGGAAGGCTGTAGAGCATCCCTGAATGCCCCATGGCGATTCCGTCGTCGACCGCGATCGTGTTGAATTCCTTGGCTACACCACCGGCGGCCTCGATCTCGCGGGCCACCATCTGGCCGAGGTCCTTGAGATGCACATGGCCCGGCACGAACTGGGTGAAGGAGTTGGCGATGGCGATGATCGGCTTCTCGAAGTCGTCGTCGGTCATACCCGTGGCGCGCCAGAGGGAGCGAGCGCCCGCCATGTTGCGACCATGGGTGGTGGTACGTGAACGGTATTCAGGCATGGCGATCAGGTTACGCCGACCATGCCCCGGAGGGGATTCTGATCGTCAGCCGGTGTTGCGGAGCCCTGCCGCGACTCCATTGACGCTCAACAGCAGGGCCCGACGAATGCGTCGGGCCTCTTCGGATTCGGCGGCGTCCGGCCCGAGCTCGCGGGTTCGGGCCAGCAGGTCGATCTGGAGTACGTGGATCGGGTCGAGGTAGGTGTCGCGAACCTCGAGCGTTCGTCGCAGCACTGGTAGGTCGGCGAGAAGTTCGGTGCGACCGGTGACTTCGAGGACCATGGCGACCGACCGGTTGTATTCGTCGGTGACCACATCGAGTAGGTGTTGGTGAGATTCGGGCACGAGGCGGTCGACGTAGCGGCGGGCTATGTCGAGGTCGGTCTTCACGAGAGTCATTTCCACGTTGGACAGGAACGTGGAAAAGAACGCCCAACCGGCGTGCATCTCTCTTAGGTCGCCGAGGTTTCCCGACTTGATGGCGGCTTCGAGCCCGCTGCCGACGCCAAACCAGCCTGGGATGATCTGGCGCGATTGCATCCAGCCGAACACCCAAGGGATGGCGCGCAGGTCGTCGATGCCTTTGGAGGGGCCAGCCCGGCGGGCCGGACGCGACCCGATGTTGAGAGCCCCGAGTTCCTCGACGGGGGTCGAGTCGACGAAGTACTCGACCAGGCCGTCGTCGTCGATGAATCGGCGGTAGGCGGTGTGGGCAGAAGTGGAGACCTTCTCCATGAGTTCGTCCCAGCCGTCGCTCTGCTCGGGGTCGAGCCAGGCGTCGCGGTGGGCGATCGATGCCTCGACCACCGCGGAGAGCGCCAGGTCGAGATTGCGGCGGGCCAGACCGGGTTGACCGTATTTGTCGGCGATGACCTCGCCTTGTTCGGTCGTCTTGACCTTGCCATCGATGAGGCCGGCGGGTTGCGACAGGATCGATGCGCTGGTCGGACCACCGCCTCGTCCGATCGTGCCGCCCCGACCGTGGAACACGACCAGACGCACGCCGTGTTTCGCTGCGACGTCGCGCACCGATCTGAGGGCCTTGTGGATCTCCCATTGGGAGGTGGTGATGCCGCCGTCCTTGTTGGAGTCGGAGTAGCCGACCATCACCTCCTGATGGTTTCCTCGCAACTCCACCAGCCGTCGGTAGGGCCGGCACGACAGCAGCGACTCCATGGTGGGGCCGATCCGGCGAAGATCGTCGATGGTCTCGAACAGAGGCACGAAGCCGATGCGGGCAACGTCGCGCGGCAGGTCGATCAACCCGACCTCGCGAGCGAGCACGGCGGGCGCCAGCAGGTCGTCGACTCCTCGTGTCATCGACACGATGTAGCTCTCGATCAGTCCCTCTCCGTTGTCGTCGAGCAACTCGCGAAGCACCCGAAACAGCTCAAGAGCATCGCCGTCGGGCAGCGGGGTCCCTGGTGGACCGAGCGGGCGTCGGCTCGCCAGCTCCTCGGAGAGGAAACGGGTGCGGGCCTCCGGATCGTCGATCGGATAGGTGGCTCCGGCGTCGGTGGCCAGCCTTTCGATGCTCTCGTGATGACGATCGGCGTGCTCTCGAATGTCGAGTGTCGCCAGATGGAATCCGGACACGGCCACGATC
This sequence comes from Acidimicrobiales bacterium, assembly GCA_029263235.1. Lineage (GTDB taxonomy): Bacteria > Actinomycetota > Acidimicrobiia > Acidimicrobiales > Aldehydirespiratoraceae > SZUA-87. The sequence goes on from JAJCXW010000171.1 coordinate 14,060, forward strand.
TGACGGACCCGGGCGAGACGACCCTGCGCCATGGTGGCGCCCTTCCCGGCGACAAGCGCGTCGTGCATCACACGGAGATCGTCGGCGAGCTGTTGAGGTGAGTCGTAGCCGTCGGTTGTGCGGGCGAGGGCACCCCGCAGGCGGTGGCGCATGACTCGGCACAGGATCCGGTGTGGCTCGGATCTGATCACTGGGCTCATCTCGGAGAACAACACCGGGAAACGCTCGCGGTAGCTGGCGATTCGTTCGGCCAGTCCGGTCGAAGGCGGCCGAATCAGCTCCGACACCGAGAGTTCTCCCGACAAGATCTCGACCTCGCCGATGAGAAGGTCGATGGCTCGTTGTCGGTGCAGTTCGACGACCGATCGCGTCACGGCGGGGGTGACGTTGGGGTTGCCGTCGCGGTCGCCACCCACCCACGATCCGAATCTGATCGGTGTGTGTTCCGGGTTGCTCTCGATGCCGTGATCGGCCAACGCGAATCGGACGTCCTCGAGTACCTCGGGGAGTCCTTCGGTGACGACCTGCTCCAGATACCAGAGGGCGGCTCGGGCCTCGTCGTAGGGAATCGGCTTCTCCGACCGGATCTCGTCGGTCTGCCACAGCGTGTCGATCAGCTCGTCGATTCGTCGATCGACCCGGCGTTGATCAGAGTCGGTGCAGCCGCCTCGGGCTTCCAGGAGGTGAGAGATCTCGGCCCTCTTGTCGAGCACGGTTCGCCGTGAGGCTTCGGTGGGGTGAGCGGTGAAGACCGGTCGGAGGTCGGCGCGCTCAACCAGAGCGGCGATCTCGGACGGGTCGACCCCGCCTTCGATCAGGCGGTCGACTGTCTGGCTGAAGCTGCCGGCGGGATCGCCGGTGGCGGTGAACTCCTCGACTCGGTGCACCTGTTCGGCGACGTTGGCGAGATGGAAGTACATCGTGAATGCCCGCACCACGAGTATCGCTTCGATGTCGTCGACCGAACCGAGCAGGTCCTGGAGTTCGCGTCCGGCGACGTCGCCTTCGGCGGATCGTTGGGCCCGTGCCAGTGTTCGCACCGACTCGACCAGGTCGAGGAGTCGTTGTCCTTCTTGGCGAACCAGCGACGATCCGAGCTGCCGACCGAGCCGGCCGATATCGGTCCTCAGGGCCAGGTTGCGGGCCTCCACCAGTGGTTCGGTCACGAGGCGAGACTAGACCGTGGCCGCCGCGGATCAGCGCTGTCGATCTGGCCGACCTCACCAGCCTCGTAGATCCACGGGCCAGACGTCGATGATCTCTTCTCCTTCGACCAGGTGAAGCAACTCGTGCTTGGCAACGGTCGGGTCGATGTGGGCGGGCACGAAGGTGACGCGGTCGCCCACCCGGACATCAAGCTCCGGTTCGGCCGACACCGTCGTGTGCTCGTCCGAGCAGAAGAACACCTGCCCGATATCGGCTGACGGGTCGCCGTGGTCCATGGCGAACGCCTTGAGCCCGGCGTCGGCGACGTACCAACCGCCTGCCCCTGCTCGGGCCGAGATCACCGTGGCGAGGACCCGCAGCGCCGGACGAAACGGAAGATCGGCGAGACGGCTGTAGTGCGTGTCCATCAAGACGTAGGAACCAGCTTGGATTTCGGTGGCCAGCTCGTTGATGGCATGGGTGCCGGTGCCGCCGGCGGAGACGACGTCGCCTCCGACCTCGGCGTGGGCCTCGGCCAGAAGAGCCATCGATCGTTCCACTTCGGAGCGACGCTTCTCGGTGTCGGTCCAGTCCTGACATTGGCCTTCGTACCCCATCACGCCGCGCACCAGGAGCCCACGGTCGGACGCGACCTCGGCGAGCCTCGCCGCTTCGGCCGGCGGGCATCCACATCGGGGAAGCCCTACTTCCACGTCGATCAACACCTCTCGAATTCCGGCGAGACGAGCGACTTCGATGGTCTCGAGTGAGTCGACGGCCAACGTGATTCGAGCGTCTTTCGCGGAGCCCAGGAGGCTCAGTCTCTCGACATCGAGCGTTTCGTTGGCGAGCATCAAGTCCTCGCCGAGGCCGCTCGAGACCATTCCTTCCATCTCGGCGAGCGTGGCGCAGCAAAAGGCGTTGTGGCCGTGGCGTGCAGCGATCTCACGGGCCAGTTCGGTCGACTTGAAGGCCTTCACGTGGGGCCGTAGCTCGGCGCCGGGTCTGGCGGCGGTCATCGCGGCGAGGTTGGCGGTGAGCTCGCGTGTATCGACTACCAGGGCGGGTGTCGGCAGGTCGTGGATCGTGGTCACGTTCCCACGCGATCAGGATCCGTCGGACGATGTCAAGACGGGCGCCCGCGGCGCAAATAGGGTGGGCGGTCATGACGATGCCCAGCAACGTGTGCGTAGTCCTGCTCGACTCGCTCAACCGCCACATGCTCGGCAGCTACGGCGGCGACGAATTCGACACTCCCAACCTCGACCGCTTCGCTTCCCATCGAGCGACACGGTTCACCAATCACGTGACGGGATCGCTGCCGTGCATGCCGGCCCGTCACGACATCTTGGTGGGCGCACTCGACTTCCTCTGGAGGCCGTGGGGATCGATCGAGTTGTGGGAGCAGCCGATCACGAGAGCGCTCGCCCACAGCGGAGTCACCACGATGATGGTGACCGACCACCCCCACCTCTTTGAGTCGGGCGGCGAGAACTACCACACCGACTTTCACGGATGGGACTACGTAAGGGGACACGAAGGCGACCCGTGGCGCACGTTCGCCGACCCATCCTGGATGGGCGCTCCGGCCTCGCCCGCACGTAGAGGCGGATGGTGGCTCGAGAGGTCGATCGGCTACGGCGACCTGACCCGTGCCTACGACAACTCGCGGACCTTCTTCCGTGAGGAGTCCGACTACCCCGGCCCTCGCACCATGACCGAGGCGACCCGGTTTCTGCGCGAGGCCACGCCTCATCACGATCGCTGGTTTCTGTTCGTCGACGAGTTCGACCCCCACGAGCCGTTCGACACGCCAGCTCCGTGGGCCGGCCGCTACGAGGATCAGCCGTGGGACGACGAGGCGATCATCTGGCCGCCCTACGCCGACGGTGCGATCTCGAAGGGGCAACTGAGCGAAGCCGAGGGCCGCCACATCAGGGCCAACTACGGCAGCAAGCTCTCGATGATCGACCATTGGTTCGGTCGGATCCTCGATGAATTCGACCGTCAGGATCTCTGGGACACGACAGCGTTGGTGGTGTGCACCGACCACGGTCACTACCTGGGGGAGATCAGGAACGACCGCGACATCTGGGGCAAGCCGAATGTTCCTCAGTACGAGCCGCTCGGGCACACTCCACTGATGATCCACTGGCCGGGGGTCGATGGTGGCTCAACCTGCGACGCGCTCACCACCAATGTCGACATTTTCGCCACGCTCGCCGATGTATTCGACGCCGAGGTGGGTCACGTCACCCACGGCCGGTCGATCGCGCCGTTGCTCGATGGTGAGGCCGATTTGATTCGCGACTGGGCCATCGGGGGAGTGTTCGGCAACTGGGTGCAAGTCACCGACGGTTCCACCAAGTACGCCCGATCGGCGATGGGCGACAACTTTCCGCTCTCGATGTGGTCCAACCGCTGGTCGACCATGCCGCTTGATATCGCCGGCATCGAGTCGCTTCCGAATCCTGATGATCGTGCCTGGCTCGATCACATGCCCGGTTCGAGCATTCCGGTGATTCGCCAACCGTTCGTGGCGGGCGACATGCTGCCGTTCTGGGTGGGGCGGGCCAATGTCGACGAGCACTACCTGTTTGATGTGTCCGTCGATCCCGACGAGCGGGAGAATCGGATCGGCGAGAGTCGCGAGGCGGAGATGATCGAGTTGCTTCGTTCAGCGCTCGAGGACGTATCTGCCCCCGATGATCAATTCGCTCGACTCGGTCTGAGCTGACAATTCGTTTCCGGGGAACCGTCAGAGAACCTCGGTCGAGTAGCGGATCACGCCGTCGATCTGTTCATCGGTGAGTATCGACGAGTAGGCGGGCATTCGCCTGAGGCCGTCGGCGACGATGTCGACGAGCGAGTCGATGTCGTCGCTGTCGAGTGTGGTCAGATCGGAGTCCGATCGACGGTCGCCGTTGGCACCGTGGCAGCTCTTGCAGTGTTCCGTGTAGACGTCGCGACCGATCTGGAGTTCGGGGTCGGTGGTTCCGTCGGCGCGTACCGGAACCTCCGGAGGAGAACCGGCGCAGGCCGCGCCGGTCAGAGCAATGGCGATGACGACTGAGGCAACTTTGCGCACACTCACTCCGATCGTCCACACGAAACTACTACCGGTCGGGTGGTCAGAGTTGGTGTCGGGTCAGCCCACGGCCGGCCCGAACAGGTACTCGTGGATGGCTTCGACGTCCCGGTCGCTCAGGTTGGCTTCGTCGTAGGCCGGCATGCCCTTCGGTCCGTCCCGAATGTCCTCGATGAAGGAGTTGACGTTCGGTGCCGAGTCCCCTTCTTCTCCGATCAGAGCGTCGCCGGTTATGGCACCAGCGCCACCTGAGCCGTGGCAGCCGACGCAGTTGCCCTGGACGTAGAGCGTCTCGCCGCTGAGTTCGCCGTTGGCGGAGATCAGATCCCCTGAGCCGAGGCCGGAGTATTCGTAGTCGACACCGACAACACTGCCGGGGGCCCGCTCGAAGGGGGCTGTCGGATCAAGATTGGCGTGGGACTGCGGCCTGGCGATGATGACCAGGAACATGCCGACGACGGTGAACACGACGAACCCGAAGGTGAATCGGGGCGTGATCTTCACCGGCCCGCCTTCCAGGTCGGAAGCACGGCCGATTCGCACGGCGAAGCTGTAGGCGTAGATGATCAGGCCCCAGACGAGGGCTATGAGCAGGTAGACCCACCAGAGCCCGATGGCCGGCACATCGACTCCGGCGTGACTCTCGAACAGCTGGGCGCCGTCGGTGACCTGGACCTCGAATTCTGAGTTCTCCTGGCCATCGACTCCGAAGTACTCCACCCGCATGCGTTCGCCGCCGAGGGCTCGCTGCTGATAGTGGAAGGTGACGGATCCGTCCTCGTCGGTGAAGCCGGTATCGAGAACCGCCCAGCCGGACTTGCCGGCGGTGGTTCCGACGAACGAGAGGTTCATCAGCGCCCCGACCACGGGTTCGCCTTCGTCGACCACGATCGCGGTGACGGTGATGTCGTCGCCGACCGTGACCTGGGTGGGGGCATCGACCGTGACCTCTGCCGCGGCCGCCGCGGGTGCGACGGTGGCGACCATCAGAGCCAGAAGGACCCCGATGAAGAGAAGTGAGCGGCTTCGTGTCAGCCGTCGGTCGGAGTTCATCGCGCCACCTCCAGCTCGGGCTCGGGTTCGTCCACTGGATCGACCACCGGCTCGGATGGGGTTTCTTCGGCTCGTTCTTCCTTCATCTCCCACACGGCCAGGATCGGGAAGAACTTGGCGAAGAGGGTAAGAAGCATCATGAAGCCGGCGATCCCCGAGGCGACAACCGACCACTCGACCCATGTGGGGGAGTAGTTGGAGGGTTCATACGACAGGAGCGGGATACGCATCCCGGCGACGACGATGAGGTATCGCTCGATGAACATTCCGATGTTGACGAACACCGCCGCCACCACGAAGGCGCCCACCGTTCTTGTCTTCTTGTACGAGACGATCAGGATCGGAAGGATCAGACCACCGAGGACGTAGAACCAGTAGAGCTTGGCGAACTCCTCGACGAACAGCTGCCTGAACGCGAACTCCTCGTGCTCGGACATCTTGTAGCCCGGCACCAGGTATTCGGTGACGTTGGAGTAGATCATCACCAGCGCCATCGAGGCCATGATGTAGGCCAGATACTTGAAGTGGGTGAGGGTGATGTACTCCTCGAGGTGGTAGACCCGCCTCAGCACTGCGAGCACGATGATCAGGGTTGCCACGCCCGAGAAGATGGCTCCGGCCACGAAGAACAGCCCGAAAATGGTGCTGTCCCAGCTGGCTCGGGTGGTCATGGCGAAGATCCACGAGACCACGGTGTGGACCACCGCAGCCACCGGAATGATGACGACCATCAGTATGCCGACCGTACGATGCAGCGATTTGCGCTGCGACTCGTTGTTGTTCCAGCCGATCGCCATGGTGCGGTACAGCCACGACTGCAGCCAGCTGACCTTGTCGCCGAGCCGGTCGCGGAACATCGCCAGATCGGGGATCATCGGCACGTAGAGGTACATCACGCTCGCCGTGAGGTACGTCGTGATGGCCATCATGTCCCACATGAGTGGTGACTGCCAGTTGCCGTTGATCCAGAAGTGATAGAGGCGTTCGGGGTGACCCATGTCGACGATGATGAACAGACCGCCACAGACCAACCCCACCGCGGTGATGGCCTCGGCTATCCGGACGATCGGTGTACGCCAGGAGGCGTTCGATACTCGAAGGATGGCTGAGATCACCGTTCCGGCCATGCTGATACCGGTGAAGAAGATGAACGCTGCGATGTAGATGCCCCACGAGATGCGATCGCGCATGTCGGTCACATAGAGGCCTTCACGCCATTGGTAGACGTAGGCGACGAAGCCCCAGATGATGATCAACGCCAGGCTGGCCACCCAGATCGCCCAGAGGCGTCCGGATGCCCGGGTGGGGGCGAGCACACGCTCTTCGAGTCGGTCTTCCCACTCGTCGGTCATCGGCTCCATGTCACTGCTCCCTTCACTCGCTCCAGCCACGGCCACTTGGTTGGCAGCCGTCCCTCGGTGTGGCGATCTCGTCCGACGTCCTCACCGTGGCCCGGGATGTAGTGCACTCGGGGTTGTGTGCCGAGTTCTTCCTTGAGGCGGTAGGAGTTGTTGTCGGCCATGAAGTCGCTGAAGGTCACGACGGCGCTGCCGTTGGTGGCGATGTCCTCTTCGAGGTCGCCGTAGTAGATGGCGTCGTTGGGGCAGGCCTGAACGCACATCGGGAGTGATCCGGCTCGTGCCATGTCGGGGCAGAAGTCGCACTTGAGAACGGTGCCCTTGGGGGCGCCGACCTGATGGTCGAACGAGTAGTCGGCCAGAAGGGCTTCCGGGGGAACCGCTGGTTCGCCCCAGTTGAAGAATCGACGGTCGTAGGGGCAGGCGGCCATGCACATCCGGCAGCCGATGCAGCGGTCTTGGTCGATCAGCACCACACCTTCGGGTGAGGAGAACGTGGCGGTGACGGGGCAGACGTTGACGCAGGGCGGGTTCTGGCACTGCTGGCAGGGTGTCGGGAGGAATTGGGTGCCTCCGCCCGACATCTCGGCTTCGAAGACTTCGATCCATTCCATTGGTTCGGGAGCGAGGTGCCCTTCGATGCAAGCCAACGTGCACTGGGGAGGAGTTCCCTGGCTTTGGCAGCCGTCGCATTTGCGGAGGTCGATCAGCATTCCCCACTGTCGGATGCGGCCGCTCGGCCCCACGGCCGGAGCTTCGCCCTGGGTGGGCGGTGAGCCTGATGCGATGGCCGGCAGACCGGCGAGAGGTACGACGGCTGCCGCTCCGCCCAGTCCCAGACGCTTCATGGCATCGCGGCGTGAGATACCGACGGCTCCGGGAGAGGCGGCGTCGGAAGCCTCGGCGAAGCTGCGTCGTAGTCTCATTGGAAGGTAGACCATCGCCCCGAGCAGGGCGATCACAACGGGCACGGCCACCGGACCGACGACCAGCGCCCTGATGAATGCCGCCAAGACGAGCAAGATGACGGCCAGTCGAGCGACCTGGAGGCTACTGATGCGTCGCATGGGCGATTTCTTTCTTGCTAGCGATACCGGAGTGGGCCGGTGCGCCTTCGACGCGCGGAACGCGATCGGTGAACATTTCTTGAGCCCCCTCTATAGGAGAACTGACTCGATGCCAGCGGAGACGGTGTCTCTCTGATGTGACAGTAGGCAGAGGGTTTCGAGGTGGGTTAGGGCACTTGTGCCCGAATCTCTACATCGTGTTTTGATCGCCGCCGGCGTCGACTCTCGTCCGGTTGACCTTGGCCTTGGGTGAGAGGGTCACGGCCGCGTCGGAATCACGGATGAACATCGATGCCGCCGCCGCGACCACGAACATCAATGCCGTAGCCAGGAAGGCGTTCTGATAGGCCCCGAGCTGCGCGACCTGGACTGCGTGAGCGTCCATTCCTGGCTTGGTTGCGTTGGATATTCCGGTAGTGAGAACGGTTGCGGCGATCGCCACGCCGAACGCCGATGAGGTCTGGCGTTGAGTCGAGAAGATCGAAGACGCCCGCCCGGTGTCGGCGACACTCACGGTTGCGTATACGGCGGCCTGCAGCGAGATGAAGATGAAGGCCATCGATATACCGCGCATGAACATCAGGCCTCTTATGGACCAGAGCCCGGTCTCGAGATCCAGGTTGGCGAACCCGTAGCCGACCAGCGCCCCGCTGAGCAGGCCGCCGACCATGAGTCGGCGAGGTCCGAATCGTGGGTAGAGCCATCGTCCGACTATCTGGGACGACAGGATCACTCCGACGGCTTGGGGAATCTGTGTCAGCCCGGAGTCGAGGGCCGAGAAGCCGCGCAGCCTCTGCAGGTAGAGGGGAAAGAGGAACAAGAGGCTCACGAATCCGCCGTACATGGCGAAGCCCGCGATGTTGCCTCTCTGGAACATCCGATTGCTGAGAAGGCGCAGCTGGAGCATCGGGTGTTCGAGGTGGAGTTCGACGTAGACGAGTGTGACGAACAGCACCAGGCCCGCCGTGATCAATGTGACTATCAGTGGGTCGGACCAGCCGCGGCGAGGGCCTTCCGACAGGGCGTAGAGCAGAGCGGTCAGTCCGCTGGCCGACAGCACGAAGCCGGCGAAGTCGAAGGGGCCGGTGCCTGGCTCGGTGTGCTCTTGTAGGAACCGGACGGACAGGAATATCGCGAGAAGGCCGATGGGGCCGTTGATGAAGAAGATCCATCGCCAGGAGATGGTGTCGACGATCAGCCCGCCGAGGACCGGCCCGACTGCTGGAGCCACCACGGCCACCCCGATCACGGCGGTTGCGGCCTTCGCTCGTTCCGACTTCGGGTAGGCGCGGTAGAGCATCGCGGCTCCGACGGGAGTGAGCATCCCGCCACCCACTCCTTGCAGGACTCTGAAAGCGATGAGCTGGTTGAGCGATCCGGACAATCCGCAGAGCATCGACGCGGTCGTGAACATGGTGAGGGCGAAAAGGAATACCCGCTTGGTGCCGATTCGGTCGCCGAGCCAGCCCGAGGCC
>JAJCXW010000172.1 GCA_029263235.1 Acidimicrobiales bacterium
AGTCGCGATCAACGCCGTTGGATCTACGCCTCAGCCAAGTCGGAAAACGCCTACTTCGGGTTCGGAACCGACAACGACCTCGGCGCCGAGGGCTACGTGTTCCTCCGCCACGCAGCGTTTCCGACGATCGACGATTCGCCCGACCAGCCGATTCCCAGCACCAAGATCCTCGGTGGATCGCACAACCGAGCCCACGCCTTTCGACCGCGCTCGATCGTCAACACCTCAGCGATGAGCTTCGGATCACTCTCGGGGCCGGCCGTCGAGGCAATCAACCGGGGCGCCAATGTGGCCGGGTGCATGCAAAACACCGGAGAAGGCGGGATCAGCGTCCACCACCGCCAGGGAGGCGACCTGATCTTCCAGCTCGGCACCGGATACTTCGGTGCCCGCGACGACACCGGCCACTTCTGCATCGACACCCTGCTGGCCTCGGTCGCGTCGGCGCCGGTCAAGGCCATCGAGATCAAGCTCAGCCAGGGGGCCAAGCCCGGCCTCGGAGGGGTGCTTCCCGCACCGAAGGTCACCGACGAGATCGCCGTCGCCCGCGGTGTCCCCGTGGGGATCACCGTCCACAGTCCGAGCCGTCACGCCGAATTCGACGATGTCGCCGGTCTGATCGAGTTCGTCGAACGCATCGCCGCCGCCACCGGGCTTCCCGTCGGCATCAAGTCGGCTATCGGTGAAAGCGAATTCTGGTCAGAGCTCGCCGCACAGATGGCCCTCGCCGGCAAAGGCCCCGACTTCGTGACCGTCGACGGCGGAGAGGGCGGAACCGGTGCCGCACCCGGCACGTTCTCCGACCACGTGGCCCTGCCCTTCCGCAACGGGTTCCCGATCGTGTATCAGGCCTTCGCCGACCACGATCTCCACGAGAAGGTCACGTTCATCGGATCAGGCCGCCTCGGGTTCGCCGCCGACGCGACCGTCGCCATGGCCATGGGTGTCGACATGATCAACGTCGGCCGCGAAGCAATGCTGGCAATCGGATGCATTCAAGCCCAGCGATGCCACACCGGCCACTGCCCCACCGGGGTCGCCACCCAAAACCGCTGGCTCACCCGCGGCCTCGACCCCGCCGACAAGGGCGTGCGGCTGGCCGGCTACGTGACGGCTCTCCACCAGGAACTCAGAACCGTCAGCCACGCCATGGGAGCGTCGCATCCGGCGTTGATCGACCCGGCCCGAATCGAGATTCGAGGGGCCCACGGGACGCTCACCCCGATACTCGAGCCGTTCTACCCCGACCCGAACCAGTTTGATTCATCGCACCGCGCCCGTCTGGGCGAGATGCTGAAGGCCAGCGATTAGCCCCAGGATTCGGGGTCACCCGATACGCCACCGAGCTCGATGAAATCGTCGGGTGCGGAGACCGTGGCGCCCTGCGGCCATATCCCGGCCAGTGAGGCGACCTCGCTACGGTCGCCGCCGGTGCCCCAACCCACATAGTCGATGATCGCCGTCGACGAGGCGAAGTCGCGGGACGTGTAGATGGCAGCCTCGCCGCCTTCCGACGACAGCCCACCAATATCGGAGGCCGAAATGAGAATCACATCGTCGACCTCGAGCGTGCCCGACAACTCGAAATAGGTCGGGAATTGACAGAGCCACAGGCCGTCGAGAGAAATGTCGACGTCGCCGTTGTTGGAGATCTGAACGTGGCCCTCGGCACCAAACACGATCTCGTCAACGTGGAGACCCTCGATGCTCGAACCGCCAGAAGGGATCGGGGCGATGGTGGCCGGCGCGGTGGTGGCTGTGATCGCGTCAGTGGAACTCGGCGCCGTGGTGCCCGGGTCCGCGGGATCTGACGCCTCGTCCGAACCACCGCAAGCAGCCGCGATCAACGCGACCGCGGCGATCAGTGCCCATGCTCGTTTGGATCTCATATGAATGACCTCTCCCCGACCGGCTGCTGGGGCGAGGTTAGTTCGGCCATCGGCGCAAGGTGGTTCAACGACTCAACGCCGCCTGACGGGCAGCAGCCTGCGATCAGGCCTCGACCTCACCGGCATCGACGGTTGTGGTGGGCGCATCAGCACCCGCCAGCGACCGGGCCTGTGCCAAGAGACGATCGAGTTCTTCCTGGGCATCGGCCCACGCCTGATAGTCGGGCGGGTCGGCCGACAGGGCGGCACGTGAAGCCGCCCGCTGCGTTTCGATGTCGTCGAGAACATCGACAATGTCGGCCGGGTCCGTCGGATCAGGAACGGTGCCGTCCGGGTCGTCGCCCGGGGTGTCGGGGACGTCCGGCGGCGCCACGAGCGAGTCGTCGAGCACGCCGCTGAAGTCCTGGCCGGGATAGAGCTGTGCCAAAGCATCACCCAAGTTGGCTCCCAGAGCGATCTGCTCGCCCTCACCAACTGCGGCAATGACGAACTCAAGCGACGGCACACTCGTGCCTTCCGCGGCCACGTAGAGCGGACGAATCCAGAGAATCGAGTTGTCGATCGGCAGGAGCAAAAGGTCGCCGAACAGAACGGTTGAACCCGAATCGTTGAGAAGAGTCAACTGACTCGAGATCTGCTGGTTCTGGGCGATCGCCGATGCCACCAGCACCGGACCGGGCGCCTGCGACCCGGTGACCTCATAGGAAACAAGTCGACTGGTGCCGTCGGAGCGCGTCTCACCAGCAACGAACGCCTCGAGCTCGCGCCGGTCGTCGTTCTCGTCGAACGGCACGAAGGTACGCAGGGTCACGAAGGATGTCTCGTCCTCGCCCGGCAACTGCAGCAGCGTGTAGTACGGATCGATTCGTGCTTCCCGAGTGGTGACAACCCCCGTGTCGGCATCGACGGTGGTCTCGGCGCTGCCGCCCGCTCTTACCGTGCGGCCCGGGTCCTGGGCGACCGCCCAGCGGCCGGTACCGATGATGAACGCGGTGGGATCGCTGAGCTGGTAGGTCGCCCACATGTTGGTCTGGACCCGGAACAGGTCCTGCGGATACCGCAGATGTTTCTTGATTTCCTCGGGCATCTCGGCGAAGTCGGTGAACAGCTTCGGGAACGCCGACCGCCATGCTTCGATGATCGGGTCGTCGACCGGCATCACGTAGAGGGTCACGGTGCCGTCGTAGGAATCGACCACGGCCTTCACGGAATTGCTCACGTAGTTGAAGCTTCCCCGACCCAGGCCATCGCCCCCGATGCGGTTGTTCTCGGCACGCTGGGAGTATGGGTAACGGCTGGTGGTGGTGTAGGCGTCGATCACATAGTGGATCCGGCCGTTGGCCACCACTGGATAAGTGTCGGAGTCGAACTTCAGGAAGGGAGCGACCTTCTTGACTCGATCGCGAACGTCGCGGACGTAGATCACTCTCGTGTCGCCGTCGATGAAGTTGGAGATCAGCGGGTCGATCTCTCCGAACCGGAGAGCAAATGCCGCCTTGCGAATGAACGAACCCATCTTTACGCCACTGATGCCGTCGTAGCTCGTTGGCACGTCGAGGCCGCTTACGCTGTCGACGTAGTCGACCTCGTCGACAGTCGTGTTGACCAACCCGTTGCCGGTCATGCCCTCTCCGTGGTAGATCTGCGGCTGGTCGAGAGTCAGCTCGAGTGCGGGATCGATCTCCGCGGGCAATCCACCCACGAAGAATTCCGGCCGGCCTTCGGCAGTCGAGGTATTCGACTTCGCCAGCGCCACCCCGTAGCCGTGGGTGAGCCTGACGTGTTCACGCTCCCAGCTCAGATTATTGAGCTGGAGTTCTCTGGCCGCGAGAACCACCTGGGTCAGCTGACCGTCGATGATGTATCTGTCGGTATCGAGGACCCCAGGGAAGTTGTAGAACTCGCGCTCTACCTGGACCCGCTCGAAGGTCGGGTCGACCACTGTGGGATCCAGCAGTCTGGCGTTTCGCACCGTGTTGGCGTTGGCCTGAATCTGATCTGCGCTCAGCTCGCCGGTGTAGTCGAATGCCGGTCTGGTGAGGTCCTTGCCGGGCACGATGTCGAACGCGGTGCGAGTGGCCTCGATGTTGCGATTGGTGAAGCTGGCCTCACGTGTGGTCTCGTTGGGCTGCACCTGGAACCGCTGAACGAACGCCGGGTAGATCCCACCGACCACGATCGCCACAAAGGCCCAGAGACCCACGGCCAGGGCCGGAAGCACCCATCCTCGACGTCGGATGTTGATCACGAGCAACACCACGGCAAACAGTGAGATGAGGATAAGTAAGTTGATGGCCGGTAGCTGGGCCTTCACATCTGTGTAGAGAGCACCGTCGACCACCCCCCGACGCGACACCGTGAGCCCGTATCGATCGAGCCAGTAGTCGCCCGCCTTCACCAAGGCCAGAGCAGCGAGTATCGCTGACAGGTGGACCTTCACGGCCGGGATCACACGCTCACGGCCCGGCACCTGGATACGGATACCGCCGTTGAGATAGTGGGCGATCGCCGTGATGATGAGGATGATCACCAGCGAAGCGAAGGCCCAGCTGACCACGAAACTCAGGAACGGCAAACGGAAGACGTAGAACCCGAGATCCTTGTGGAACTGAGGGTCTTCGATACCGAAGTTCTTGCTGTTGGTGAACAGCAGCCACGACTCCCATTGTCCACTGACTCCAGCGGCCGCGATGAGAGCGAACAAAGCCGACGCGGCGGTGCGGATCGAACGAGTGTGAGAGTCGACCACCTCGTGGTACCGCACCAGCAGTTCCTCTTCGGGGCCCGGGGCGCGGATCGCCGGCGCAACGCGGTCGGCGATCATCAAGTTGACCCACATCAACACGAAGAAGATGCCACCGAAGATCAGGGTCAGAACGATCTTTGCCCCGAGAACACCCCTCCACACCGAGGTGTAGCCGAGGGAATCGAACCAGAGGTAGTCGGTGTAGAAGCTCGCGATTCCTCGCAACGATGTCACCAGAACGATGAACGCCACGATGGTGACCACGAGGATGACCCGCCCACGATTGCCGAAGCGGCTCCGTGGACGAGGAATGGGGTCTGCTACTGAGTGCATTAGCCAATGACCCTATCGGGCGGCCTCAGGTTGTGACTGGCACCAGGCGGCATGTACAGGCCACATGAAGTGGCGGATGGGCCTCGCCGGTGGGGAATGTTTCTCCTGGCACCACGGCACCGGCAAGGGCGTTGTCGGCGCAGTCGGGACCGCACGGCCCACCAGGTTCGACGACCCACCGAACAGCCGGGGGACCACTCGCCAGAGCCACCAGAGCATCAACCGCCACGAGCGCGGCTGATACGGCCTCCGGAATCCGCCGGGATCTCGACTCCCTGTACATGGCTCGCACTGCGTCGGTCATCTCGGTCTCGTCCGGATCGTCGCCGTCGTCGCTACGACGAACGAACTCCGACAGACGGTGACGCATCGGCTCGATCGCGATCGAATGCAGGTGCGACAGGGCATCGGCCAAGTCGATGGTGCCGCCGTCGGTCAGGCCGGCCACGTAGTCCTCGATAGCAGGGATAGCGACCTCGTTGTAGGCGTCGGTCTGACCACCCGGGTCGTCGACCAACTCCCTCAATGTCTCGACTCCGTTGCGTCGAACGCCATCGAGAAGGACTCCCTGCTCGTCGACGACAACCTTCTTCAGGGCACGGATGGCCAGGGCGTGAGCCTTCTCACGATCCTCACCTCCGGCCCACGGTTCTGACTCAGGCTCAGACTCGGTCTCAGGCTCTGGTTCGACTTCGAGTTCGGCCACGGGCTCGGCCTCGGGCTGTGGTTCCGGCTTGGAGTCGTCTTCCGGCTCCGGCTCCGGAGTACGCAGTTTCGCGAAGAGGTCGTCGACACCATCGCCCGAATCCTCGGCTTGGACCTCTTCCTCGGCCTCCGGCTCTTCCTCGGCTTCCTCTTCGAGCTCAGGCTCGGGAGCGTCGCTCTCGGCCTCCACATCGAATAGTTCCGGGCGCTCGCCAACGGAAGGTTCGAACCCCTCCAGTTCGGCGATCAAATCAATTTTGTCGGCCTCGAACGTCGGCTCCTCACCCGGATCGATGATGTCGGCCACGAGAGGATGGCCGACCATGCGCGCCGCCTCGATCTCGGCCTCGAGGTGCTCAGCGGTCGGGGCCGTCTCCTCCTCGATTCGCAGACCAGCCCGATCGGCCGCGGCCCGGGCCTCGGGCACCGATTCAACGAGATCGGCCATCGCGGTATCAAGGCTCTGCTGGACCACAGCCAGAGACTCGAGCAACCGGTCCCGAGCCGCTCGGAGTTGCTCGACCTGGGCACGACCGGCCTGACGCTTGCGCGACAGGTCGTTGAGCATCCTCTCCCTGACAGTCTGAGCTTCGGCCACCATGTGCTGCCCGTGGGCCCGGCCGTCCTCGATGAGAGCATCAGCGGTCCTGCGAGCCGTCTCGAGCATCTCATCGGACTCAGCACGCGACGACTCCCGTGTGGCGTCGGCGGCCGAGATCGCCTCCTCACGCACCGCCAAGGCTTCACGTTCGGCTCTCTCGGACCTCTCGACGGCAGCTAGATGCGCCGCCTCGAGAACCTTGGTGGCCTCGGCCCCAAGTGCCTCGGCGATTCGGTGAGCCTCCAGCTGACCCACAGAGACCGAGTCGTACTCAGCCGCGGCCGCGGCAAGTCGATCACGTTCGACCTGAAGCTCACGAATAGCGGTCGCAGCAGCCTTGAAGCGAGCCCGAACCGCAGCCGGCTCGAAGCCCCGCCTAACCAAAGGGAAAGTCGAGGTCTCGAGACTCGCTGGATCCGCTGGATCATTGACCGATGTCGACACCCGGCAATCGTAGGAGCGCATCCGGGCGGGTTCTGGTATCCCCCTGTGTCGGGCTCAGTTGGTGGAGTCGACCGCCACGCCGGGCAACACCAGATCCGAGGTCTCGCCCCCCAGCTCACTCAGCGCATTCAGAGCGTCCTCGAGAGTCTCAACCCCCACGACCGGCATGTCGCCAGCCCCCTTCTCGGCTTCCGCGACCTCTCCGAGCGGCACGATGAACAAATCGGCGCCCGCCCTTCGAGCCCCAACCGCCTTCTGCTCGGCACCACCGACGTCGCCGACGGTCTCGTCGAGAAGGATCGTTCCGGTGACCGCGACCTTCTGCCCTCCGGTGAGTTCGCCGGGAGTGAGCAGGTCGATGATCGACAGGGTGAAGGCCAGCCCGGCCGACGGTCCACCGATCTCGCCGGAGTCGATCGAGACGTCGAACGGGAGATCGCTCTGCTGGGCGCGCGTTGCCACGTTGCCGATGCCTATGAAAGCCCGTTCGGGGTCGTCGGGGTGAGGACCGAGAACCAACGTCTCCTCACGTCGCTCCAAGGTGTCGTTGTCTTCCAGGATCATGACGATCTCATCACCGGGTCCCCGGACATCGAGGGCGTCTCGCAAGGTTGTGAAGCTCGTGATCTCGGCGTCGTCGATCTGGACGATTATGTCGCCCACCTTGAGTATCCCCGCGGCCGGTCCGTCGCTGAGCACTTCCTCGAAACCGATGCCGGTCTCGTCAATCACGTCGACTCCGAAGTACTGGAATGCGACCAGGACCGCCGTCTCCTTCGAGACCTGCATCATCTGGAGATTCCTCTGACGGTTCTCCGAGGGCGAACGATCGCCGAACACCACATCGTGGGGAAGAAGCCTCTGATGAGAATCACTTTCGGCATCAAGCCACTCCAGAATCGAAACCTGATCGTCTATCGACACGGTCGTGAACAGGATCTGGCCCGCCGGCTCGAAGATCCGTGACTGATCGATGGCCACCCGGTCGGATACACCGCGGGCCTGACCGGGCTTGAGAGCAACCGGAGACTTGTCGATGATGGCCGTTCCCGGAATGACACGGCCGAGCGCTCCCACCGGAATCACGCTCAACAACCCGAGAATCAAAGCGATACCAGCAGCGGTCACGCCGACGACCCTCACCCAGCGACGTTGGTGCCATCGGCGCGGCGCAACCGGTGCCGCCGACGGCGGTAGCATCGGCGGCGACGTGTCCAACTTGCTCATCGTGTCTGCACTCGTCCTAGTGGCGGGATACTCAGCCAAGACCGGTCACAGACCGTCATGGGCGGTTCAGCCTGCCACGACCAGCCCCCGAAGCGGTCGCGACAGACGCATCGGCTCGGCCGTGCTGCTCGCCGCCGCCAACGCCAACCACGACGACGGTGCGAATCCATTCCTCGACTCGCTTCGGGCCATCGGATTGATACGGCGACGCGTCCGACGTCCGGTCGTCGGCAAGAAGGCCTACGTTCGCTGGTGGGAGCGGCTCCGGGCGATGGTCGCGCTGGGTGCCATCATCATTGCGCTCGGTATCGCCCTGGCGGCCGCTGTCGGCGTCTTGATACTCGGAGCTGGATTCCTGCTGGAGCAGGCGATCGCCTGAACAAGTCGCGGTTCAACGACCAAACAAGCCCCGACGCGACTCACCCGACAGCTGAGCTTCATGGCTCACAGGCTCGGGTTCCGAAGACTCAGTGGCCTCGGAAAGCGACGGATCGGCTACTGGTTCCGGAGTGCCGGCAGTGTCGAACACCGACACCGCCGTATCAGCCTGTTCCGAAGCGGTCGGAATCTCAACCTTGAAATACTGCTTCACCTCGAACTCAACGGGTTCGAGCCGAAACAGTCTCGATCCCGCCGAGCCCGACCCGTTGCAGGCCTTCTCGAGATGCCCGACAGCGGCATCGATGTCGGCGAACTCCTCAAACGTGGGGTGCCCCGACGACTCGGAGTTGATGACGATGTACGACACGGAATACTCCTCCCGCGAAAGTTCGGTCTCAACATCCGATCGGATGTTCCGAGCAGAGACTTGAGCAGCTTGGATTTCGAGGATGAGCTGATCAGCTCAGCGCGGCGCTCGCTATTGTCGGCTTCCATGGCCGCCGACGAACCATCCGAACGTCGCCGCCTGGCCGGGTTGGCCGGACACACCGGCAACGCGCAGGCCGCCCGAGACCACCTCGTCGATCCGGACCCGCCAGTGCGCATGGCCGCGCTGCGCTCGCTCGAACGCCTAGGCGATCTCACCGAGACCCAACTCGAGACCGCTCTCGCCGACGCCGACCATCGGGTTCGGATCGCCGGTCTCGAGATCGCGGCCACTCGTTCAGCACCACCTATACTTCACCTCCTCGACGATTCCAGATCCTCGGTCGCCGAAAGTGCGGCATGGGCACTCGGCGAGCGGCTCCCATGGGTCCCGGGCACGATCGAACGACTGTCGATCATGGCCACCAACCACGACGACCCTCTCGCCAGGGAGTCAGCGGTGGCAGCGCTCGGCGCCCTCGGAGACGACGCCGGGCTGCCGGCGATCCTTCACGCAACAACCGACAAGCCTGCCGTCAGACGTCGCGCCGTGATCTCGCTCAGCGCATTCGAAGGTCCAGAGGTCGACGCGGCTTGGCAACGAGCCCGCACTGACCACGACCGTCAGGTACGCGAAGCGGCGGAGGAACTCCTCGGGCCGGAGTGAATCAGCGAGACCACTCGCCCATGAACATCGATTTCCCGGCTTCGAACGACTCGATGCACATACCGGCACCGAGCACCACCGTCTCGAGGGGAGCATCAACCAAATGAACCGGCACTGACGTCTCTGCCCGGAGGCGCTCGACCATGCCCTTCAGCATTCCTCCGCCACCGACGAGGTTGATGCCCTCGATAATCAGATCCTGAGCCAGTTCCGGTGGGGCCTGAGCAAGGCAGCTCACGACCGAATCAACCATCGCCCCGACCGGCTCCGCTATCGCCGTTCGAATCTCCTCCGGGGTCAGGACCACTGTCTTGGGCAAGCCACTCATCAGTTCCCGACCACGAACCTCGGCACACATCTCGCCCTCGGTTGGCGCGGCCGAACCGATCACCAGCTTGATCTCCTCAGCCGTTCGCTCACCAACAGCAATGCCCCACTCCCGACGGATGTGGGCCTGGATGGCATTGTCGATGTCGAACGAACCGACTCGCACCGCTTCGATCGCCACGACGCCACCAAGTGAGAGAATCGCCGATTCGGTGGTGCCGCCACCAATGTCGACCACCATGTTGCCGATCGGTTCACTGATCGGCAGATCGGCTCCGATGGCAGCAGCGACCGGCTGTTCGATGAGTCGGGCATCGGCCGCACCCGCTCTTCGAGCCGCTTCGGTGACAGCGCGGCGCTCCACCGCGGTGATCGCTGACGGCACGCAGATCACGACCCGCGGGCGGTTGAACTTGCTGACCCCGACTCGCTGCAGCAGGAGCCTGATCATTCGCTGAGTCACGTCGAAGTCGGTGATCGCCCCTTTCCGCAGCGGCCGCACCGCCACGATATAACTCGGCGTGCGTCCGATCATTTCCCAGGCTTCGCTGCCCATGGCGATGACGTCGTTGTTGCGCCGATTGAGCGCGATAACCGACGGTTCGTTCAGGACAATGCCCTCACCCCTCGCGTAAACGAGAGTGTTGGCAGTGCCGAGGTCGATCGCCAGGTCGCGTGCCAGGGCTCAGGTCTCCTCATCGATGGGATCGAGGGTGACAATACCGCTCGGTTGCTCGCGACTCACCCGATTCGGATTGAACGCCAAGGCCTGCATCTGCTGATCGAACGGAGTTTCGCGTCGGCGACGGTGCTGGGCAATGGCATGAAACGCCCACAACAAAATCAATCCGACAATCGCGGCCAGCAGCGCGCCGGCCAGGAACACCGCAGCGCTACTCATGCGCGACCTCTGTTATGTGTTGAGTCTCGAGTCCCCACGACTCGCCATCGGCCCAAGTCTCCCGCTTCCAGATCGGAACTGTCGCCTTCAGCGTGTCGATGGCATAGCGGGCTGCTTCAAACGCTGCCGGCCGGTGTGGCGACGACACCACGACCACAACTGACGACTCGCCCACTGGCACCACTCCCACCCGATGCAGGATGGCGATTCGCCCGAGGTCGGGCCATGACGCCCGCATCTTCGCGGCGATCTCGGCCAGCCGAGGCACAACATGCTCCTCATAGGCCTCATACTCGAGCCGCTCCACCGCATCGCGTCCGGGGGCGTGGTCGCGCGCGGTTCCGCTGAACATCACCAGCGCACCGCAGGAAGGCAAAACCGCCCAGTCAGAAGCAGCACCAACTGGAAGACGCTCACTGCTGAGCCCGAGCCAGGTCGGGTCGTCGGGAGGTGACAGCACAGCGTCATCGTAGGTCGCCACACGGTTGCGTCCCACACCAATCGTGTCATCCACACGGGGGCGCGCGCGCCAGCACTGATCCCGAATGTAGCCTCGCGTGTCGTGGGAGCCGAAGAAACCGACGACGAGGACGACGTTCGGGGTTGGCTCTTGCCCGCCGAGGACCGCCTCTGGCGTCACCCCTCCGAACTCGGGCAGGCCGCCGACAAGCGGCGTTCGCTGAATCCGACCACCATCATATTCTCCGCTATGGGCGGAGCCATTCTGGTGGGGGCCATGTGGCTCACATTCGGTGGGATCACCAAGGTGAGAGTAGCCACGGAACGTGTCGCTCTCATTCCGATCGAGTCGGTTGCGCCACGGATCACCCCGGCCGACGAATGGACCCGCATAGTCTCCGACGTCGCCCGCCCGTCAACGGCCGCGGTCCGACAACTCGACGGCTCGACCATTGTCGCCGGGGCCGTTGCCATCCGAGACGACGGCTACCTCGTGACCAGCGGCCGGGCTCTCGCTGGCGCCGACACGGTGATGGTCACGACCAGTGCGGGCACCGCGCAGGAAGCGTCGGTCATCGGCACCGACATGACGACCGACCTCGCCGTACTTCGAGTCAGCGACGACATGACCCCGGCAGTGGTATCAGAGGCGGGCACCCCACTCTCCGGCGAAACCCTCGCTGTGGTCAACGCCGCTGGAGATGCCCAGAACCGGCTCGTCATATCTGGTGCGGCCACCAGTGCCGCCAGCGACGGAACCCTGTTCGTGGGAGTGATCGCTCTCGACGGATCGGTCGGCGAAGTTCTCCCCGGCAGCCCGGCCGTCGACACCACGGGAGCAGTCGTTGGAATCATCGTCTCCACGGCCTACGACGCTCCCGCCGCGGTGGTACCGATCGACCTCATCCGCACGATCATCCAAGACCTGATCGCCTACGGCTGGGTCGATCACCCAAGGGCCGGCATAACCGCCCGCGACGTTCTGCCCACCGACGACAACACCCAACACTCCGGGGCGTTGGTCACATCGGTGGAAGCCAACGGACCGGCCGCCGACAGCGGAATGCTGGTCGGAGACGTAGTGGTGCAGGTCGACGAAACCGACGTCTCTTCGATGGCCGCCATGGTCGCCGAGCTTCTGGTTCACCAACCCGGCGAGACCATCGACTTTCTGGTGATGCGCGACGGCCACGAAGTCGTCTGTCACGTCGTTCTGGATACGTCGATCAAGGACGATTCCTGATCAGCGATTCCGTCGTCTGATTCTCACGACCGCGATCGCCACTCCCACTAGCACCGCGACCAGCGCACCGACCGAGAGGCCGAGTGCCAACTCTTGTCGGCGTCGAGCCGGCAGACGATCGAGCCGACCGGGTTCGTGGGAAGCGACCCAAGCCTCTTCGTTGGAGAAGCTCGGATTCCAGCCCAGGGCCCGAAGTCGGTCGTTGGACACGACCCAGGAGTTGGCGGTGTAGGGGACAACCCCAGGCGGCGTCGGTGACCAGCCCATTCGCCATCTGAGAGATGCCAGCCCACGAGCAGCCCATTGCGGCACTCTCACACGTGCGGACAAGCCTTCGAGCTCGTGGAGGGCGTCGGGCGGAATCCAGCCATCGGGGGCGACATTGGCGACGCCATCGAACTTGGCCATGACGACGATTTCGATCGCCGCCGCCAGATCGTCGACATGCAGATACTGCACCGGCGGGTCGCCTTCGGCGGCCACACCCCGCCTGGCAGCGTGCAGAACTCTCGCCAGTTGACCGAGGTCGTCGTTGGACACCACCGAGGTCGGGCGCAGAACCGCCACTCCGGACCCGCGGTTGGTCTGTCGCCACTCCACCGCCATCTTCTCGATCTCGGCTCTCAGGTTGGCCCAGCCGAAGTCCGGGTTGGGCCTGATCGGCGCATTCTCGGTGATGGGAACGGGGCTGGCATGCCACGCCCCGTAGACCATCGCAGTCGACAACACGACCACATGTTCAACCCCGACCGACGACGCAGCGTCGAGAACCCGACGGAAGATCGCCACCTCGAGATCGTCGGCCAGCGGATCGGGATTGTCGGGGCTCGTCGAAGACGCCAGATGAACAACCGTCGTCGCGCCAGCCAGCACAGTAGTGAGATCCTCGGTTGCCAGATCCACTCTCTTGGAACCCACACCGAAGACATCCGAGGGCTGGCTGATCCGATCGACCGCCAACACATCCAGATCGGCGTCGACGTCGGCCAACCGCGCCACCACCCGCCGACCTATCGCTCCCGCTGCACCTGTCACAACGATTCTCACGACTACTCCAACCTCGACTCACCGGCTCGCACTGCGGAGGAACGGCTCCTGCTCTCATCTACCATGCCGTCATGAGCGACGCCGGTCCACCCGGAGAAGACCCATTCGAAGGGATTCCTTTCATCGGCGAGTTGATGCGCATGCTTCAAGGGCAGGGCGCACCGGGCCAGGATTCCTCCCGTCAGATCGCCCACAGCATCGCCAACGAGGGCCGCACCGAGGCCAACGTCGACCCGATCGACCGAATGGCCGTCGAGGAGCTCATTCGAGTGGCCCAGCTTCAGGTCAGTTCCAAGACGGGACTTGATCTCGAGAAGAGCGGCCCGGTGCGGGTGGAGGTCGTCAATCGTTCGCAGTGGGCCGACCGCACCATCGACGACTATCGCCCGATGTTCGAGACTCTTTCGAAGTCGATGTCGGCTGGGCTGGAACTGCCCGACGACCTCCCGGCCGACGATCCCATGGCGGCAATGATCCAGGGGATGAGCCAGATGATGGCGCCGATGATGTCGAGCATGACCGCCGGAACAATGGTCGGGAACCTCGCCCATCGTTCGATGGGCGGCTACGACCTCCCGGTCCCCAGGCCCGAAGGCAAGCCACTCCTCATTGCCCTTCCCAACGTCGACCAATTCGGCTCCGAGTGGTCGCTCGAGCGCGAAGATCTGCGCCTCTGGGTGTGTCTCCACGAAACGACCTCCCATGCCGTGTTGGGGATTCCCCACGTCAAGTCCCGCTTGGAAGACCTTCTGCAGAGACACGCCGCCGCCTTCACCTCTGACCCCTCGACCATCGAGGACAAGTTGGGTGGCTTCGATCTGTCGGCCGGGCCGGAATCGTTGGCCGACATCCAGTCTCTTCTCGGCGACCCCGACACCGTGCTGGGTGCGGTTCGTTCACCCGAACAAGAAGCAATCCAGCCCGAACTCACCGCCGTCGTAGCTGCGGTCACCGGCTATGTCGACCACGTGATGGACAGCATCGGCCAGACGTTGATCGGTTCCTACTCGATGCTCACCGAAGCGCTCCGACGGCGCCGAGCCACAGCCGACAAGTCCGATCGATTCGTCGAACGGATCCTCGGTCTCGAACTCGACCGTTCCCAGTACGACCGGGGCACGGCCTTCGCAGCCGGAGTAGTGGAGCGGGCCGGAGACGACGGGCTGGCAAGACTGTTCGCCAAGCCCGAAAACCTTCCCACCCCCACCGAAGTCGATGCCCCTGGACTCTGGTTGGCCCGGATCGATCTCCCCGACTGACCTCTATTCGGGGTCGGTCTGGTCTACGTCGACGCCCTCGACGGGCGAGACGTAGGGCACAGGAGCCGAATCCCAGACCGCCTCAGTGGAGAAGTTTTGGGTGGCCGACGGTGGCAGCGGCTGCGATGGCCTCAGATCGTCGTCGGTGATCTCGTCGGATTCGACCTCAGCGGCCTCACCGGGCTCAGAACGCGACAGGTTCGACCGAACGATCCGGCCGTTCTTCACTCCTGACTGAACCCCAGACTTGAGCATGGCCCCAACTGGTCGGCCCACGATGTAGGACGCCAACGCCAGTCCGGCGGCGCTGGCAACCGCGGTTCCGCCGACCTGCGTGTTGAGCGGAATCAGAGCCGGGAAGATGGCGCCGAACACCCAAGCGATCTGGAATCTGGCCTCGAACTTCGCGAAGATTCGGCCGTAGTTCGCGTCGGGGGCTTCCCGTTGCAACAGTGATTCAAACGCCAACTTGCCGGTGGAAGCCGAAATCGCGACCGTGAACGAGATCAAGGTGGCGCCTGACAGGCCCCCGGCGAAGGCTGCGAACACACCACTCACCAGAGTCGCCAGCAAGACCGCCTGAAGCATCCTCTCCTCGTTGAAGCGTGATCGGAGCCGAGGCGCGAACCGCGCCCCCATCAACGCGCCTATGCCGGCGGCGAGAAGCACCACCCCGAAGTGCCAAGCTGGGGCAGACGGGTCGCCGGTGATGTCGATATCACGAATTGAGGCAGTAGCTCCACCTACGGCCGCGCCATCGGCGCCCACGTCGAGACCGTCGGTTCCTCCCCGAAATTCGAACGCAAGGAAGAACGTCACGAAACCCACGATTCCTCGCAGCATGGCCGTGGCCGAGGCGGCCAGGATCACAGCTGTGTCGCGTAGTTCGGCTCGTTCGAGCTCTTCGGGCGGGCCGGCCGCCACCACGATCGGCGGAAGCTGGAAGGTGAGAACAGTGGTGACCATGAAGCCGACCATGGCGATGGCGGCCGCGCCAGCCGGACCGGCAATCAACGAGGCGATTCCCGCCAGGGTGGCTCCGGTCATTCCCGACAGGGCGCTGATCAGAGCCAGCCGGCTGTTGAGGTTGACCAAATCGTCGTCGTTGCGCGCCATCTGTGGGACAACGGCACTTTTGGCCACCGCGTAGCCCTTCTGCATGATCAGAAGCCCGAAGGCCTCAGGGAAGAGCAGAAGCGAATCAAAGTGCTGAATGATCAAGAACGCGATCGCTGCCCGGCCGATGGCGGTAACGATGATCATCAATCGGCGCCCACCACGCAGACGATCTATGGCCGGACCGATCAGCGGCGTGACCACAGCGAACGGAGCCACAGTCACGAGCAGGTAGAGCGCAACCCTCCATCTCGACTCATCGGGGCTGATGGAGAAGAAGATGGATCCAGCGAGCGTGATCGCTATTGCAGCGTCGGACGCAGCGGAGGCGGCATGAACCCGCGTGAGACGAGCAAACGGGGTGATGGCGAAACCCTCGGCGCCAACCGTCCGTCGAATCTGGTTGGATCGGCGCAGGGGCCGCCATCCTTTGTCGTTCACGTCGTCATCGTAGGCGTCGGGAGAGACACCATCGGTAGTGGGATGTCGGCCATGCGTTGCCTCAGAACCCGGCCAGGATCACCGGCATCGAAGTACGCAGTAGTTCGGCGTCGCGAGGGTAGTGAAGCTTCTCTTCGGCATCGGCGGGACTGAGCCACTTGACCGAGTCGACCTCATCGTTGCTGCGGAACTTCCCATGGTCGACGGTCATCACCCAGTAGACCAC
>JAJCXW010000173.1 GCA_029263235.1 Acidimicrobiales bacterium
CCAGCGTGGGGTCGACGACGCCTCGGCCCAACCGGCCAAGTCGCCGTCCTCGGCCTCGCTCAGCATCGGTTCGGGTGAGAAGGTGACCGATTCGGCGGTGCCGCCGACCTGGGGCACCGCGCCGGTGGGTGGATCACTCCAGTGGGGCACGGCAGCGTCGTCGTCGTCGAACGAGTCGTCGTCGTCGCCGAACACCGAGCGTCCCGGCGCCACGACATCGTCGTCGACCGGTTCACCGCCGGATACAACCCGGAAGCCCTCGAAATCATCAGATTCATCACTCATGGAATCGCCCTTCCGAAGCTGGGAGGTCAGACCTCCATCAGCTCCTTTTCTTTCTGGGCCTG
This sequence comes from Acidimicrobiales bacterium, assembly GCA_029263235.1. Classification (GTDB taxonomy): domain Bacteria; phylum Actinomycetota; class Acidimicrobiia; order Acidimicrobiales; family Aldehydirespiratoraceae; genus SZUA-87. Next base: position 348 of record JAJCXW010000173.1, read on the forward strand.
CGCATCTTCGATCTTCGCTATGTGCCCGTTCTTGAGTTCGTCGAGTCGGTCTTCACCGCGCTGGATGTCGTTCTTGGAGATTCCACCATCATGCTCCAGATCGTCGAGGTCGCGGCGCGCGACACGACGTATGCCGTTGACACTCTGTTTGGCGTCCTCAGCCATCGACCCAACGACCTTGACCAATTCCTTGCGGCGCTCCTCGGTCAGTTGGGGAAAATTGAGCCTGATGATACGCCCGTCGTTGCTGGGGTTGAGCCCCATGTTGGAATTGACTATCGCCCGTTCGATGGCATCGAGATTGACGGCATCGAGGGGCGTGACGACCAGATGACGGGCCTCGGGCACTGCGAAACTCGCCAACTCCTGAATCCTCATCTCGACACCATAGGCCTCAACGGTGAGGCGCTCGAAAAGCGCCGAGGAGGCTCGGCCGGTGCGGATGGTGGAGAACTCCCGTCGACCGTGTGACACGGCGGCATCCATCTTCTCGACGGCGTCGTCGATAACCAGATCGATCATCTCGGTGCTCACGCGGACTCCTTTTGGCCGTCCACGAGAGTACCTACGGGCCCGCCTTCGAGCAGGGACCTCAGATTGCCGTCGCCCATCAGATCGAACACGACGATCGGGAGATCGTTGTCCATGCACAGCGTGATGGCCGTTGCGTCCATGACCTTCAGGCCACGGTTGAGAACTTCGAGGTAGTCGACATGGTCGAGCTTGACCGCGTCGGGGTCGAGTCTCGGGTCGGCGGTGTAGATGCCGTCGGTACCGCCGTGGGTTCCCTTCAGAACGGCCTCGGCATCGATCTCGATCGCCCGCAACGACGCCGCGGTGTCGGTGGTGAAGAACGGGTTGCCGGTGCCCCCGGCAAAGATCACCACTCGATTCTTTTCGAGGTGGCGGGTGGCCCGCCGACGAATGTAAGGCTCGGCGATCTGGGCCATGTGGATGGCGCTCTGGACCCGCGTGGGCTGCCCGAGGCTCTCGAGAGTGTCCTGCAGGGCCAGCGCGTACATCACCGTTGCGAGCATGCCCATGTAGTCGGCTTGAGCACGATCCATGCCCTCGCCGGCTCCGGAAATGCCGCGCCAGATGTTGCCTCCGCCGACGACGACTGCGATGTCGATGTCGAACGTGCGCTTGACGTTGACGATGTCCTGGGCGATGTCGCGGACGGTGGCCCCATCGATACCGAATTCGAGAGGTCCCGAAAATGCCTCACCTGAGAGCTTCAACAGCACGCGGTCCCAGCGGGCTCGTTCGGAACCACGCATGGGATCAGTTGCTGTCTCGCTCATATTCAGGCTCCGATCATTACCTGCACGTAGCGTACGAGTTGGCCTCCGCCAAGGCTGTCCTTGACGGCTGTCTTGTCGCCGTGAAGGCCCTGTTCGAGCAGAACACGTTCGGCGAACCAGCCCCGAAGACGGCCGGTGACGATCTTGTCCCAGGCCTGTTCGGGCTTGCCTTCGGCCTTGGTGATCTCGAGCAGCGACTCGCGCTCCTTGTCGATCTCTGCGGCGGGAACCTCATCGCTCGAAAGATACATCGGCTTGGCGAACGCCACGTGGAGCGCAACCTGATGAAGATCGTCTACCGACACGCCAGTGCCCTCGACGACCACGGCGTTGACGCCTCGGCCATCCTGCACATGGAGGTAGGAATCGAGTGTGTTGCCCTCGGCGGCTTCGACTCGCTCGACGGCTCCGAAATCGAGGTTCTCCTTGATGGTGAGCCTCAACTCGTCGAGCTCGCCGCGGAAGTCCTCGATGGCGTCGGCACCATTGACGAGAGCAGCTGCGGCCAACTTCTCGACCATGGCCTTGACGGCTTCGCTCTTGGCGGAGAAGTCGGTCTCGGTCTTGATACGGGCAATGGCGGCGACACCGTCTCCAACGGCGAGCGCGACTGCGCCCTCGTCGTTCTGGCGATCGTCACGCCCGGCCGCCTTGGCCAGACCCTTCTCACGCAGAAGCTGCTTGGCGGCTTCCATGTCGCCGTCGGTGGCCTCGAGGGCCCGCTTGGCGTCCATCATCCCGGCGCCGGTGGCGTCGCGAAGTGCCTTCACGTCCTTGGGGGAAATTGACATCTCTCGATACTCCTGAATCGTCCTCGAAAACCGGTTGGTCAGGCTTCTGGTGTGCCGTCGTCGCCGGCCACCGGAAGGGTCTCTTCGACCGCAACTTCCTCAGCAGCGGCCTCAGCCGGCGCAGGATCGTCGGCTTTGACGTCCTCGACAGCAGGTGCCTCTTCTGGGGCGGCCCCAGCGACAGGAGTTTCCTCCACCACAGCCTCAGCGACAGGAGCCTCTTCCACAGCAACTTCAGCAGCGGGAGCCTCTTCGGCGGCGGCTGCATCATCGGCGGGGGCCGAGACGCGTGCTTCACGAGCCGCAGCTTCAGCGGCGGCTTCGGCACGGGCAAGAGCCTGCTGCTCGGCGATGTCGGCCTCCTCGAGAGCGTTGCGCTTGGGAGCGTCGGTCTGGACGCGCTTCGAACGGATGAAACGACCCTCACGAACGGCGTCGGAGATCACACGGCTCATCAGCTCGCCGGCGCGGATCGCGTCGTCGTTGCCGGGGATGGCGTAGTCGATGAGATCGGGATCGCAGTTGGTGTCGACCACGGCCACGATCGGGATACCGACCTTGCGGGCCTCGGTGACCGCGATGTGCTCCTTCTTGGTATCGAGAATGAAGACGGCCTGAGGCAGCTTCTCCATGTCGCGGATACCACCGAGGTTTCGTTCGAGCTTGGTGAGCTCACGAGTGATGAGCAGCGCTTCCTTCTTGGGCATCGACTCGAACTCGCCCGAGTCGCGCATGCGCTGGTATTCCTTCATCTTCGAGACGCGCTTGGAGATGGTCTGGAAGTTGGTGAGCATGCCGCCGAGCCAACGCTCGTTTATGTAGGGCATGTTGCAGCGCTCGGAGTACGACTGGATCGACTCCTGAGCCTGCTTCTTGGTGCCGATGAACAGCACGGTTCCACCATCGGCCACGAGATCGCGGATGAATACGTAGGACTTCTCCAAGTGGCCGAGCGTCTGGTGAAGATCGACGATGTGGATTCCGGAGCGCTCTCCGTGGATGAACCGCTTCATCTTCGGGTTCCAGCGACGGGTCTGATGCCCGAAGTGGACACCTGCCTCGAGCAACTGCTTCATCGAAATAACTGCCATTTTCTCTCCCGGTTGACTAGCCAGCACCCGACGCCTGAGCGACCGGGTTCGGTGCTGACCGCTGTGGTCATCCGTCGACACCGTGGTGGTGTCGTCCGGGGCCCGAAGGCCGCTGGAGAGTGTACCGGGAGGCGCCCGACACACCGACTCCGGGACGAATCCGGCTCAGCCCTTGGTGAG
>JAJCXW010000174.1 GCA_029263235.1 Acidimicrobiales bacterium
AGGTCGACCTGATCAGCCGGATCATCCCCGAATGGGCGCCAAATCGGAGCCGACCCCAACGCAACGCCTATCACCGCTTCACCGTCGACCGGCACCTGCTCGAGACCGCCGCCGAGGCCGCGGCCATCGCCGATCGGGTCGAGCGGCCCGATCTGCTGGTGCTCGGCGCGCTTTTCCACGACATCGGCAAGGGCTACCCCGGTGACCACAGCGTCGTCGGAGTTGAGCTCGTGCGTCGTATCGCGGCCCGGATGGGCTACTCACATTCCGACATCGAAGTTCTTGCTTCGCTGGTGCGTCACCACCTGCTTCTGCCCGACGTTGCCTCGCGTCGTGATCTCGACGATCCCGGCACCATTCGATTCGTCGTCGACGAGGCTGGCTCGATCAACACGATCGAGCTGCTGGCAGCTCTCACTGAGGCAGATTCGATCGCAACCGGCCCGGCGGCGTGGGGATCGTGGAAGGCCGGTCTGGTTCACGAGCTCGCCGAACGCAGCTGCCGGTTCCTACGGGAGGGCGATCCTGGCGAAACGCCCGAGACGTTCCCCACCGACCGACATCTCGAGTTGCTCAACTCTGGCGAGGTGGTGGTCGCCATCGACGGACACGAGTTGACTGTGGTGACCTTCGATCGCCCGGGTATGTTCTCCAGGGTCTCGGGGGCGTTGGCCCTCAATGGTGTCGAGATTCTCAAGGCCAATGTCCAGACCGCCGACGGCATGTCGCTTCATCTGATGCGACTGGGTGGGGGAGTGGGGCTGGACGAACGACCCGAGAAGGTCATCAGTGATGTCGAGGATGCCTTGGCCGGCCGCATCGCCCTTCGAGCGCGTTTGTTGCAGCGGTCTCGCACCTACCGGTTCCAGCGGGTCACCACCGCTCGACCTTCGGACCCTCAGGTCGTGTTCGACAATGAGACTTCGGCGGTCGCGACCGTGATCGAAGTTCGTGGCCCCGACTCGATTGGGCTTCTCTATCGCATAACCAGGGCACTGGCCGATCTCGACATCGACATCAAGCAGGCCAAGGTCCAGACCCTCGGGCACGATGTCGTCGACACCTTCTACGTGAACCCGCCGAACGGAACGAAGATCACCGGCGACAGCTACATGGCTGAACTCGAGTTGGCGATTCTGACGGCCATCGTTGCCGACGCGTAGGGTGCCCAAGTGACGACCGAGCCAGCCAACGAAGGCAACCTCATCCGGTGGGCTGAGGCCTTGTCGGCCACAGCGCGAACGGGTATGGGGTTCACCGAGAATCTTTACGAGCGCGAACGGTTCGAAGAGGTGCTTCAGATCGCGGCCGAGATCCGATCCCATGTGGAGGGTGGGCTCGACCCCGATCAGCAGGTCGAGGCTTGGCTCGATTCGGTGGGACGCGGTGTTCCTGGATACGTGACACCGAAGGTCACCGTCGGTGCTGTGGTCGGAAACGACGACCACGAGATCCTTCTCGTGAAGCGGGCCGATACGGGGATCTGGTTGTTCCCGACCGGTTGGGCCGATGTCGGCTACTCGCCGGCCGAGGTCGTGGTGAAGGAAGTGGCTGAGGAGACAGGCATCGATTGTGAGGTGGTTCGACTCATCGCGGTGGTTGATGGCATTCGCCGTGGGTTCACCCGCATCCCGCTGGTGTCGCTGGTGTTCCAGTGTCGAATGACCGGAGGCTCGCTTCGGCCCCACCCCCTCGAGTGCGACGACGTCGGCTTCTTTCCCGAGCACGGTCTTCCTGATGCCGTGGCGGGAGCAGAGTCGTGGGCCGATCATGCTTTTCGTGCGATCCGCGGCGAGGATGTCGAGGTTGATTTTGATCATCCCCGTTCGCCCCCTTGGCGCGGCGATCCCAATACAGATACGGAGCTGCAGTGACAGCAATCATCGATCACGGAACCACACGCGACGGCCTCGTTCAGCTCCGCCGACGCTGGGAACCCGCTGGCCCGGCTCGGGCGGCCGTGCTCCTGCTCCACGGCATTGCCGAGCATTCCGGGCGCTACGAGGCGGTCGGCGATCAGTTGGCCGCAGCCGGGTTCGAGGTGGTCGGAATCGATCATCGGGGATACGGGCAGACCGGTGGGCGCCGTGGTCATGTCGACAACTGGGCGCAGTTTCTCGATGATGTCGAAGATCAACTCCTCCAGATTCGTTCTCTCGGGTTGCCCACGATCATGCTCGGGCATTCCATGGGTGGACTGATCGCCACCAGCTACTGCGTGGACGATCGCCCTCTTCCCGACTTGTTGGTGTTGTCAGGCCCCGCGCTGGGTGCAGATATCAGTCCGTTCCTACGGCTGGTGGCACCAGTGCTCGGCCGGTTCTTCCCTCGAATGGAGATCAAGGAGGACGGCGACCCCGCGCTGCTGTCCACCGACCCGAAGGTCGGCGAGGAGTTCTACGCCGACCCGCTGAGGGTTCCCTATCCCACAGCATCGCTGGGCCGGGCTCTTCTCGGGGCGATCGACACGACCCGATCCAGAATCGACCGGCTGTCGATCCCCACGTTGGTCATGCACGGCGGCGACGACGGCTTGGTGCCCGAGACTGCGTCACAATTGCTCGAGGGTCTGCCCGATGTGAAGCGGATCGTCTATCCGGGGCTGCGCCACGAGATATTCAACGAGCCTTCAGGTCCGGAGATCGTCGCCACGTCGATCGGATGGATGGACGAGCAGCTAGCTCAGCTCTAGGTCGTCGGTTTCACTCGTTGTCGCGTAGAAACTTCTCGACTTCGGCGACGAGTTCGGCGGGGTCGGCGTCGAGATCGACGCCTTCGGTCGGGTCGTCGTTGTCCCAGGCCTCTTCGAGATCGGCTACGTAGGCCGCCGTCTCTTCGTCCTCGGTGAGGAGTTCGTCGACCTGGCGTTCGTAGGTGACCGTGGCGATTTCGAGATCGGTGTCGTAGATGGATGTGCCCACCACCTCGCACACTTTGTGGACCAATGAGAGAGCGGCCTTCGGCGACGGTGAACCCGGAACGTAGGAGGGGATGGCCGACCAGAAAGAGGCGGTGGAGAGCCCGGCGTCGGTGCACATCGTGGTGAGTACGCCGGTGATACCGGTCGGCCCCTCGTAGGTGGACGGCGACAGGCCCAGCGTTTCGATGAGCTGGGGGTCGTCGGTGGCTCCGTAAATCTCGACTGGTCGGGTGTGGGGAACGTCGGCGAGTAACGCACCCAGCGTGATCACACGTTCGACGCCGAGTGTCTTGGCGACGGCGATGACCTCATCGCAGAATGTTCGCCACTGGAGTTGTGGTTCGAGTCCGAGCAGGAGCAGCACGTCGTGAGGGGCGTCGGGGACGTGGGCGGTGGTGAAGAGGTTGCTCGGCCAGATGACACTGCGGGTATTGACGTCGTCGAGAGTTATCAGCGGACGGGCGGTGCTGAAGTCGTAGAAGGCCTCGGACTTGATCTCGGCCAGAGGCTGGGCCTTCCACCCGTCGGCGAGATGACGCAACGCCATGGTGGCAGCGTCGCCGGCGTCGTTCCATCCCTCGAACGCCGCGATCAGAATCGGATCGCGCAGGGTCGGTGTGGATTCGAGCCACTCGATGTGGTTTTGATGATCGGGCCGCGACGACACGACCGGAACGCTATCGGCGGTCAGCGAGTACGGGTCACTCGGTAGGTGCCGTCGGCATTTCTGCTGACCACAACACCATCGAGTTTGGTTCGAAGCCGGTCGGCTTCTTCACGATCAACCCGATTCGCAACTACGTATCCGCCAGCTTGAAGCTTGGAACTCACCCTCGTCTCCTGTCGTAGTCGCCCTGGGATGCGACTCGTCCGCCCCGCCATCATAGATTACGGAAAATCGCTTGTCTGTAATACAAACGACATAATTGTCCGGACCTTTGTCGGATCGACTGGTCAGAGCTGATAGCGATAGACGTTGGTCTCGCGCTGAACGAATCCGAGCCGAGCGTAGAGCCGGTTTGCAGCCTCCCGTGACGGCCGGGAAGTGAGATCAACTGTGATTGCCCCCATGGCGCGGGCGTGCTCGAGAGCGGCCAGGTTGAGTGATTGACCCACTCCGTGTCCGCGCGCCTCACCGTCGACGATCACGTCTTCGATCCAGGCACGAACGCCAGTGGGGATTCGGAACGTAGCCAGGGTGAGAGTGCCGACGATCGTCGAGTCGTGGTGCGCGATCAGAAGTGTGGATGCTTCGCTGTCGACGATCTGCTGGAGCATCTCGCGAGATGGTGGGGGGTTGGAGCTTGAGAGCTGCGGTACCAGCCGATCGAACGCGTCGACGAGTTCGTCGGTCACCTCGGTTGCGATGGAGATGTCGACCATGGAGTGCTCCTACATCGGTTGCAGTGTTCCGAGGCTAATCAGCGCCGGGCCGCACCTCGTCGATCAGCACGGTGCCGATGATCTGAGGGAATTCGAGATCCCAGACGACACAGGAAACCGATCGATGTCCCGACCTCCACGAACCGGGGAACGGGCTGCCGTAGAAGCCGAAGTCGAGCTGATCCTTGAGTGACTCGTCGACTTGAGCCTCGAACGCTTCACTGCACACCTGGTCGGCGAAGCTGGACATGGCTTCATCGCCGGGGTAGCTGTCTGCGGAGAGCCCTGGATGGTCGACAACGGCGTAGGTCTCGTAGTTGTGTCGAACGTCGCAGGAGACGACGGTCATCAGGAACTCCTCCACCGAGGCCGGATCGTTGAAGCAGTCTCCCTTCTCGAGGCTCCAAGGCGTCCTCTGGCTGGGACCGAGGATCCCTCCAGAGTCCTTGATCGTGGCGGTCATGGCCCCACCGAGTGATGAGGCCATGCAAACGATCTGACGGTCGCCAAAGCCCCACCCCTCCGGCAGGGGTCGGAGGGTCCTCACGTCGAGCCCGGTGGCAGGCCAGGGTGCTCCTACGTAGTCTTCCACTTCGTCAATACAGGCGGCGTTGCCAAAGAGATCCAACTCCAGTTCTCCGGGGTAATCGGCACCCATCTCTGCGTGGTGCTGGACGAAAGCGAAGACCTCCAGGTGGTGGTCTGTCTCACAGCTGAATTGCTTCATTGCCAAGAGGGATTGACCGGAGTCGTCGCTGAATTCGTCAGCAGCAGGAAAATCCACACAATCCCCGATAGCGAGATCTTCGAGAAGCACTCCGGCTCCAGGATTGCTGCTGGCGATTTCGGAGCCGGCATCATTGGTTCCATCCTGATTCTCGAAGATCAGGGACGCCGCTATGACGGCCACGAAGGTTGTGGCAACAATGCCTGCCAGGACCGGCAAAGAAAGCACTCCGCGAGCGGCTTTGACGTCCTGTGGTGCCGGTTGCGCCCCAGAAGCACTGCGGATCTGGTCTGCTCTGGCAACCTGGCGATCGGTTGTGCGTGCGACCACGACGAAGGCGATAGTTCCCAGCAGGATGTTCGCGACGTCCTGTACAGCGAACCAGTTCGCGGCGGTGAGTGAATCTTGAAGCGTGAAATCGAGCTGCACCTCCAAGCTTGAACCGAACACGCCGATCGCCGCGTTCGCCAGAAGCACGGCCCACCACCAGTGGAGAAGTGGCGAGACCCGGCCGAACCTCCACGAGGGACCAAAGACCGATTCGTGGCTGGGTTCCCCGGCCTTCCAGATGTCGTCCAGGATCTGTTTTGGCCGAACGAAGTTGAGGAACGGCACGAGCCAGGCTCCGACAGCCCATCCCTCCGAGAAGCGGAGAGGAGTGGCTCCGAGCGGTTGGAGGTTTCGATATAGGCGCCTGGTCCAGAGTATGAACCCGACGCCCACCGACAGGTAGGCGACGAGCTGGATGGTGCCCATGACCGCTTGTCGATCGTGGGCCGACACCAATTCCGAGAATCCGACCGAGAGTGGATCGTCCACGATGCTCGAGATGATCGACACCTGTCGGAAACTGGAAGCCAACGCGATCCCCGAGATGATCGTGAAGGCACCCAGCAAGAACTGAAGGACACGTGCGACTTTCAACGGCGAACGAAAGAGCTCAATCCCAGTAGGCGGCCGAACGTATTCGACGTTGCCCGCAGTCTCAGTACGGGCGACGATCGGAGGTGGAGGTGGCAATGGAACCGATGATGCCGGCGCGGCCCATGCCGGAACCGACTTGGGCGGCTTCCCCGTCTCTGAATCCATCGCACGCCTTCCAGCCGTTGCGAGACGATATTGATCGACCGCGCTGAACGCCAAAACGGACCGTCGGTATCTTCTGTCTAGCTGTCGGCTGGCTCCAGTCGCGATATCTGTCCGGAGAGCGAGAGGAGCAGGACCTCGCCGTTCGAGTCGACCCCGAACGATGCGAGCACTCCGCCCGGAACCTCGAGGTCGAGGTCGGTGAAGGCAAAGCCGTCGTCGGAGGCCGAGAGGGCCCAGAGCCGCGCTGTGCAGAAGTCGCCGAAGAGGTAGGCGCCTTGAAGTTCGGGGATCTGTTCGCCTCGGTAGACCAGCCCTCCGGTGACACTGCATCCACCCGGGTTGCCGCCGTGGGAATACTCGAATACCGGCTCGATGAAGCCTTCCGAGCCACCGCCAGCAAATTCGTTGAAGCCCTCACGGTTGTTCCAGCCGAGATTCCCGCCGCGGCCCCAACCGTCGGAGCCGAGCAGCAAGTCGATCTCTTCGAAACGGTCCTGCCCGACATCGGCCAGCCAGAGATCGTCGGTGACGGGGTCGAAGGCGAACCGCCACGGGTTGCGCAGGCCGGTCATGAAGATCTCGGGTCGTCCCGCGACTCCGTCGGCAAACGGATTCTCGGGCGGTATCGAGTAGGCCGAATCGCCGTCGGGTTTCGGGTCGATACGGATCACGGACCCCAGCAGCGTTGTCGGGTCCTGGCCCGACCCGAGGGGATCGCCGCCGCTTCCTCCGTCGCCGAATCCCACGTAGAGCATTCCGTCCGGTCCGATCGCCATGGCGCCGCCATTGTGGTTGGCGAAGGGTTGATCCAACTGGAGCAATGGTCGCCGGTCGCGGGGTCGCCCGTCAGAATCGAGGACGTAGGCATCGATGTTGGAGTCGCCTGATCGGTCGGTGTAGTCGACGTAGAGATGGTCGGCGTCGACTGCGATCGACAGGAGCCCTCGCTCGCCTCCGGCCGTCGTCAGGTCGGAGATGTCGAGGATCGTCTCGCCGATTTCGCCTGTGGTCGGGTCGAGTTGGACGACTCGCCCGTTTCTCTGGGCCAGCCAGACTCCTCCGTCGGGGGCGATGGCGGTGGCGATCGGCTCGTCGATCGTGGCGATCACGGTCGCGGTGACGGAGGCCTGTGAGGGGTCGCCGGGCGGGAGCGATGTCGTGGTGGGTGCGGCAGACGACTCGGGTGGCGAGGGCAGGGTTGTGGCTGACTCCGGGATTGTGGTGACGTCGAGGGTGGTCGACGGTGCGAGGGCGGTCGTCGTGGTGCTGGCGGGGGTTGAACCTGGCGTGTCCGAACACGCCGTAGCAACCAGGCCAAGAGCCGCGATTGCCGCAGCTACGGTCGACCTCACAGCTTGGCTCGCCGAATGAGGCCTTCCTGCACCACCGAGGCGATCAGGCAGCCGTCCTGGGTGAAGACCCGTCCGGTGGCGAGTCCCCGCCCGTTGAGAGCTGCCGGCGTGCGCTGGTCGTAGAGCAGCCACTCATCGGCACGGAACGGACCGTGGAACCACATGGCGTGATCGAGGCTGGCCATCAGTATCGACCCGTCCATCGAGCTGGTGCCGTGGGGGAGGAGGGAGGTGTCGAGCAGGGTCATATCGGAGGCGTAGGTGAGTAGGCAGGCGTGGAGAACGGGATCATCGGGGAGCTCGCCGTCGGTGCGAAACCACACCTGCTGCACGGGAGGCAGCGGCTCGTTGCGATTGAACGGGCTGGCCGTCACGTAGCGAAAATCGATCGGATGGGGGCGTTTCGCCCATTCTTCCCCGAGTCCGGCGTCGGCCCAGTCCTGCTTGCGGCTGATGAGACTCTCAGGGGCGGGCACGTCGGGCATTTCATCGAGATGCTGGAACCCCTCCTCGTGGACCTGGAACGACGCCGCGAGATTGAATATGGCCCGGCCGTGCTGGAGTCCCACGACTCGTCTCGTGGTGAACGATCGTCCGTCACGAATCCGGTCCACGTCGTAGAGGACCGGGCAGTTGGGATCACCGGGCCGGAGGAAGTAGGCGTGCAGGGAATGCACCGACCGTTCGGGCTCCACAGTGCGTGCCGCGGCGACGAGGGCCTGTCCTGCCACCTGACCACCGAATATGCGCTGCCGGTCCTCGTCGGGTGACAGACCACGGAACATGTTGACCTCGATCTTTTCGAGATCGAGAAGGCGTACGAGATCGGCGACGTCCTGCTGCATGCCAACATGATGCCGCGGAAGGCCGTTGAGAGTGTCGAGGTGCCTCGATTTCAAGTATTCGGGGTGCCGACCGACAATTCAAGGGATGACGGTAACATCTTCTCCCATGTCGAAACTGGCCCCGACGGCGCTCCTGCGGTTGATCGAAGAGCATGGTTTGCGCCTGCTCCGATACTGCGGTGTGTCGGTGGTCAACGTGGCGATTGGCATGTCCACGCTGGCGTTCTGCCATGCCGTGCTCGGCTGGTCGGCGGTTGTATCGAGCGTGAGCGCATGGGTGGTGAGCACCGGTCCGGCCTATCTGCTCAGCCGATACTGGGTCTGGCAGAAGACCGGAAGCCACAGTGTTTCGGCCGAGATACTGCCGTTCTGGATGTTGGCGCTGGCCGGCTTGGCGTTCTCGACGTTGGTCGTGGTGATTGTTGCCAGCATCACCGACAGCACGCTGGCGATCCTGTTGGGCAATCTCGGCGCCTACGGCGTCGTCTGGGTGGTCAAGTACCTCGTGATCGACAATCTCATGTGGAGCCGCGACAGGGTCGACGTTGTGTCCGAGCCCGCCGAAGCGATCTGAATGGATCCGACTCTTCGGTCCAAGGCCGAAGCAGCAAGAGGTTTCATGCCGGCCGACGAGGGTCTGGCGCTTCACCGGGCAGCCGTTGGCCTCGAAGTCGACGGTCCGATGCTCGAAGTGGGCAGCTACTGCGGCAAGTCGTCGATCTATCTCGGTGCCGCCGCCAGCCAGACCGGTCGTCTTCTCTTCGCGCTGGATCACCACCGCGGATCGGAAGAGAACCAAGAAGGTTGGGAATGGCACGAACCCGACCTCGTCGATACTGAGATCAGCCGCATCGACACCCTCCCGACGTTTCGTCGCACCATCCACGACGCCGGCCTCGAAGGAACTGTCGTAGCCCTTGTCGGCGACTCACCGGCGGTGGCCGCGGCATGGAAGACACCGCTGGCTCTTCTGTTCATCGACGGTGGCCACGGCTCGGAGCCGGCCCACCTCGACTACGAGGGCTGGGTACCGAAGGTGGTCATCGGGGGGCGTCTGTTGATCCACGACGTGTTTCCCGACCCGGCCGATGGAGGTCGACCGCCGTTCGAGATCTACACGCGTGCCATGGAATCGGGCTCGTTCACACAGATCGAAGCCGTCGGCTCCTTGCGATTACTAGAGCGCGTCGGCCCCGACACCGACGCGTAGTCAGGAAGCTCAGTCGCGGGCGGGTTCGTCGGCGACGCTGATGTCGATGATCGCCGGCAGGAAGTTGTGGTCGGCGAACAGGCCAGCGGCCGGGCTGGTGCCTTCGAGTGCTTCGGCGGCGAGCAACACCGCGGCCGCTGAGTAGGTCGAACGTTCGTCTCGCGGGAACAGATTCCGTTCGGGGTGCACCATTCCGGTGATGTATCGGCCGTCGGGCTCGCGAAGCCGCTGAGCCATCGTGAACAGTTCCACGGCCCGGGCGGTGTCGCCGACTCCCAAGTAGGCGAGCGCGCATTCGCACGTCTCGGCGGCGGTGACCCACGGCCGGTCGTTGACGCACCGGATTCCTTCACCTTCGAGAAGGAAGGCATCGAACCGTTCGTTGAGATGATCTCGGCCGACCTCGCCGCTGAGCACACCGCCCAACACGGGGTAGTACCAGTCCATGGCCCAGCGATGCTTGGGCGAGAAAGCCTCGGCACGGTGGTTGCGGATGGCGTCGGCCAGTTGGGCCAGGGATAGCTCCCAATCGGGGCGTTCGTGGCCGAGCTCGATTGCGATCGCGATGGCACAGCGGATGCTGTGGGCAATCGATGACGAACCGGTGAGCAAAGCGAATGGCCACGGTGTGCCGTCGGGATGGCGGGCCCAGAGGATCTCGCCTCGGGGCTGCTGCAGGTCGAGAACGAAGTCGATCGCCTTTTCGACGACCGGCCACATCTCCTCGAGGAAACCGGTGTCGCGGTGGGTCAGGAAATGATGCAGGGTGCCGGCGGCGACGTAGGCGATCACGTTGGCGTCGAGCTTGTCCTGCTCGACCTCATCGTTGATGTAGTACTGGAACCACGACCCGTCGGGTCGCTGGATGCCGGCCAGCCACGCGTAGGCGGCCTCTGCTTCGGAGCGGTGCCCACCGACGTCGAGTGCCATGGCGGCCTCGATGTGGTTCCACGGGTCGGCATGGCCGCCCACGAACCAGGGGATCATCCCTGAGGGGCTCTGACAGGCCGCTATCGAATCGGAGGTTGCGGTGATCTGCTCGGGGGTGAGCAGTCCGGTGATCTCAGGCTGCATTGGCGCTCCGAATCGCGTTCGCGGGATCCGCGATGGGCTTGGTCGCGTAGACGACGAGCGACTTGCCGATCACAGGATTGAGTATTCGGTCGGCGGCCCGCGTGATGAATGGCTTCTTCACGATGTCCCACTCCAGCAGCCGGTGATAGGTCTTGACGAGGCGGTTGTCGGCGATCTCCTGGTTGGGGCCGACGGCACAGCGCAGCCACCAATAGGGGGAATGCAGAGCATGGGCGTGGTGCGACTGACCGGGCTCCAGTCCGGCGTCGAACATCTTCGAACGGACCTCTTTCTCGGTGTAGATGCGCACGTGGCCTCCCTCGACCGACGGCGAATGGTAGTCGTCGCTGAGTTTCCAGCAAATTTTTTCGGGCAGCCACGAAGGAATGGTGACCGCGACGGTGCCGCCGGGC
>JAJCXW010000175.1 GCA_029263235.1 Acidimicrobiales bacterium
TTTTTCCCCATTCCAAAGTTCATATTTGGGGGGGGGGCGGCCAATTTTTGGGTGCCCCCCGCCCCCTGATTTCGGCCGGTTGGGGTGGACGGCCTAGGATTCCGGCCGTGAAACGCCCACTTCCGATCAATAAGGTCGACATGGCCTCGGGGCCCGTGTTCATCATCACGATGTTGGCCGAGGCCAAGGCTCTGAAGAACCGACCCGAGCTCCGCTCCCCTGGGGATCTCGACGACTGGACCAAAGAACAGTTGTCGGACCCGTCTCAACCTGCCGACCCGCTGATCCCGGCCGGCTACGAGAGTCGCGACACCAAGGCCAGTCTCGCGATGTTGGCCGGAAACGTGGCGGTGAATCTCGCCATGGCCGGGCTACTGGGCCGGGTCAACAACGCTCTGTTCAGCAAACGTGTTGCCAATCTCGGTGCCAAGAAGGGTGGCCTTCTCGCGGCAATGGTCGCCTGGGATTTCCTCTACTACTGGGATCACCGGTGGCAGCACGAGAAGCGCATCTTCTGGGCCAATCACGTCACCCACCATTCGAGCGAGTACTACAACCTCTCGACCGCTCTGCGCCAGCCATGGTCGGGCTACCTGTTGTCGTGGGTGTTTTTCCCTATGCCGTTGGTGGGCTTTACGCCAGCTCAAACCGCCCGGGCCGGCCAGCTCAATCTTCTCTACCAGTACTGGATCCACACCGAGGCCATAGATCGGCTGTCCCCGGGGGCCGAATCGGTTCTCAACACCCCCTCGCATCACCGTGTTCATCACGGCGCGAATCCCCAGTATCTCGACAAGAACTACGCCGGGATCCTCATCACCTGGGACAAACTCTTCGGCACATTTGAGCCCGAGGTCCGGCGGATCAAGTACGGCCTCACCAAGAACATCAAGACTTACAACCCAGTCAAGATCGGCTACCACGAGTTCGCCGATATCGCCCGCGACGTGAGGCGTGCCAAGGGCTGGCGAAACAAGGTCGGCCACGTCTGGAACCGCCCGGGATGGCAACCCGAGAACGCCTCTGCCGCTGGTTGACCGACCCGTCAGGCGACGTGGTCCGCCAACACGAACGATCCATCGACCATTTCGCCGAATAGCGTTACGGGCTCTTCGATGTAGGTGATGCCGTCGTGGTACACGACCGCAGATCCGAACACTTCGAGATCCAGCGAGTCGAGCGAGAAGCTCGCGCCGTCGCATCCGTAGCGTTCGCCGAGACCCACAAGACCTTCGCACAGACGAACGCCTGTCTCGTCGCCGAACAGCTTGCCGGTCACCGCGAGGACTCCCGTGGCGTCGGTCGCGAGCGCCTCCGGGATCGTCAAGCCTCCGTCGACCAGCATTCCGGACGAACTCACAGCGCCGGGATCGATCTCGGGGGCATCCTCTCGATCGGCGGACGGAAGATCGGTGGCGACAGCGTCGCCCACGAGGGTGTCCTCGCAGTCGGGCTCACCCGGCGCACAAACAGCGGCAACCACTGCTCCGTCATTAGGGTCTGTGTCGTCCGCCAAAGGCAGTTCGCCGGCGTCGTTGATCGCCGCCTCGTCGACTTCCGCGTTCGCATCGCTGTCGGTACTTCCAGATCCGCACGCCGCCGCCGTCAGGGCCACTGCGGCGAGAACGGCCGCCAGTCTCATCGCATTTCGCCTCTTGGACATCTTCTTCTCCTGGTTCAGTTCACGAAGGTGATTCACCAGTGAGACGAACCGAACCGCAGATCAGTTCCCGCGGCTACTCGAACAGCATGACAATGGCTCCCCGAGCCGCCGCCACCGCTGTCGAAAACGATGCCTGCAGGAGGTATCCGCCGGTGGGTGCCTCCCAGTCGAGCATCTCCCCGGCCACGAACACGCCGGGGATTCGATGCAGCATGAACGAGCCGCTGATCTCGTCGAAGGTCACCCCGCCGGCGGTCGATATGGCCCGGTCGATCGGCATCAAGTCGATGACCTGTACTGGCAACAACTTGGCCAACTCTGCAACTCGCTCCGGGTCGGCGGGGATCTGATTTCCCGTGCACTCCCTCATCAGCGCCACCGCGACCGGAGCGAACCGGCCCTTGCGAAGCCACGTCGAGATCGAGTCCTTGGGTCGGCGGCACTGGCGAAGTCGCTCGGCCAACTGATCGATCGAGAGGTCGGGGTTGAGATCGACGACGAGCGTGCAGATTCCATCGCGGTCGAGAGAACCCCGGATCTCGGATGAACTGGCGTATACCGGACCGCCCTCGAGACCCGACTTCGTGACCATCGCATCGCCCCGAACCGAGGGTGACCCGACCCCGACCGCCACGTTCTTGAGTGGCACACCTGCGAATCGTTCGACGAACTCCTCGGTCCAGCCGACTCGCACTCCGCAATTCGCAGGCCGCAACGGAGCGACGTCCAGACCACACCTGATGAACTCGTCCACCCAGCCGCCGTCGGACCCGGTGCGCGGCCAGCTCGCTCCGCCCAAGGCCATTATCGTGACATCGGCTCTCACCTCGACCGTGGAACCATCGGCGTCGGTGAACACCGACCGGGTGCCGTCGGGTCTTCCGTCCTCGGCCGTGCCGAAGCCAAGCCAGTGGTGCCGCACTCGGAGCTTCACCCCTTGGGAGTCGAGACGCCGGAGCCACGCTCGCAGCATTGGTGTGGAGCGAAACGACTCTGGGAACACGCGTCCACTCGATCCGACGAAGGTCGTCTCATTCAACCCCGTGCACCAGTCGCGAAGATCGTTCGGGTCGAAGTCGGCCACCACGTCGGCTAGATGGGAACGAGCCGAGCCGTATCGCTGAAGGAAGGCTTCCAGCGGCTCGCTGTGGGTGATGTTGAGGCCGCCTCGTCCAGCCAGCAGCAGCTTGCGACCCGCGGACGGCATCTGGTCGTAGATGGTGACATCGACTCCTGCTTCCGCAAGAACCTCCGCTGCCATGAGACCCGCCGGCCCAGCGCCCACCACCGTCGCCGTGAACTGATGCTCAGGCACCAGCAAGCTCGTTGAGCAGGCCGACCAGCAGATCCCGTTGCCCCGCCATCGACGGGGCTCTGGCCGACAGTTGCGCGGCCACATCGTCGACAACTCCCGATGCGTCGCTCACCAGTTCGTGGCCCTGGCCGGTGAGCGATGCCAGCGCCAGGCGAGCATCGCGGTCGCTTCGTGCTGTCTCGATGAATCCCAGCTTCTCGAGTGGCCGTAGGGCTCGGGTGACCCCCGATGGGGTGAGGCCAACGGCCTCGGCGAGGTCGACCCGGCTGGCCTGGCCCGATGGGGCGTCGGCCAGATGACGCATGAGTCGATACTCGGCGAAGCTGATGCCCTTGATGCTTGAGAGGGCCCCATCGAGGCGTCGTTCGAGCTGATACCACGCCGATGCCACCGCCAGCACGATCTTCTGGTCGGGCGATTGGGAGAGTTTCGCGTCCATGGCAACACCCTACCAACTCCGTGAGCCCTCACGCACTAAGCACCCCTCCCCCCCCCCCCCCTCCCCCACCACCCTAACACCGGGCGCCCCAGCGACAATCTACGTAGCCCTGGCGCCCTGATTTCGGATGGGGAGGGGGG
>JAJCXW010000176.1 GCA_029263235.1 Acidimicrobiales bacterium
GCCGATGGTCACGAAGTCGGATTCCAGGAGTACTTCGTTCGCCTGGCCCACGACGTGCCAGTGAAGAGCGTGCGATTCGACGGCGCTCACGTCGCCCGACCGACTAGTGAGGCGATCACGGCCATACACGAAGCCGATGCCCTGGTGATCGCACCGTCCAACCCCATCGTTTCGATCGGCCCGATTCTGGAGGTAGACGGCGTGCGGGATGCCGTCGCCGGTCGACGCAGCCGCAACGTGGCGATCTCACCGATAGTCGGAGGCAAAGCCTTGAAGGGGCCGGCCGATCGCATGTTGAACGAACTCGGAGAGGAATCGAGTGTCGTTGGAGTGGCCAGGCGCTACCGCGATCTCGTAGCCACACTCATCATCGATGAGGTCGACCGCGGCCTCGCAGAAGCTGTCGAACGCGAAGGGGTCAGGGCCGTCGTAACGCCCACGATCATGTCGCAACCCGGAGTCTCCAAGGCGCTCGCCCACACTGCGGCAGACATCGCCTCGGCTGGGCTGACATGACTGCACTGTGCGTGATTCCTGTGGAAGGGATTCCCGAGGTCCGGCCCGGTGACGACATCGCCGACCTCATCGCCTCGGCCACCGACGATCTTCGTCATGGCGACTGTCTGGTCGTTACTCAGAAGATCGTGTCGAAGGCCGAGGGACGGTTGGTCGACATCGACCCCGACGACCCGCTCAGCCACAAGCCTCTGGTCGAACAGGAATCGGTTCGAATCCTGCGTCGAAGGGGTGATCTGATCATCTCCCAGACCTCACACGGCTTTGTTTGTGCCAATGCCGGTATCGATCTCTCCAATGTCGAGCACGGGCAGGCCGCTCTGTTGCCCATCGACAGTGATCGGTCGGCACGCGGCATACGCGACCGATTGAAGGCTCGTGTCGGTGTCGATGTGGCGGTTGTCGTCAGCGACACCTTCGGCCGGCCGTGGCGACGTGGGGTCACCGACGTCGCGATCGGTTGTGCCGGCATCGGCGCCATCGCCGACCTTCGGGGCACCAGCGACGCCCTGGGCCGCGAACTCCAGGTCACCGAAGTTGCGATCGTCGACGAGATCGCCTCGGCCGCCGACCTCGTCATGGGCAAGTCGGCAAACATCGCGGTGGCCATCGTCCGCGGTCTCGACCCTGCATGGTTTCGCCGCGGCAACGTGGTCGAAGAGATCGTCCGGGATCCCCGCGACGACCTCTTCCGCTGAATCGGCTCAGACCGCGAACCCATTGGGGTTGGTTCTCTGCCAGTTCCAATGGTCGCGCATCATGTCGTCGAGATCTCGCGTCGAGGTCCAGCCGAGAGCTGCGGTGGCGTGAGCGGGGTCGGCCCAGATCTTCTCGATATCGCCCGACCTTCGGTCGACGATCTCGTACGGGATCGGTGTTCCAACGGCACGGCCGGCCGCCTCGACCACCTCGAGGACGCTGCTGCCAACGCCGGTTCCGAGGTTGACTGCGGTGCAGCCAACAGCGCTGGACGCAAGTGCGTCGAGGGCCGACACATGCCCTTCAGCCAGGTCGACGACGTGTATGTAGTCACGAACCGCGGTGCCGTCGGGGGTGTCGTAGTCGGACCCGAATATCCGGAGCTTCTCGAGCCGGCCCACCGCGACCTGCATCACGAAAGGCACGAGGTTGTTGGGAATACCGTTGGGGTCCTCGCCGATTGTTCCTCCGGGATGAGCGCCGACCGGGTTGAAGTAGCGAAGCAGAATCGTGTTGAGGGGCAGGCTCTCGCAGGCATCCCGCAGGATCTGCTCGCTCATGTACTTGGTCCAGCCGTAGGGACTCTCGGCTCCGGTCGGGGCGGCCTCGGTCACCGGAATCGTGTCGGGCTGGCCGTAGACGGTGCAGGACGACGAGAACACCAGACGTTCGACGCCGTGTTCAACCATCGCCTTCGCCAGCCCGATGGTCGAACCGAGGTTGTTGTCGTAGTAGTCGAGCGGCTTCCCGACCGACTCGCCCACTGCCTTGAAGGCCGCGAAGTGAATCACTTCATCGATGTCGTATCGACGGAAGACACCATCAAGGGCCTCGCTGTCGCGGAGATCGGCCTCGACAAATGCCATATCGGATGTGGTGAGCGCCCGAACCGCTTCGACAGCCCCCACGCTCGAGTTGGAGAAGTTGTCGATCAAGACCACCTCTCGCCCGGCTTCGTGCAGAGCGACTGCTGTGTGTGAGCCGATGTATCCGGCCCCACCTGTGACGAGAACCGCCATGATCAGACCTCCTGCGGGATCTTCGAAGCGATTGCTTCACATCCTGCACCAACAGCGGCATCGTCGCCGATCATCGACATCTCGGCAACGCTGGCACCTTTGCCAATCACGGCTCGCGGTCCGATCACCGAACCAATGACACTCGCCCTGGCTTCCACGCGGGCACCCGGAAGAACAACCGAATCGCGTACGACCGTGTCGGGTCCGATGGTCGCTCCGTCCATCACCACTGAGTGCTCGACAGTGGCGGATGGGTCGATGAACGCTGAAGCGGCGATTCCGTCGACCGGATGACCTCTCATGCCGTCGATCAGATCGAGTTGGACCTGAAGGTAGGTGTCGGGGGTGCCGGCGTCGACCCAGTAGGCATCGGACTTGACGGCCCACAAGGCCTCGTCGGAGACCAGCGAAGGAAAGGTCTCTCTCTCGATCGAGACCTTCCGTCCGGTATCAATGCGTTCGAGTACCGATGACTCGAGCACATAAGTGCCGGCATTGATCCAGTTGGTCGGCGCATCGGCGAGCGGCGGCTTCTCGATGAAGCCCAGAACCCGACCATCTTGGTCGGTGGGCACGACGCCATAGCGCGACGGATCGTCGACCGGCGTCAAGGCAATCGTGGCTTCAGCTCCCACTTCCCGGTGACGTTGCCATAGTTGCCCCACATCGAGATCGGTGAACACGTCACCGTTGACAACAACGAACGTCTCATCGATACCAACGGCTCGAGCCGCGAAGCTCACGGCGCCTGCCGTATCGAGGGGCTCGGGCTCAACCGCGTATTCGAGCCTCACACCCGAGCATGTGGCGTCGGGGTAGGCGTTTCGGAATACATCTTCCCTGTAACCGAGAGACAGCACGACCTCGTCGACTCCATGACGCGCCAGCCCTTCAATCACATGCTCGAGCATCGAACGGTCGATGACCGGAAGCATCTGCTTGGGAGTGGAAAGCGTGAGGGGTTGAAGCCTCGTGCCGAACCCGCCTACCAGAACGACAGCCTTCATCGGTGCTCCTCGCCTGTGCTGATCGTCTATCCGGGAACGGCTCAGCCGGGCCCGCCATCATCCTCGGTGGTCGGAGCTTCGGACAGCTGCGGCGAACCGGTCGATTCGTCTAGCGCCGCCAACGACTCAGCGGTGGGCTCCGGCGGATCCTCACCAGGGGCCACGCGAGCGATCGTGAACGCCTGCCGGTTCTCATCGAAGTGGATGTCGTTGAAGTCGGAGTCGAACACCTCGAGGAGTTGGACATCGGGGTCGACCTGATATCGAGCCACCCTGATGACCGAAGGTTCGCCGTTGCATTCAACTCCGGCACTCAGCGTCGCGAAGTCGGGGGACGCTATCTCGGTCGTGGTGATCGAGGCATTCATGGACGACAAGAAGACATCGAAGTTGGCGTCGCTACCCGAGGCGCTCCCGTTGAACGGGTGGATGTGAACCAGGCCGTCCTGATGTGAGTGAATCCCATCGGGATCAAGCGTGCCCTGGAACTCGGGAAGGAAGCTGTCGGTGACGCAGTCGTAGACACCGTAGGCGGCGTGCCAATGATCGCTTCCGACTCTCGGAGAGGCCGTGGCGTCACGCGAATTGCGCGACACGGCGACCAACGCCAGACCCAGGATCACCACGAGCGCCATGGCGAGGGGAAACCCCAGCTCACGACGTTCGGATGCACCACGGGATGATGCGGCTGCGCGTGCAGCGCGCTGGACCTTCTTGGACGAGCTTGCTTTTCCCACAGCACACAACGCTAGCGCTCCGCAGGGCCTGTTTGGCACGCGGGTTGGTCATCTACTTCTGATGAGGTCCTGGAACAGTTCGACGTAGGCGGAGGCGACACCGGCCGGAGAAGCCCACTTCTCGACGAAGCTGCGCCCACGCTCGCCCATTTCAGCGCGGCGTTCAGGCGAATCGATCAGCGCGGTGACGGCAGCAATGAACTCAGTGGGGTCTTCAGGCGCCACTGCTATTCCCGCTCCGCTCTCAGCGAGGACACGTGTGACCTCGGTGTCGGAATCCAGCGATGCGATGGTCGGCCTTCCCGCGGCGAGAATCGAATACAACTTCGATGGCACCGATGCCCGCGCCAGACCCTTCTTGAGAGCAATCACGTGGACATCGGCGGCCGCCAGCACCTCGGGCAGTCGTTCCGAGGGTTGGAAGTCGACGAACACGACGTTGTCGAGCCCGGCCGCCTTTTGCTCCAAGCCGAGGCGAGCCGACCCTCCCCCGTTGATCACAAATACGACATCGTCGCGCTCACGTAGTTCTCGGGCGGCCTCGAGCATCAAGTCCAGCGGCTGTGAAAACCCGACATTTCCGGCGTACATCACCACGGTCTTGTCGCCCAGCCCGTGGTCGGAACGATAGGAATTGTGGTGTGGTCCGGGCTTGATCCGGACCGTGTCCACAAAGTTGGGAATGACTTGCACCGGAGTGTGCATGTCGGGGCCGATCTTCTCCTCGACGTTTCGCCTGAGATCGTCGGACAACACCGTGACCGTGTCGGATCGGCGGTAGGTGAAACGTTCGAGCCAGCTCGCCAGCTTGATCACCTTCGTGTTGGCCAGGGCACCTACCTCGACCGCTACGTCGGGGAAGATGTCCTGGACGTTGTAGACGACCGGCACCCGGCGAAGCCTCGCAGCCACCCATCCCGCCAAGCCCAGAGTCGGGGGCGGAGACATCGCCAGAACCGCATCGGGTCGACGTCGCTGAAGAATCGATCCGAGAGTGACCAAGGCGGTGAATCCCGCGAATGCCGCGGCGCGTGCCGGGATTCGGGTCTTGTCCGTCGGGAACGGATAGACGCGGGTGATTCGGCCCCACTCGGTCGTCTCTCTGCGAACGAGTGATCCTCTCCATTCCGGCTCCACCTGATGATGCTGATACCACGGCAGCGAAGTGACGACGTGGAGTTCGTGCCCGGCCTCGACCAACTGATGCACGATCTCCGTTATGACCACTCCGGTCGGTGCCACGTCGGGTTCGAAGTGGGGGCAAACCACTAGCAGTCGCACGACCGGGGTCCTTTCATGTCTCGATGCATCTCAGTTGGCCGCCCGTCGCCAGGCACCGAGCAGTCGGTTGGCGGATTCCGCGGGACTGTAGCGGCCGCTCTGTTCCAGTCCGGCGGCGATCATCGAATCGATTTCGGAGCCACCGGCCAGAACGGTTTCCATAGCGACGGTCCACCCATCGATGTCGTCGGGTGGGATGAGCAACCCGGAGCCACCGAGGACCTCAGGGAGTGCCGTCGTGTCGGCAGCCACCACAGGGGTACCGCCACGCATCGCCTCCAGCACCGGAAGGCCGAAGCCCTCATAGAGCGAAGGGAACGCCAGGACGTCGGCTCGTTGGATCAGGGCGGCGATCGAAGCGGATGGAAGCCGACCCGGGCGTATGACCAATTCGTCGATTCCACGCTCGACCACCAGCGAGTCGATCTCATCGGCCGCTCGACCCGGAGAGCCGGTCAGCACCAGCCGAAGCTCCGGGTGCGACGGTGCCAGCCTGGCCACCGCCTCCACGAGAACGCAGTGGTTCTTGTGGGGGTGAGTGACCGCCGGATAGACGATCACCTGACGGTCGACCAAGTTGTGTAGAAGATCGGACCGGGCCGAGTCGTCGTTGGTCGCCAGCCGATCGTCCCAAGTCGAGGGCACCACCGCCAGGTTCGCCTCGTCGACTCCGAATCTCTCGGCGACCTGATCGGCAACCCACCGGGATGGCGTACACACCAACCGGGCCCGCCGAGCGGTGCGAGGGAGCATCCAGGACATGTAGGCGCGCTTCGCGCTCGAGAAGTTGTGAGGGAGGTCGAGAGGTTGCGTGTCGTGAATCGTGACCGAGGCCGGGCCGCCGCGAATCGCCGGGATGTGTCCGCCGAAATGATGAACGAGATCGGCTCCTCGACAGGTCGCTGCCAGCCAGGAGTTTTCCGTGGCAAGACGTACGGCCCGTCGAGTGCCCGGCAGAGCCGCCGTTGAGGTCGTGATGTGCGAGACCAAATCGGGATGGGCCTCGCGGAAACCTCGCATCCCTGCCAGCCTCAGGTCGAGATCCTTGGCCGGGGCATCAGACAGCGATCGCAAGAGACGGGTGGTGTATTCCTCGCTACCTCCGACGTCGCCCGGAACCATCCAGCATAGGTTTGCCACGACGGTTGTCACCCGCTGACCTCGTTGTAGGCGGAGACAATCGCGTCCGCGGTCGATGCCCAAGTCATCTTGGCCGCCCTGGCGCGTCCGGCTGCGGCCATCGATATTCGCAACGACGAGTCGTGGAGCAGCGTGTCGATGGCATCTCCCAACGCCCCCAGGTCGGTCGGGTCGACCAGCTTGGCGGCCCCACCCGCCACCTCCTCGGTGGCCGTGCCGGCACTGGTGATGACCGGTGTTCCCTGCGCCATGGCTTCCAGCACGGGCATCCCGAACCCCTCCAGGAGGCTTGGGTAAACGAAGACTTCGGCCAGGTCGTAGAGGGCCATGAGGTCGCGTTGTGAGACCTTGCCCAGGCGAATCACCGGCTGCTGTGCCGTTTCGATCATCTCGTCGATGTCGAGCCCCCAGCCTTCGGGTCCGACCAGGACGAGAGGGAGTTCGTGCGAGGTGGTCTTCAGCGCTGCCAGCAGGCCGCGAAGATTCTTTCGGGGTTCGGCGGTGCCAACCCACAGGAGGAAGCTGCTCGGAAGGCCATGAGCGAACCGAACTCGATCTCGCTCGGCGTCCGACACGGGGGCCGGATCGACCCCCCAATGAGCCACTCTGATCTTCTCGGGGACGATGCCGTGCTGAATGCAGTCGTCGGCAGTCGTCTGAGAAGGGACGAGGACCAGTTGGGCACGTCGCCTGGTCAGCTCGAACGACCTCGTCATGAATGCGACACCGTGGCGGGAGAAATGGCCCGGACGATGCATGAATGCCAGGTCGTGGACCGTGACGACGATGGGGGCACCGCCACTCGGGGGGATCACGCCACCCGTGGCGTGCACGACGTCGACCGGGCCGGTGTACCGCTGAACGGTAGGTCGCCGTAGCCGGTGCCAGGACTCATACATGGTGATTCGGTTGAGCGGAATGTGCTTCACAGGGATACTCGGCACAACCAGCGGGTCGGGGCCTCGAAGGTGAGTGGCTGCCACGCCCACGATCTCCCAGTCGGAGTTGCGGTTTACGGCATCGAGGCTCCTCACGGTGGACGCCGCAGTGCCGCCGGGAACTCGATGCCAGCTCTGTTCGACTACGGCTGCGACGCGTTTGACCACCACGGGATTCTGGCACGTGTCGGGACCGGTGCCACCAACCTCCCGCGGCTGCGGCGCAGCGGTCGGCCGGGTACGATCCCGAGGATGAGCGAACCGTTTGACCAGAAGCGAGTTTTCGTCACCGGCGGATCAGGATTTCTCGGAACTTCTCTGAGAGCTGCTCTTGCCCGACGCGGAGTCACCGATGTCGTCGCTCCGTCGAGCGCGGAGGTGGATCTCCTCGATGTCGATGACGCAACGGCGGCCATAGTCGATGCCCGCCCCGACATCGTCATCCATCTCGCGGCTCGGGTCGGAGGAATAGGCGCCAACATGGAGCGACCGGCCTCGCTCTATCTCGAGAACCTATTGCTCGGCACCAACGTCATCGAAGCGGCCCGGGTTGCCGAAGTCGACAAGACGGTGGTGGTGGGGACGATCTGCTCGTATCCGAAACACACTCCGGTTCCGTTTGAAGAGTCGTCGTTGTGGAAGGGCTTCCCGGAGGAGACCAACGCCCCCTATGGCATCGCCAAGCTGGCGCAACTCGTCCACCTCCAGGCCAACAGGGCGCAGTACGGCCAGAACGGCATCTACCTGATGCCCACCAATCTCTACGGCCCCGGCGACAAGTTCCATCCGGCCGTGTCCCATGTGATCCCCGCCCTGATCCGAAAGTGCGTGATCGCGCGCGAGTCGAACACCGACGAGATCGAGGTCTGGGGCACCGGGTCGGCGAGTCGCGAGTTCCTGTTCGTCGACGACGCCGCTCGTGGAATCGCCCTCGCGGCCGAGCACTACGGGGGAGACCAGCCGGTGAATCTGGGAACCAACAGCGAGCTCCTCATCAAGGAGCTTGTGGAGACGATCGCCGAACTCACCCGCTACGAGGGCCGTATTCGGTGGGACCACTCCAAGCCTGACGGTCAGCCCCGTCGTTGTGTCGATGCCGGCAAGGCCCACGAGCATTTCGGATTCGACGCGACCACTGAGTTCCGGGACGGCCTGGCCCAGACCATCGCCTGGTACGAAGACAACAGAGCTGCGGCCGAGGCCCGCTCGAACTAGCGGCCAAGCAAGCCGGCAAAGTACTCGACCGTTCGGGCGACGCCCGTGCGGATATCGACCTCAGGTTCCCAACCGAGAATCTCTCGAGCCCGCGTGATGTCGGGTTGGCGCTGCGTCGGGTCGTCGACCGGCAGGTCGAGGTATTCGATTCCAGACTTCGACCCGACAACATCTACGACGACCTCGGCCAGTTCGCTGATCGTGAACTCGTTGGGATTGCCGATGTTGACCGGATCGGTCTCGTTGGAGTCGAGCAGACTGATCAATCCGCGAACCTCGTCATCAACGAAGCAGAAACTTCTGGTCTGCTTTCCGTTTCCGTAGATGGTGAGGGGTTTCCCTTCGAGAGCCTGGATGATGAAGTTCGACACCACTCGTCCGTCGTTGGGCCGCATTCTCGGCCCGTAGGTGTTGAAGATCCGAACTATGCGGGTGTCGAGGTCATGGAAACGGTGGTACGCCATGGTCATGGCTTCGGAGAATCGTTTCGCTTCGTCGTAGACCCCGCGCGGCCCAACCGGGTTGACATTGCCCCAGTAGGTCTCGACCTGGGGGTGGACGTGAGGGTCGCCGTAGACCTCTGAGGTGGACGCTATGAAGAACGTCGCATCCTTGGACTTGGCCAGACCCAAAGCGTTGTGGGTGCCCAATGATCCGACCTTCAGGGTCTGGATCGGCATCTCAAGGTAGTCAATCGGCGACGCCGGACTGGCGAAGTGGAGCACCGCTTCAACATCACCGGGCACCCAGATGTATTCCGAGACATCGTGCTCCACGAATCGGAAACTGCGCTCAGTGAACAGGTGCTCGATGTTGGACACGCTCCCGGTGCTCAGGTTGTCGATGCACACCACCTCATCGCCGCGAGCAATCAGGGCATCACAAAGATGAGAACCAAGGAACCCGGCCCCACCGGTGACGACGGTCGCTGCCATCAACTACGCCCGATTCCCTGGTATGTGAATCCCCGCCGACGTAGTGCCCCTCGATCTAGAAGATTTCGGGAGTCGACGACATGACGCTCGAGCATGAGGCCGGCGATCTTGTCGAGATCCAGCCACTTGAACTCGTCCCACTCAGTGGCGACGATCAGCGCGGAGGCGCCTTCGCAGGCGGCGTAGGCATCGCCCACGACCTCGAGTCCTTCGAGATCGACAGCAGAGACCGCCGGATCGAATCCCTTCACCTTGGCTCCCTTGGCCACAAGTCGCTTGGCCATCTCGAGTGCCGGAGATTCCCGGATGTCGTCGGTGCCGGCCTTGAACGCCAGCCCGAGCATGGCGATCGTGGCTCCATCGACATCGACCATGTTGGTGACCTTGCGGACCGTGCGATCGAATTGTTCCTCGTTGACCGACACGACTCCCTTGAGCAGAGAGAAGTCGTAGCCGGACTCCTCGGCAATGGTGATGATCGCGCGGGTGTCCTTGGGGAAGCACGACCCTCCCCAGCCCGGACCGGGACGGAGAAACTCGTGGCCGATGCGACTGTCGTAGCCGATGCCGAGAAGGACGTCGTTTACATCAGCTCCAACCGCCTCACACACTGCGGCAATGGCGTTGGTAAACGAAAGCTTCGTCGCCAAGAAGGCGTTGGCGGCGTACTTGGT
>JAJCXW010000177.1 GCA_029263235.1 Acidimicrobiales bacterium
CGGGGAGCGACTTCTGCTCCGGAATGGACCTACGGGGACTCGCCGGCGACCAGGCCGAGACCGACGACTGGGATGTCTCCGGGGCCATGGCCGACGAGGGAACCGACTTCATCTGGCAGGGACTGCTCAAGACTTGGAGGCCCACCAAACCGATCATCGCCGCGGTGGAAGGTGTGGCCATCGCCGGAGGCACCGAGATACTTCAAGGCACCGATGTTCGAATCGCAGCCGAGTCCGCGAAGTTCGGAGTGTCGGAGGTGAAGTGGTCGCTCTATCCAATGGGAGGGTCCGCCGTGCGGCTGGCCCGTCAGATCGGATACGCGCAAGCCGCCGACATTCTCCTCACCGGCAAGCACATCAGCGCGGCGGAGGCCAAGGCCATTGGTCTGGTGAGCCGGGTAGTGCCCGACGGTCAGGCATTCGCGGAGGCCATGGAGGTGGCACGCACGATTTCCGGCAACGGCCCGCTAGCGGTCGAGGCGGTCCTGCGCACGCTCCACGAAACATCGGGCATGACCGAGGCGGAGGCGTTTGCTCACGAGGACCAGTACGCCGGTGCGGTGATGGGGAGCGAGGATGCCAAGGAAGGCCCCAAGGCGTTCAGCGAGAAACGAACCCCCGACTTCAAGCGGCAGTGAGTCCACTGTCGGCGCTCAGAATGCTGCCATGGATGTTGCCGGCCTCGTCGCTGGCCACGAACGCAAACAACGCCGCGATCTGTTCGGGGGGAGCCGGAGGCCGATAACCCACACAGTTCTGCATGAGAGAGAAGTCGGCGTCGTCGACCATCTCGAAGTTGGTGACCAGTGAGGTTTCGGTTCCGCCCGGGGCAATGGCATTGACCCGAATCGGATCCTTTACGTATTCGATGGCCAGCGCTCGTGTCATGTTGACGATCGCGCCCTTGGTGGAGCAGTAGGGAACGCAGTAGGCCATGCCCATCAGGCCGGCGTTGGAAGCAATGTTCACGATGTTGCCGTGGGATTCGAGGATGTGGGGAATCGCGGCCTGGGTGAGAAAGAACACACCCTTCACATTGATGTCGCTCATTCGGTCCCAGTCGTCTTCGGTGACGTCGACTACGTGGCGCTGCCAAGCGATGCCGGCGATGTTGCCGAGAATGTCGATACGGCCCATCGCAGAGACACAGTCGTCGACGGCATCTCTGCACTCCTGCACCGAACGGACGTCGGTGACGCGTGTGGAGATGGTGCCGCCCTGGCCCTCGATAGCGGTCGTCACGTCGGCGAGACCCTCGGCGTCGATGTCGAGTCCGTAGACGAAAGCACCCTCGGAAGTCAGCCGCAGTGCGGTGGCCCTACCGATTCCCGACGCCACTCCGGTGAGGAGCGCCACCTTCCCGTCGAATCGTCCCATCACGCATCCTCTTCGTAGCGGCGTCCGTCTGGCTCTCGGGCCGATCGTAGTTCCACGTCGGGTCGACAGCTAAAGCTCTCGTTGTGGATTCGATGACCTCTGGAGTCGGGGCGTACGGTTCGTGAATGCCAGAGTCCACCGAAACCCTGGTCGAGTCGATGCGCGATCTGATCGAGGTGATCCGCACGTCAGACCTGACCGACACTGATCTCGGGTGGGCCACCGCCATGGTGACTGAGATCACCGACAAGCTTCGACCACGTGTGGTCGACAGCGTCCGGATGCAGCACACGCTCGTCCATCAGGGTCACGCCGCTGCCGATACCACCTTGGAACCGTCTGAGTTCTTCCCCTACAGCCCCTTGGCCGGCCGTCTCAATCCGATCTCGCCCCCGGTGCGAATGTGGCGTGCCACCGGGGAATCCGAGGGTGAGGTGCACGGCGACGCCGTGTTTCGTTCGGCGTTCAACGGTCCGCCAGGTTCGGTCCACGGCGGGGTGATTGCCGCGGTGTTCGACGATCTGATGGGGGCGGCAGCCGTCGTCAACGATCTCGGTGCATTCACCGGGACGCTCTCCGTGGTGTACCGGTCGCCCACACCGCTCGAGGAGAAGGTCGAGATGCGGGCATGGGTCACCGGCTCCGAACGAAGGAAGGTGTTCATCGAAGGCGAGCTGCGCCACGGCGACACCCTGTGTGCGTCGGCCACAGGAATCTTCATCCGCAGCCAAATGCTCGCCGGCGTGCCCATAGCCGACTGATCATTCACGCGAGTACCTTCGTGTCATGCGCTTCAGCTTCTGGACCAACAACACCGACCCGTGGGACGACATCCGGGCGGCCTGCGTGCACGCCGGATCGACCGGATGGGATGGTCTCTGGATCGCCGATCACTTCATGCCCTTCAGTGGAGACGACGGGGGACCCACCCACGAGGCTTGGACCATGCTCGGTGCCCTGGCCGACGCCGTACCGCGAGTGCGGCTCGGAACCCTCGTGAGCGGGAACACGTATCGGTATCCGGCCGTGCTGGCGAAGATGGCAGCCACACTCGACAACATCAGCGGCGGACGT
Source organism: Acidimicrobiales bacterium (assembly GCA_029263235.1). Lineage (GTDB taxonomy): Bacteria > Actinomycetota > Acidimicrobiia > Acidimicrobiales > Aldehydirespiratoraceae > SZUA-87. Next base: position 2,452 of record JAJCXW010000177.1, read on the forward strand.
GCCGTGCTCGGAATAGGAGCTGGGTGGCAGGAGAACGAACACACCGCATACGGCATGGAGTACTCCGACGTGAAGGGTCGGCTCGATCGTCTGGAGGAGGCCGCCGAACTCATCGCCTGTTTGCTCCACAACGAGCGCAGCGACTTCAACGGCACTCACTACACCCTCGCCAATGCTCCACTGTCACCCCGGCCGGTGCAGGACCGGCTCCCGGTGATGATCGGAGGGGGAGGAGAGAAGCGCACCCTGCGGATCACCGCGAAGTTTGCCGACGAGTGGAACGTGTGGGGCACTCCCGATGTGCTCGCCCACAAGAACTCCGTGATCGATCGACACTGCGCCGAGGTCGGGCGCGATCCGGCCGAAATCCAGCGCTCGGCGGTGGCTCTCGTGTTCATCTCCAACGACGAGGCTGAGCTCGCGCCCCTCAGAGAACTCGACCTCGGTCGTCCGACCATCGTGGGCACTCCACGCGAGCTCATCGACAAGATGGGGGACTACGCCGAGGCCGGTGTCGACGAATTCATAGTGCCCGACTTCACAATGGGTCGGCTCGAGAAGCGAATCAACATTCTCGACATGTTCGTCGGCGAGGTCGTGCCGGCGTGCCGGTAGAGCCATGAGCGTCATCACCCGCACCGACGGTCCCGTACTGGTCGTCACGATCGATCGACCCGACCGGCGCAACGCTGTCGACCGAGAATCCGCCGATCGTCTTCTGCAGGCTTTCGAGGAGTTCGCGGGCGACGACTCGCTGAGTGTCGCGGTGCTGACCGGGTCCTCAGGGAACTTCTGCGCCGGCGCCGACCTGAAGGCCATTGTGGAGGGCGACGGAAACCGGGTGCTGGCCGACGGCCCCGGGCCGATGGGCCCGACCCGACTGGTGCTCGAGAAGCCGGTCATCGCCGCGATCGAAGGATTTGCGGTCGCCGGCGGAATCGAGCTGGCTCTATGGTGCGATCTGCGGGTGATGGCGAGCGACGCCCTCATGGGTGTGTACTGCCGACGTTGGGGTGT
>JAJCXW010000178.1 GCA_029263235.1 Acidimicrobiales bacterium
GACCGCTCTCGGTTCCTCGGCTTCGAGCAAGTTCTCCGAGGTCAACTCGGCAATCGGCTGATCCAGCCAAGAACACATCGAAGGGCGGCCCTCCGGGGCCGCCTTTCGGCGTTTTGACCTTCGTTTGCTGTCCGGCCTCTAGGCGACCGGTTCGAAGTTCCTGATCAGATCGAGCAGAAGCCTGACGCCGAATCCGGTGCCGCCCTTGGATATCTCGGCCTCCTCGGAATCGCTCCAGGCCGGGCCGGCGATATCGACGTGGGCCCACGGAATACCGTCAGCAACGAACTCCTGCAGTATGAGGCCAGCCGTCAAGGCGCCGCCGTGAGGGCCCCCGATATTCTTCATGTCGGCCACCGACGACTCGACCATCTTCTTGTAGTCAGTTGGCAACGGAAGTCGCCAGACTCGCTCACCCGACGACGAACCGGCCGACTCGACCTGCCCGACCCAGGCATCGTCGTTGCCCATCAGTCCGGCGATCTTCGGTCCGAGAGCAACCATGCATGCGCCGGTCAGGGTGGCCAGGTCGACGATCGCGTCGGGCTTGGCTTCGCTGGCCACGCACAGGGCGTCGGCCAGCACCAGACGGCCTTCGGCGTCGGTGTTGAGTACTTCAATGGTCTTTCCGTTGCGGATCTTGAGCACGTCGCCGGGCCGAGTGGCATCACCACCGAGCATGTTGTCGGTCATTGGAATGAACGCACGAACTCGACAGCGCGGTGCCACCGTGGAAAGCGCCGACATGGCTCCGACCACCGCAGCGGCTCCGCCCATGTCGCACTTCATGGTCATCATTCCCTGGCCGGTCTTGATCGACAGACCACCGGAATCGAAGGTGATCCCCTTGCCCACCAACGCAACCGTGCCAGTTGGCTTACCAATGGGGTGATACGTCAGTTCGACGAGGCGTGGGGGCTTGGTGGACCCTCGGTTGACCCCGAGCAGGCCTCCGAGCTTCCCTTTCTTGATCGCCGCTTCGTCCCAGACCTTGACCTTGAGGCCGGTTCGGCGAGCCATTGCAGCGGTGCGGCGGGCAAACACGGGCGGGGTGAGTACCCCTCCTGGCTCGTTCACCAGGTCGCGGGCCAGCATCTGGGCCTCAGCGAATGCAGCCCCGAGATCGAGCGCCGCCTGCTTTCGCACCCCAGAGCCACCCACAACATCGACTCGACTGAGCTTCAGAGCTTCATTCTCGGACTTGTGGCTGGTGAACCGGTAGGCCCCGAGCGCCACCCCTTCAGCCAACGCCCGCCGCATGTCGTCGTCGGCGAGCGAGAGATCGGACGGGAGCTCGACCGCTACTCGCCGGTTGCGTCCGAGCGTCCTACCGATCGTCGCCGATGCGCTGCGAATCGACTGAAGGTCGGCGTCCGATTCGGGGCCGATACCGATCAGCGCATGAACCCTTCCACCGTTGGGCCAAGTGTGAACCTGTTTGGCCTTGCCTTCGAAGCCGGCGTTCTTGAGTTGACCGGGATCAACCCCGGAGACCCCCGACGACACCGCGTCGGTGGTGACGATGCGGACCGACGCGTTGGCGACCTTGGCGACGCTGCGAACGGCATGGAAGGTGACGGCCATCGATTACTCCTGGACATGATTGTTGATTGTTGATGATTCGAATCAGAGATCTCGCACCCGAGTGGGGGTGCCTTCCTGCCAGCGTGCCAGGGTCCACAACAGATCTGACAGGCGGTTGAGATAGACGACCGACTTCGAGTCGTCCGCGGCCACCGCCATGGCACTTCGCTCGGCGCGGCGAACGACCGCTCGGGCCAGATCGAGATGTGCTGACACCGGATCGGAGCCCGGCACGACGAACTCGCTCGGCGGATCGAACCGCTCCGATATTCCGTCGATCACGGTTTCGAGAGCCTCGATCATCTCGTTGGAGACGAGCGTGGTGTCGGGCTTGAGCTTGTGGCGATTCTCGGAATGGGTCGCCAGCTCGGCCATCAAGACCCAGAGGTCGCGCGCGACCTTCACCAGAATCGCATCGAGGACCGGGTCGGTGCCACCCGACGTCGCCCGAGCCACTCCGATTGCCGCCTGCGCCTCGTCGACATCGCCGCAGGTTTCGGGGATGGCGGAATTCTTCGCCACCCGGCCCCCGAACAGTAGACCGGTGGTCCCATCGTCGCCGGTGCGGGTGTAGATCACCGGCCGCCTCGGTCCGTTGTCCAACTCTTCTTCCGACATGCGCGAACTGTACACAGAGCCCGGCGGTAGCTCAGACAGCCCCACGCGAAATGACGTTGGATCGCTCAGGAGAGAACTCCGACAACAGGAACCGTTCCTGGGGCTTCTCGGAACTCGTCTTCGGGATCTCGTCCACGACTTGGAAGTACGAGGGAACGAAATTCGACTCGAGTCCGGCGCCACACCACTGGTAGACCCCGGACCAGTCGCAATCGGACCCCTCGACCAACACCACAGCGGCCACCACATCGCTCTCGCCCGGAGCTCCCGACTCGGCTGGTACTCCGTACACGAACACATCGTCGATCAAAGGGTGCTCGGCCACGACCTTCTCAACGATGCCAGGACTGATGAAGTCGCCGTTGTGTCGAAGGCCGCCACCGCGTCGGTAGTCGAAGAACAACCATCCATCGGAGTCGGCATGAACCATGTCGCCGCTGCGTAGCCAGCCGCCTCGGGTCTTGGCGGCTGACGCTTCGGCGTTCTCGAAGTACTCCACCGGCTCGGCCGACTGCCCGGCCGGCCGAGAGCACAACTCCCCAATGACCCCGGACTCGCACTCGACATCATCGTCGTCGAGAACACGCATCTCGAGACCCGGCATGGGCTGACCGAACGACCCGACCGGACCCTCACCGATGGGCTTGATGGCCATACCCCCCTCGATGGCGGCGTACCACTCGAGGATCTCGACATCGAAGCGCTGCTGGAACGACTCCCAGATGGCTGGGGGCATTCCCGCGCTGGTGACAAACCGAACCGGGTTCTCGGCATCGTCGGGGCGCTCCGGCTCGCTGTAGATCGCCGTGGCCATCCCACCCAGAAGCGAGAACACGGTGCAGTCGTGGGCTCG
>JAJCXW010000179.1 GCA_029263235.1 Acidimicrobiales bacterium
CAGCGAGCACTACGCACGCAGCGAGGACCTCGAACACTCCGACCCACGATCTCATACCAGCGACGGGGCGACGTGCAGGGAGCGCGATATCCGGCACTGTGATCGGTGACCCATCACTTTGATGCTTCGGTCGAGCCGTTCGATAGCGACGCCCATAATCCCAGCCGCCTACACGAAGACCGCGCCGCATCGCGGCCCAAGCAGCGCACTCGATAACACTGGCGCCGCCGTCGATATCCACCTAGCATTGCGACGTGAGCGGCGGTCCTGAGCTGCCCGAAGATCCGGGCTGGGGGCACGCTCTGCGCGAGGCCCCGTTGGCGTTGGTGCCAATCGTGAGACGCTGGCGGCGTGATCGCTGGGAGCCGGACACATCAGTATTGGCGGGGTTGAGAGTCGCTTTCGCGACAACTTGGTTTGGTCTGGCTTGCGTTGCCGTGGTTGGGGTGTTGTCCATTGATGGTGACCCCGACTACGACCCAGTACAGCCAACGACTACCGCGACGGCAGTTGCGGTAATCGGACTGATCAGTGTGTTCGCGATCACCGTTGCGCGTCGACGGGAGCTGGTCTGCGGTTCTGATGATGAACTGGCTCAAACATTTCGGACTCAGACCTTCAACGGGATCCTGATCTCTGTGGTGCCGGCGCTGGCCGGGTACAGCGGGGCAATCGTGTCGGCCTCGATGGTGCCCTACGCCGTAGGTGCTGGATTCGCAGCGTCGGGGTTGCTCGTCGTTGCTCCCACGTCCTCCGCTCTACGCCGTGCACAGCGCTCACTGGACGCGGCTGGATGTGGCCGCTCGCTCGCCGCCGCGCTCGCCGCACCCCTGTCCTCGGGCAAAACCAACCCTGATGATGGGAGAAATTGAGCCACCCGAGGCCACCCACCCCATCACAAGAGCGGTTGCGGAACCCAGGACGAATCAAGTCGAGGACCCGTCGCAGGCCGACACAACGAGCGCAATCGCGATCGAGAGTGGGCTGGATGCGTTGAGGAACCGGGGCGGCTCTGCCCGTGATCGTTCGATCGGTGATGGATGACCGGATCTCTCGGCCAACCGGGACGGACCGCCTTCTTCGTTATTCGTCCATTGGGGCCCATGCAGCGGTGATGTCGAGTAGGGGTCTGCTGCACGAATAGGTGACAGGTTGAGTTAGGCGGCTTGGGCCGCTATTGGGGCATGATTGCTTCGTATTCGATGGGGGTCAGTTTGCCGAGGGTGGGTAGGCGCAACTGAACCCCGATCGAAGGTGCCGATCTGGAGTGGTCTGGTTGGGCCGGTCGCTCTGGTGTTCTGGCCGAGGCCGAAGATGGTCACAGGCAGCGTTCGGCGACTTCGAGGAATGCCAATCCGGCGTCGCCGTCGAAGTCGCGGACATTGGCGAGTCCGGTCGACACTCGCTCGATGAACCCCCACTGCCATACCGCTTCAGGGTCGACCTTGCACCAGGTCGCCAGCATTTCGGCCCGTTGGCGTGTCAACCGTGCGGTGTTTCCGGCGAGGAGCGGTTCGTTGTACTCCCGCATCGGCACACTGAGGTCGTGGGCCCGCTCCGATAGGAGACCCTCGGGATCGACGAACTTGAATTGCCCGTCGCCCGCGCTCAGCGTGTTCCAACCGTGAGCATCACCGTGGACAAATACAGCACCGGCCGCATCGAACGCTGCCGCGCGATCTCCGCAGTACGCAACCGCCCGACCGATTACCTCTCGGCTGCAAGGCCGTGCGAGCTCGTCCCATGTGGACGTCACGAACTCCGCCAACCAAACGGCCTTTTCAGCGCCGGTCGGCAGACCAGCCGATTCAGGGATCGGTTGCCAAAATGAGCGCAGAGTGGTTGCGATCACTTCCAGGATTTGCTGGACCGGATACTGCAGGTCGTCGAGGCTGGGACCAAGTCGTTCCAGCAACATCGCCGGTGCCGAAGCATCGAAGCTGAGAAGTTCGGCGCACCCTTGACCGTCCGCGAGTTGGTGCACGTCGGCGCTGCGTTGGAACGTACCCATCTCGTCGATGTCGAGTGGCATCGCAACCTTCAACACGCACGCCTTGCCCGACGAGTCGGTGACGGCGGCAACATATGACGCCGTCCCGCCTCGATACGTGGGACCAAGAGAAAGGCCCCACGTATCGCAGAGCACAGCGACCAACTCAGGCAGCGCGTCGAGCCATTCCTGTCCGGCCTCCCCGTTCGACATGGCGCGCTGTCGAACAAGGTCTGGGACATCGATGCGCATCGTCGAGTTCTAGCCCAAAGCGACCCGTAGGGTTGCTGCATGTCGGGAGCCATGCCGAATCCTGAGACAGAGCGGGCAGGCTTACGCGAGTTCCTCGACTACCAGCGCGACGCGTTGATCGGCAAAGTCCATGGTCTCTCGGATGCGGAGGCGCGGCTGACGCCGACCGTGAGTTCGCTGTCCCTCCTAAGCCTTCTCAGGCACTCGGCGATTTGGGAGCGACGATGGTTCCAGGTGATTGTGGCCGGAAATGGCCGACCGGAACCTGCGATTCGTGGCTCTGCACATGATTGAGGAAACCGCTCGGCATGCCGGCCACGCCGACGTCATCCGGGAGACCATCGACGAAGACCGCGGGCACTGACCGGGCTCCGAGTTGCCCCGGAGAATGACCCCGATCAGAACGACTTCGCAAATGGCGTGGCCAACCCGCACAGACCCAGCGATCGACACCCATCGGCCACTCGACTCCGGCCCAAGCCGGGCGGTTTGTCCGACGATGAGACGCAGAGTCTGCCTACAAAGCTCGTGCGCTTGCTCGGCGTGAGAACACTGCGGTCTGCCTGACTGATTCGCACTGGGTCTCGTGGAGACTCGTTTCATTGGATTCCAACCATTGGCTGGTCGGTGTTGGTGGCAGCGTAGGCGGCCTCGTATTGGTCTGGTGATTCGTCGTTGAGGTAGCTGTGGATCCGGTCGGCGTTGAA
>JAJCXW010000180.1 GCA_029263235.1 Acidimicrobiales bacterium
GAATCGGTCATCGGTCGAGGCCGACGCGACGGACTGCTCGATGTGAGGGTCCACGATCTGCGAGACGCCACCACCGACGCCCACCGCACCGTCGACGACGCCCCCTTCGGAGGGGGAGCAGGCATGGTGATGAAGCCGGAGCCGTTGTTCGAGTCGGTCGAGGCCGTCGACCCGCCGCGACCGCTCTACTACCTATCGCCCTCGGGGCGAACCTTCGATCAGGCCATGGCCGAGGAACTGGCCGGTCTCGATGGGTTCTCGTTGTTGTGCGGCCGCTATGAAGGGGTCGACGAGAGAGTTCGCGAACACTTGGTCGACGGAGAGATCTCCGTGGGTGACATGGTGCTGGCCGGCGGCGAGGTCGCGGCGCTGCTGATCCTCGAGGCAGTCGGAAGACTGGTTCCGGGAGTGCTCGGAAACTCCGACTCGACCGGAGACGAGTCGTTCAGCGATGGACTTCTCGAATACCCGCACTACACCCGACCCAGCGACTTTCGAGGCTGGCAGGTGCCCGAGGTACTGCGATCCGGAGATCACGCCCGTGTCGAGCGATGGCGCCGAGCCCAGGCTCTCCGACGCACACTCGACGGACGCCCCGATCTGGTTGCCGCTCGTGGTGGACTCGACGACGACGACCGCCGCCTGCTCGACGAATTCGATCTGTTGGCCGACTCCGACGATCAATCCGTCGAGTAGGGGTTTCAGAGGGTGGGGTCTCGTGACCGTCGCTCTAGACTCGTGCGTCGGTCAGGTCTGTAGACCAGCCGGATATTCATTCTCTCCCGCCGGAGCGCAGTGCGATGCAGCCCACCGATCTGATCGACAATCAAAACCTTCGTGATGATGTCCCCGACTTTTCGCCGGGCGACACGCTCAAGGTGCACGTAAAGGTCATCGAGGGCAATCGTCACCGCACCCAGCTCTTCGAGGGAGTGGTGATTCGTCGCCAGGGCAGCGGTGTTCGCGAGAGCTTCACCGTTCGCAAGGTGAGTTTCAGCGTCGGGGTCGAACGAACCTTCCCCATTCACGCTCCGGTGATCGAGAAGATCGAGGTAGCCAGTCGCGGCGACGTGCGACGAGCCAAGCTCTACTACCTGCGCGACCGAGTCGGCAAGGCCGCCAAGGTCAAGGAAAGGCGCTTCAACTGAAGCCCGGTCATGAGCCGGCGCTCTGTCCGGCCTGATCCGAAACTCACTGTCACTCGGCGTCACTAGCTTTCGCGGCGTGGACAAGTCGCGAGTTGCATTGGGTAGATGGGGCGAGGCCCAGGTGGCCCGCCACTACGAGACCGCTGGCTATCTGGTCGTCGATCGAAACTGGCAAGTGCGAGGTGGCGAGCTCGACCTCGTGCTCACGCGCGACGACGAAATCATCTTCTGTGAGGTCAAGACCCGATCATCAGACCGATTCGGTCATGGGGCCGAAGCCGTCGATCACCGCAAGCAACGCTTCCTTCGCCGAACCGCCATGAGCTGGCTCGACTCCCACGACCTACGCGGGAAGCTCCGGTTCGATGTGGCCACCGTGGTCGGGCCGCGAATCGAAGTGATCGAGGCCGCCTTCTGATCGTCGGGTCAGCGAGGACGATTCCGGGTCTTGCGGCCGTCCCAGCACCCTCGGTGCCAGTGGCGTCGGAGATCGGGCTCGCCCGCCGGCACCACCACCCAATGGCCGGTGCCGGGTGGGATGTCGCGGTTGCAGTTGGGACACAGGTAGGCCTTGGTGGCCTGATAGGGCTGCATGAAGCGCACCTCGACCTCGCCGTAGGCCTCCGGATTGTCCACTACGCCCCCACGGCCCAGAGGAGCAACACGATCACCACGAGCAGCGCTGCTGCTACGTAGAAATAGTCGGTGGGTCGACGGCGTTGAGGCCTGGTGGGGTCCATTCCCATCTGGTCAGTATCGTCTCTGGGTCCGACAACACAACACCGGGAATGGGCGTGCGCAGAAACTTCCTCATGATGATCGCCGTGACTGTTGTCGCGGCGTCGTGCGCCGGCTCACCGCCCGAGGTTCCCGTGGGGGCCGACGGCACGGCCGATCCGGTGCTCGTGGCCGGCCGCGACGTCTTTGGCGGCAGCTGCAAACGCTGTCACGGAGCGAGCGGAGGAGGTGGCTCCGGACCCCGGCTGCATGGCAACGACTTCGATCTCGAGTTTCCCAATATCGGGGCGTTGGTCGAAGTGATCAGTTCCGGACGCAACCAGATGCCGTCGTTCTCGTCGTCGCTCACCGAAGAGCAGCTGGACGCGGTCGCCAGGTACATACGCGAAATTCTCTGACGGCGCCGCGACGGCGACGCGGACATCGCTGTCACAGCCCTCCGATAGTTTCAACCTCAGCTCGCCGCCGGCCCATGGCGGTCTCCGATTTCGCGACTTCTGGAGACCACCATGCTCGCAACCGTCCGTTCCGCAACCCTGTCGGGGATCCTCGGCCGGCCCGTCCAGGTCGAGGTCCATGTGGCCAACGGGCTCCCCGGGTTCACGATCGTCGGGCTCCCCGACCTGTCGTGTCGAGAGGCGAGAGATCGGGTCAGAGCCGCGATCCTGTCGAGCGATCTCGAGTGGCCCATGCGGAGGATCACCGTCAATCTCGCCCCCGGCGACGTCCCGAAGGTGGGTGCCGGGCTCGATCTGCCGATAGCGGTGGGAGTTCTCGCCGCATCTGGTCAGGTTGCCCCCGAGTCGCTCGATGGGCTCGGGCTCGTGGGCGAACTCGGTCTCGATGGTTCGATTCGGCCGGTGCCGGGAGTGTTCTCGCTGGTCGATGCGATCGAGGCCCCCACCGTGGTGGTCGCCGACGCCGATGCTCAGATCACCTCGATCATCGCATCGGGCCGGGTCCGGCCGGTCGACCGTCTCTCCAATCTCAGCGCCGCGCTCAACGGCTCGGCTCCGTGGCCCGAGATCGATGTGGGCGTCATCGAGGACGATCCACCCTGCGATCCCGACCTCGCTGATGTGAAGGGCCAGCAGGCTGCCAAGTGGGCGCTGGAGGTGGCCGCGGCGGGCGGACACCACTCCCTTCTCGTGGGGCCGCCCGGTGCGGGCAAGACCATGCTGGCCCGGCGCCTCCCGGGGCTTCTGCCCGATCTCACCGACCGCGAGTCCCACGAAGTCACCCGGCTCCACAGTGCTGCCGGATGTCGTCTCCCACCCTCCGGACTGATCAGAAGACCGCCGTGGCGGGCCCCGCATCACTCTGCTTCCATGGCCGCGTTGGTGGGAGGAGGAACCGGCCGGTCTCGGCCCGGAGAGGTCAGCATGGCTTCGAACGGGGTGCTGTTTCTCGACGAGATCGGCGAGTTCGCCCCGAGTGTCCTCGATGCCCTGCGACAACCACTCGAGGAGGGCGTCGTGAGGGTGGCCCGCAGCGGCGGTAGCGACGAACATCCGGCACGACTTCTCTTGGTGGCGGCGATGAACCCGTGCCCGTGTGGGGAGGGAGGATCCATCGCCTGTCGGTGCCCGCCCCCGGCCCGGGCCCGATACGCCAGGCGAGTGTCCGGGCCTCTTCTCGATCGCATCGACGTGATGGTGCAGATCGGCCGCCCCGACCCGGTGGCTCTGCTCGATGGCGGTCGTGAGGAGTCATCGGCCGACGTGGCCCTCAGAGTGGCCGAGGTGAGGGAGCTGGCTCGTCGGCGTGGTGCTTCCACCAACGCCGAACTCACCGACTCTCAGCTCGAGGAGAATGCGCCTCTCGACCCTGCAGCTCGCGGTGTGGTTCGCGAGGCATTGGCCAGTGGCCGTCTGAGTGGCCGGGGGCTCCGCCGAGTCCGATGTGTGGCTCGCACCATCAGAGATCTCGACGATGCCGGGCCGGAGCTCCGATTCGTCGATGTGTCGGCGGCCCTCACCCTGAGATCCAGGCCGGCCATGGGGGGCGACGATGACTGATCGGCCCCTGATAATCGCCAGTCTGGCCGCACTGCCCGGAGCCACGCCCCATCGACTCGGCCGTCTTCTGACTGTCGATGAGCCGGAGACGGCTTGGCAACGGGTCGTCTCGGGCCGAGTCGGATCCGAGGTTGCTCCTGCTCCGGTGCTCGAGGGGTGGGCGACGGCCTCACGGTTCGCAATGCAATCCCAACTCTCCACGACCCTCAGCGAGCTCGGCATCACAGTCAGTTGCTGGCACGACGAGTCGCACCCAACCACACTCACCGCCGACATCGACCCGGCTCCTGTTCTGTTCCGAATCGGTCACCTCCCCGACAACTTGCTGCCTCGGGTGGCGATCATCGGTACCCGACGATGCAGCCCGCTGGGTCGCGAGATCGCCTTCGAACTCGGCCGCGACCTCGCGGAACTTGATGTTGTGGTGGTCTCGGGCCTCGCCCTGGGAATCGATGGGGCTGCTCATCGAGGCGCCCTGAGCGTCGACGGCGCCCCGCCTCTGGCCGTGGCCGGGAGTGGCCCCGACGTGGTCTATCCGCGCCGGCATCTCGACCTGTGGCAGGCGGTCGCACAAAGAGGAATGTTGTGCACCGAGGCGCCACTCGGGGCCCAACCCGAGCCGTGGCGATTCCCGGCTCGCAATCGGCTGTTGGCCGCCATGTCAGATCTCGTGGTGGTGGTCGAATCGCGTCATGCTGGTGGGTCCCTGCTCACCGTCGAGCAAGCAATCCGTCGCGACATTCCGGTCATGGCCGTTCCGGGGTCGCTGCGCAACAAGGCCGCCGATGGCGCCAACCAGCTTCTCTCCGACGGCTGCCAGCCCGCCCGCGACGTCGACGACATTGTGGTGGCGCTCGGACTTTGTGAGGCCACCACCGCCGCTCGCCACCGAGGCGACGCTCGCGAGGACCCCGATGCCATCGATCTGATCGACTGCGTCGATGATGGTCCGACCACCCTCGACGAGATCGTCGGCCGCTCCAACATGAGTGTGCCCAACGTGTTGTCCGGCCTCGATTCTCTGGTGGCGAGCGGGTCGATCAAGCGCGACGGTGTGC
>JAJCXW010000181.1 GCA_029263235.1 Acidimicrobiales bacterium
GCTGGCCCCCCAACTCCTCCCCGAACTCACAACCCCAACCATCCAAGCCCTCGCCATCTCGATCCCCTCACCTCCCCTTCCCTCCATCCCAAATCAGGGGGCGTGAGCCACAATTCTTGTGGCTCACGCCCCCTGATTTCGGATTGGGGGGAGGGGATTGGGGGGGGAGGGGAATTGGGTGAATCGGCTCCATAGTTCACTCCAGAAGACAGTTCGCATACGAAGACGAGTTCCACGAAGGGAACGTTCATGGCAAATCGCACCGACCTCACACTCACTGGCCGCGACGGCGTGCAGTTCGAGGCCACCAATTGGTTGCCCGACACCGAACCCAAACTGATCGTGCAGATGATGCACGGCGCCAGCGAACACCTCGAGCGCTACGCCCGAGCGGCCATCGCGCTGACCGAAGCCGGCTTCGGGGTCTACGCCCACGACCATCGGGGCCACGGACGCACCGCCGACCGGCACGGAACCCACGGAATCGCTCGTCCCGGTGGATGGGCCGCCATGCTCGACGATGCCTCCGTCGTCAGTGACCGCATTCGTACCGACCATCCCGAGGCCGAGATAGTGCTGTTCGGTCACAGCATGGGCTCCTTCGTGGCCCAGGGATACATCGAACGCTGGGGCAACGACCTCTCCGGGGTGGTTCTCAGCGGGAGCTCACGCGGGCTCGAAGGATCCGACGAACTCCTTCCGCTGCTCGACTCCATGGCCGACGCCGACCCCGACTCTCCGAGCGATCTCTTCGCTGCCATGTTCGCCGGCTTCAACGAGCCGTTCACCAGCGACAGCGCCAACGGATTCGAATGGTTGAGCTGCGACACCGACGAGGTCAGCGAATACATCAACGATCCCTGGTGCGGTGCTCCACTGTCGAACGGATTTGTCGCCGACATGGTCCGGGGAATGGTCGAAGCCTGGGAAGACGAAGCCGAGGCAAAGATTCCGAAGAACGTGCCCGTGCTCGTGATGTCGGGAATGCAGGATCCGGTGGGTGGATTCGGCGAGAGCGTGAGCGCTCTGGCCACCAACTTCGCGGTGCTCGGTGTCGAGCGCGTCACCGCCAATCTCTACCCCGATGGCCGGCACGAGATGCTCAACGAGATCAACCGCGACGAAGTGGTCGCCGACCTGGTCTCATGGCTTTCGGGAGTCACCAACTAGTCGATGATCAGCGGTTCGCCGCAGTCGGTGAACCAGGTGAAGATCCCGCCGGTGAGCTGCCAATGGAGCTCCTGGATGATCGTCTCGCCGTTGACGACACGATCCACCTCGAGCGCGGTGACCTCACCCAGCGAGGTGGTGACGTCGTCGGTCACGTAGTCCCATGGTCCGACCCCAACCGTTCGACGCAACGACAGCCCCTGTGGCTGGGGCAAGATACCCATCAAGTGGGTGGTGCACTGATCGAATCCGTACCGCTCGATGGTCGCCTCGGCTAGTCGATCAACCAGCACATCCACATCGCCAGTGTCGAACGCGGCGTTGAACACCGCCAGGAAGCTATCGACGGTTTCCGGAGCCAATGTCGTAGTTGTCGTGGTCGTCGTAGTCGTGGTGGTGGTGGCCGGAGCCTCTGTTGTGGTTACGACCGGCGCAACTTCGGTCTCGTCGTCGCCACCGGTCAACACTCCCACCAGTCCCACGACAGCAAGGACAGCACCGAGAGCCATCATCACCCGGCCGGCGATCGTGCGGTCCATGAATCCTCCCCGATTGATCAAGCACCTGCATTCTGACCCATTCCGACGGCTGTTGTCGTTCCACGGGCACAGCATCGAAGGATCGACAACAATGGTGGCGCACATCACATCTGAAGGGGGTAGTGATGCGTCGTCGACTCATCATCATCGCGGTTCTGATCACAGCCCTGGCCGCGCAAGCCGCACTGGCCGTCGGGCCGGCAACCGCTGACGTCCGCAGCGCAGGCCTGCCCACCGCCGGAGCCGGGGTCGACCCATGGCCACCCCAGTTCGAGGGAGCCGGCCTCGAAGACATACTGCGATCGCTCGTGAGCGGAGACAGCCCCCTCATCACCGAGGTGCCACCACGCCAGCCCATCTCGCCGTTCGGCGCCGAGGTGGTCGACGACTCCGGCGACATTTCCATCACCGACGAGTTCGAGGCGATCGTCAATCTGCAGTCGTTCGCGATCTCGACCGACCTCGACTTCGACGGAACCGATGACATCATCACCGAGAACGGGGAGCGAAACGCCGGGTCACCGACCTTGGTCAGGGTCACTCCGGACAACGGAGTTCCCAGCAGCGCCAACGAACTGTGGGGCGATTACTGGCGAGTCTTCGACAAGTCCCAGGTTCCGACATTCGGTGGGACGTTCGCCAGTTCCGTCGACGAACTGATCACGGGACTCGGAATCGACGTGGCGAGCGACGAGCCACAAGAGGCCCTGGGCACCCATGTGACAGTTGCCCGGTCGATGAACCCCGGACCCCGTCCATTCGGAGGAGGCATCACGATCTGGGGTGCTCACACCGCCGGCAACTACGGCGAAGGTGCGCCATGCCGGAGCTCGATGTACATCTACGAGCTAGGCCGGGCGTTCCAGCGAGCGGGTAGCCCGTCCTGGATAGCACCGAGCCTCGCCCCATACGACCTCTTCACCGACACATCTGACGCACTCGTCATTCGATGCACAAGCAATGGCAACGGCTGGTATGTCGACGCGTTGAGCAACAACGGATCGAGCTTCCAGCCCACCACCACCAACACCACCGCCCTGGTCTTCAGCAACGGCTTCATCGCCTTCACCCCATCAGGCGAATTCGGACGCGACATCGGCTACCGATCGTTCGCATTCAAGACACCGGCCAGTGGGGGTTACCAGCCCGGCAACACCTTCGCCACGACATACCCGACCTTCCCGGCGTTGATGGCTCCAATCCCTCGGGTCCTGGTCGGGAACCCGTACCCGAAGATCGAGTACGGACCGTTCCCGATCCAGCTCGACATGACGGCATCGAGCTACGCGGCGGGGTCCGACGAGGAGTCGGCATGCGGCGCCGACTGGTCGGCTCTTTTCGAGGCCTACGTGATGGAGGGCAGCACACCCGACGATATGGACGTGGCCCTGTATCAGTTCACATCGGGTCAGGTCACGTGGGGCAAGATCACCTACTCCGGACTCGACTTCATGATGACGACCAGCGGAGGCGGCGACACGTTCACCGAGAACTTCGCTCTCGAGGGTTCGGGAGGCGAGTACAGATTCAATCCGGGTGAATTGTCGTGCTCATACGCCGTGTCGGCGGGTTCGGGAATGTCGGAGTTCATGACCGCTCTCGACGAACTCGCCCCGGCTGAAGCCGCACCATCGTCAACCGTTTCCACCGCCACGGACGCTCCAGCATCCACCATCGATGAGTCCACATCGAAGGGCTCCACAACCAAGGACGACTCCACCACTCGTCCCGAGACCAGCGACGACGATGGAGGCTTCCCGTGGGGACTCACCGCCCTGCTCAGCGGCTTGGCTCTCATCGTCGGCGGATACTTCTTTAGCCGCACCCGTGAGAACGATGGCCCCACCGAGACGCCGACCACCACCAAGTCGACCACCACTGGATCGCCCATCGCGACCACGACAGGCGCCGAGGCAGAGGGGCCGTGCGATCGCCTTCGCCGCAAGTACGAAGAGGCCAAAGCCGACGCCGAATCCAAACGCACTTCGGCCGACGATGCCGAGACCAGCGCCGAAGACGCCGAATCCGAAGCCGACGACGCCCGCTCCGACGCTGACGATGCCGACAGCGATGCCAACGACGCCAAGGACGATCGTCAGAAGGCCGAACGAAATCGCGACGCACCACCACCAAGCGAGGAAGAATCGTGGATCGAAGACTCCGAGACCGGCGAACGAATCACCGGCACTGATCTCCGTCTCCGTCGTGAAGCAGCCGGTGAGGCATGGGATCAGTATCAGTCCGACCCGTCCCAAGAGTCGGCCGAACAGACCGAGAGCGACTGGGAGGCACTCGACGCCGAAGGAGCACGCGCCGCCCGTCGAGAAGCATGGGAGGCCGACCAGGCCGCCCGGGCCAAGGCCCTCGAAGAAGCTCAAGACGCCGAAGAGGCCGCCAACGACGCCAAACGCGAAGCAGACGAGGCGCGCGACGCCGCTAATCAGAAGGCCAAAGATGCTCGAGAGGAAGCCGACCGTCTCGACGAGGAAGCCGACGACGCCGAAGACCGGGCCGCCGAACTGAAACGCATGCTCGACGAATGCCTCGGACTCAGCACCGGCTCGCCGACACGATGGGGCGGACCGATCGGTCTGGCCGAAGACTCCGACGGAGCCTGCTACCCCGACGACAACGTGGAGCGACGGGTTCTCGACTCGTTCGACAAGGACGTGAAGGTCAACTGGTGGGTCACCGTTCGTCCGAGTTCCTCCGGCCCCCAGGAGGCGAGGCGTATCGCCGGCGAACTGCGCTGGTGGCGAGACGTGTTCGCCGGTGCATCCTCTGCGCTCAACGTGGCCGGGGCCGTCAAGGGCCTCACCACGCGCACAGTGGACGATGCCCTCGGCGCTGCCGCCTCGGGAGCAACGGTCATCGCCGGAGATGAGGACGCTCTCGGGATCGACATCCCGACGTCACTCCCACAGGTGCCGGTCGTGGTCCTCGAAGGCCTTGCCGCGACCTCAGCGGCGCTCGTCGACAAGTGGGGCGAATGGATCACCAACAACCACGTGGAGATGATCGCCGAGTTCGGGTTCCAGGTGAAACACGTGAAGATGACCTGGGTCGAGATGTGGAAGTGCGAGAACGGCGTCAAGAAATGTGCCGAACGGGTCCTGGAGATCGACATGGGTGCCATCAGAACCACGGGATCGGTTCGCACCGAGACTTTCCAGCCCCGCGAACGGTGGCAGCCCCGAGTCGACGGGTTGGGCCGCACGATCGCTCGCCAAGCCCAGGCTTCGAGTCAGGAAATGGTCACGTTCATGGGCAGATTCCAAGCCGGACCCTGCTAGCCGGGCAGCACACACAACATCTCGTAGAGAAGGTTGGCCCCCAGCAACGCCGTGTTTCCTGATGTGTCGTAGGCAGGCGACACCTCCACGAGATCGACCCCCACAAGGTCGAGCCCTCGACAACCTCTAATGACCTCCATTCCCTGAATCGTGGTGAGGCCACCGATCTCAGGAGTGCCGGTTCCCGCGGCAAACGCCGGATCGAGGCCGTCGATGTCGAAGCTCAGATAGACAGGCCCGCCCCCGACCTGGTCACGAACCTCGGCCATCAGAGGATCCAACGACCGGTGCCAACACTCCTCGGCCGGCACGACCCGGAAACCCTGCTGCCGCGACCAGTCGAAGTCGTCGGCCGCGTAGCCGGTGCCTCGCACGCCGATCTGAACGACCCTTTCACAATCGAGCAATCCCTCTTCGACCGCCCTACGAAACGGGGTTCCGTGGGCGATCTGTTCGCCGAACATCGAGTCGTTGATATCGGTGTGAGCGTCTACATGGATCACCCCGACCGGACCATGCTTGGCCACCATTGCCCGCAGGATCGGCAACACGATCGTGTGATCGCCACCGATCGACGCGGTGATGACGTCGTCGGAGAGAAGCTCTTCGTAGTGGGCCTCGATTCGTGAGATCGAGTCACCGAGGTTGTAGGGGTTGACCGCCACGTCGCCGCAGTCGTCGATACGGAGACTGTCGAACGGGGCAGCACCGGTGGCCATGTTGTAGGGGCGAATCAACACCGACTCGGCCCGAATCGACCTCGGGCCGTATCTGGCACCCGGACGGTTGGAGGTTCCAATATCGAGCGGAACTCCCACCACCGCCACGTCGAGATCGGCCGGTGCAGATCGACTCGGCAGCCGCATGAAGCTGGCCGGGCCTGCGAACCTCGGCATCTCGTTTCCGCCAAGGGGCTGCGGATTGTCGTCACCAGCCAATTGAAGACCTCCAGAAATGTCGGCGGCTTTGGCGGGTCGTTGCCGCCAACTCAGCACCCGTATCGGCATCCAGCCACCTCGGCTGTATTTTCACGGTAGTCATTGCCCAGCACCTCCGACTCGGAAGCGACGCCCATGCAGGAAGTATCCATCATCACGCCGGTCGACGGCTCGACCTACGCATCCAGAGCCCGCAGCACCGACACGCAACTCGAGGACGCACTACAGACTGCTCGGGCCGCGCAGATTTCGTGGGGTACTTCCACCGTCGCCGAGCGGGCCGCTGTGTGCACGGCGTTCGTCGATCAGGTCGTGGCCATGACCGACCCGATCATCAACGAGTTGGCCTGGCAGATGGGCCGCCCGATCAGGTTCGGTCGTGGCGAAATCGGAGGTTTCGCCGAGCGCGCTCAACACATGATTTCGATCGCTGAGTCGTGCCTCGCTCCCATTGTGAGCGAGCCGCTCGAGGGCTTCGACCGCTACATCACTCAGGAGCCACTCGGCCTGATATTGGTGATCGCGCCGTGGAACTATCCGCTGCTCACCGCCGTCAACTCGATCGTGCCGGCTCTCATGGCCGGAAATGTGGTGGTGCTGAAGCACGCCAGCCAGACCTTGCTGATCGGCGAACGGCTTCAGCAGGCTGCCGATGGCGCTGGCATCCCCGGCGGCGTGTTCACCAATCTCGTGTTGAGCCACGAACAGGTCGGGCGGACCCTGGCCGACAATCGCGTCGACCGGGTGAACTTCACCGGATCAGTCGAAGGCGGACGCAGCATCGAACGGGCGGCCGCCGGCACCTTCACCGAAGTCGGGTTGGAACTCGGAGGCAAGGATCCTGCCTACGTGCGGGCCGACGCCGACCTGGAATTCGCCGCCGCCAACGTTGCCGAGGGAGCGTTCTTCAACTCCGGACAGTCGTGTTGCGGGATCGAACGGGTTTACGTCGACCGTTCGATCTATCGCGGGTTCGTCGACGCGATGGTCGAGGAGGCCGGTGCCCTCAGGCTCGGCGATCCAACCGATCCGGAAACCACACTTGGCCCGATGGTCACAGCCCGGGCCGCCGACGCCGTTCGTCTTCAACTCTCCGAAGCAGCCTCTGACGGCGCCCGCCCTCTTCTCGCCAAGACTGTCGGTGTGTGGAACGACAACACCGGCTCTCCCTACCTCGCTCCGGAGATTCTGATCGACGTCGACCATTCCATGCCCGTCATGACCCGCGAGAGCTTCGGCCCGATCGTCGGTGTCATGCCGGTCGACTCCGACGACGAGGCCATCGAGATGATGAACGACAGCGACTACGGGCTGTCGGCCTCCATCTGGACCGCAGACCCCGAGGCTGCCCGCTCGATCGGCAATCAACTGCAGACCGGAACGGTGTTCATGAACCGAGCCGACTATCTCGATCCGTCGCTGGCCTGGACCGGGGTCAAGGACACCGGCAAGGGAATCACGCTTTCTCGACTCGGCTACACCATGCTCACCCGCGCCAAGTCGTACCATCTTCGTCTCACGCCACCCGGAGGTTCGTGATGACCAACGCCAACTGGAGCTACCCCACCTCCATGCGATTCGGCCCGGGTCGCATCACCGAACTGGCCGAAGTGTGTGCCGAAGCCGGCATCAAGAGCCCTCTGGTGGTCACCGATCCCGGGATGATGAAACTCCCGGTAGCGGAAGCCATCAACGAGATCTGCAGACGAGCCGGCCTCTACGTCGGATTCTTCAGCGAGATGCAACCCAATCCGGTCGGCAACAACATCGAGGCCGGGGTCGAGTGCTTTCGGTCCGGTGGCCACGACGGTGTGATCGCTCTCGGAGGCGGTTCCGCTCTCGATGTCGGAAAGGTCGTGGCCCTGATGGCCGGGCAGCACCGACCGGTGTGGGACTTCGAGGACATCGGCGACAACTGGACCCGTGCCAATCCGGCGACTATCGCTCCGGTGATCGCCGTGCCCACCACCGCCGGAACTGGCTCCGAGGTGGGACGAGCCGGCATTGTCATCGACGAGGACACCCACCGGAAGGTCATCGTCTTTCACCCCAAGATGCTTCCGGTGGCGGTCATCTGCGACCCAGAGCTCACCGTCGGGCTGCCCCGGGGCCTCACCGTGGGCACGGGCATCGATGCCCTTTCGCATTCACTCGAAGCTCTCTGTGCCCCGAACTACCACCCGATGTCGCACGGAATCGGCTTGGAGGGAGTGCGGCTCGTTCTCGACAATCTCCCCAAGGTCGTCGCCGACCCCGGCAACATCGAGGCCCGTGGCCACATGATGACCGCCGCGGCCATGGGTGCTGTCGCCTTTCAAAAAGGGCTCGGCGGAATGCACGCTTTGGCCCATCCCATCGGCGCGGTCTTCAACACTCACCACGGCATGACCAACGCCGTGGTGATGCCCTACGTTCTGGTCGCCAACCGGCCGGCCATCGCGACGGTGATCGAGTCGGTGGCCGCCTACACCGGCATCGGCGGCGGCTTCGACGGCTTCCTTGATCGAGTGCTCGAGATGCGCTCAGCGATGGACGTGCCCCACACTCTCGTAGAGCTCGGCGTCGACGCCGATTCCAGTGACATCATCGCGGCCGGTGCCATAGCCGACCCATCAGCCGGGGGAAATCCGGTCGAGTTCACCCGAGAGTTCGCCACCCTGATATTCAATGCAGCATGTACCGGCGATGTAGTCGGCGCGGCCGAAAGGACGATCACATGACCTCCAGAGAGCCTCTGACGCTGGAAGACCTTCGTCAACTCGTCGAGTCCGGCGACATCGACACGGTGATCCTCGCCTTCACCGATCACTACGGGAGGCTTCTCGGCAAGCGCTCCGATGCCGACTTCTTTCTCGACACCATCGACGACGGCACTCACGCCTGCGACTACCTGCTCGCCGTCGACATGGAGATGGAACCGGTCGACGGCTACGCCTACACCAACTGGGAAGGTGGCTACGGCGACTTCCACATGGTGCCCGACTTCTCGACCATGCGTCGCTGTGCATGGACCGAACGCACCGTGATGGTGCTCTGCGACGTGGTCGACGACAGCACCCACACCAACGTCGGGGTTGCGCCCCGGTCGATCCTGCGACGCCAGCTCGAGGTGGCAGCCGAATCGGGCTACACCGCCAAGGCCGCGTCCGAACTCGAGTTCTTTCTCTACCGGGACACCTACCGGGAGGCTCACGAGAAGGGCTACGTCGATCTCACCGCCGCTGGCTGGTACGTCGAGGACTACCACCTGCTGCAAGGGGCACGCGTCGAGGACTACGTCGGTGCCGCCCGACGGGTGTTGCGCGACTCGGGAATCCCGGTCGAGAACTCCAAGGGTGAAGCCGCCATTGGTCAGCACGAGCTCAACATTCGCTATTCCGAAGTCCTCGACATGGCCGACCGACACGTACTCATGAAGCAGGCCATGAAGGAACTCGCCGACTCTCAGGGAGTCAGCGTCACCTTCATGGCCAAGCCCCACACCGGGCAGCCGGGCAGCAGCTGCCACATACATCTGAGCCTCTGGAAGGACGGCCACAACGCCTTCTCCGGTACGGCTGAACAGGCCGAACGCAGCGATGTGTTCCGCTGGTTCCTCGGTGGATGGATGCGCCACACCCCGACACTGATGCCCTGTTACGCCCCCACGGTCAACTCCTACAAGCGCTACCAAGAGCAGTCGTGGGCTCCCACCCGCCTGGCATGGTCCACCGACAATCGCACCGCGGGATTCCGTATCGTCGGATCAGGGCCGAGCCTGCGAATCGAATGCCGCATACCCGGCGCCGACGTCAACCCCTATCTGGCCTACGCGGCAGCTCTGGCCAGCGGCCTCGACGGCATCGCCAACCAGATCGAGCCGCCCGACGAATTCTCCGGCGACGTCTACTCCGCTGCCGATATCGCCACCGTGCCGACCACCCTTCGCGAAGCCAACGACCGTTTCAAGTCGAGCGCCGACGCCCGGCGACTACTCGGAGACGACGTTGTCGACCACTACGGCTGGTTCTTCACCCAGGAGTGTGAGGCCTACGACCAGGCCGTCACCGACTGGGAGCTTCGTCGGTACTTCGAACGGATCTGACATGAGCGACAGCACGGCCGGGCCCGCGACGGACCCTCTGGCTCGCATTGGTGTCTTGATGTGCGAGCACATACCTGTCGATCTGCAGGAGTCGACAGGCGGCGACTACGACCTCGTCTACCGCCGTCTCCTGCATGCCGCCGAACCCCGCCTCGAGGTGATCACCTACGCGGTAGTTGATGGTGAACTACCCGCGTCACCCCACGAGTGCGATGGCTGGATGATCACCGGCTCACGGGAGAGCGCCTTCTCCGACGCGAGTTGGGTCGTGGCGTTTCGCGACTGGCTCGCTTCCGCCGCCACCGCCGGTGCAAGAATCGCAGGCGTGTGTTTCGGACACCAGATGATCGCTGAAGTCCTAGGTGGTTCGGTCGAGCGGGCCGAGACGTGGAAGGTCGGACCCCAGGACACCATCGTTGAGCCAACCCGATGGTTTGCGGGGGGCGAAGTCAAGATCAACGCCATGCACAAGGACGTTGTCACCGAGCTTCCTCCTGGTGCCCGCTCAATCGCCACAGGTACCACGGCCAACCATCCCGCCTATCTCGTTGGCGACAACATCATGTGTGTGCAGGACCATCCCGAACTCGATGCCGACTACGTGCGTTTGCTGATCGATGCCCGGATCGATCGCATCGACCCCGATGCCGTCGAATCGGCCCGGCGTCGTCTTGATGACGACCCTACGGACGGACCGACCGTGGGCGTGTGGCTCGTCGACTTCCTACTGGATCGCAATACCACGCTCTGAGCTGGTTTGGTGACCGACCTCATCTCGATCCCACGGTGTGCCGACCAGTAAGGGATGGAACCCGAGGAGAAGTCCACTGCGAAACGGGACGTTTCTCTCATCACCCTCGCCCTGATCGCCACCGTGGTCGGGGGATGGATGGTGTGGAGCCTTCTCAATCCCGCGCCTGGTCCGGTGGCGGCTCCGACTCTGCCGGCTCCGACAGTTCCGTCGTCCCCTTCCGAACTCCCCCACTCTGTCGATCGACCTGATCCTCAGCAGGGAGCTTCCGAAACGATCGCTCCTCTGGACTCCACCCAAGCTGCAGATTCCGACAGCACAGGTGTCGAACGCTCCGTTCGGCAGGGCCTTACCCCGTGGGAGAGCCAAGCGGTGAACGTGATCACCGGAAGCCTGATTGGCGACACCGACTTCTCCGATGACATGCACCTCGCCGACCAGATTCTGGGAGGCATTCCGGCGCCATGGGAACCGTCGCCGATCGTCGACGACATCCCCACTCCCACCGGCGACACCCTGAGCGTGCTGGCCGAGAACAGCCAACCGTTTCGAGCGCTCCGGCTGCTGCATGACACCAGCCGGGTGGCCGACGTTTGGTTGTTTGCCGGACGGAGCGAAGCCGGGCTCGAGTATCTCCAGCAGGCGCGAGATCGATGGAGCCCGGACACGACCGCCGACCATCTCGGTCAGTCCGACGAACTCGTAGTCACGCCAACCGAAGCGACAGATCCGACCAGAACTGATGTCGTCTGGTTCGCGTCCCTGTCGAGAAACGCCGTGCTCCTGATCTCCGCTCCCCCAGAGGTCAGCCGCCAGGAGATCACGCGACTCCTGATCGAGTGGCGCGGCTCACCAGCCGACTGACCTCCCGTCAGCTCGGCCGACCTGATGGCGGTGCAGTGCAATCTCGCGCCCGTTAAGTTGGGCGGCGCTGCAGAGTCCCCATCAGGAGTAGTCATGGCCATCGAACTTCCCGCCCTTCCATACGCTGACGACGCGCTCGATCCCCATATCAGCGCTCGCACCATCAGCTTCCACTACGGCAAACACCACGCCGCCTATGTCAACAACCTCAACGGCCTCATCGAGGGCACCGACCTCGCCGGTGCCTCCCTCGACGACATCGTCCGTCAGGCCGAGCCCGGCGGCCTCTTCAACAATGCGGCGCAGGTCTGGAACCACACCTTCTACTGGAACTCGATGTCGCCCGACGGCGGCGGCGACCCGTCCGGTGATCTCGCCGCGGCCATCGACGCGAGCTTCGGTTCGGTCGACGGCTTCAAGGAGCAGTTCAAGGCCGCCGCGGTCGGCAACTTCG
>JAJCXW010000182.1 GCA_029263235.1 Acidimicrobiales bacterium
GGCCGGGGCTGTGGCCCACGGCCGCTGTGGAGGCGAAGCGAATGGCCCCGAGCGGGTGGTGGCGCCGTCGCCCGTTCCTGCCCTTGCCCGACCCTCGGCTTGTCCGATTCCGGACGGTCACGCAATACGGCGATCCCGAGCACGCGCTCGTGGCGTCCGATGTCGTCACCTGGCTCGAGTGGTGTCGGGTCGAGAACAGGCGCGGGTGATCGAACTAGCCTCCTGACATGTCGGGTGTCTTGGTGCTCAACGCCACCTTCGAGCCGTTGGCGGTTGTCTCGGTGCCTCGCGCCGTGTGTCTGATGATCGGTGAGAAGGTCGAGTTGTTGTTGGCAACCGGACGTCCGATTCGGTCCGAGTGGCTCACGGTCGCCGAACCGAGCGTCGTCCGACTCGATCGCTACGTATCGGTTCCGCATCATCGCCACCGATCCCCCAGTCGTCGCGGCGTATTCGCCCGCGACTCCCACAGCTGTCAGTACTGCGGTGAGGCCGCCGACACCCTCGATCATGTTCGGCCCCGAAGTCGTGGTGGTGAGCATTCCTGGAACAACGTCGTAGCGGCCTGTCGGCGCTGCAACAGCAACAAGAGAGATCGACTCCTCCATGAGACATCGATGAACCTCAGGTGCCCCCCGGGGTTTCCGGCCGATGCCGCGTGGGTCGAGGTCGCGGCCGGTCGAGTGCCCGAGACATGGTGGCCATACCTCAGAAGTCGTCTTCGGACGGCATGAGTCCGGCGAGCGCACCGGTCGACGGCATTCAGCGCGGCTGGATGGTCCACACCATTGCCGGCCCCGTCCAGCAACTCCAAGATCTCGAGAACCCGCACGATCTGATTCGTACGGTGCGGGTGATGCAACCCGAATCGTCGGCGGTGGCGCTCGGTAGCTCGCAGCGCAACGAGGTGATCGATCGGGAGCGCGCTATATCGGCAGGTCTGCGTATAGCGCGTCGCCGAAGTGGTGGGGGAGTCGTGCTGATCGTGCCGGGACAGCAGGCCTGGGTTGAGTTCCTGGTACCGCGGGGCGATCCCCTCTGGAACGACGACATCGTTCGAGCATCGTTCTGGGTGGGGGACATCTGGTGCGAGACGCTTGCGGCGGTCGGTATGCCGGGCGGAACGGTCCATCGTGGTCGCTCCGAGGTCGGCGATTGGTCCGACACGGTGTGCTTCGCCGGCATGGGTCCAGGTGAAGTTCGAGTGGACGGCCGCAAGGTGATGGGCCTCAGCCAACGGCGCAGCCGCGACTGGACCCGGATCCAAACCATGGTCCACACCGTCTGGGACCCGGAGACGCTCGTCGGCGTCCTCGACATGGACGATTCGACTCGATCGCGATGCCTGAACGAAGTGTCCAATGCGGCGCGAGAGGTGACGGCCGGTGTCGATTTGGTGGTCGATTCCCTGCTGAGTCGACTACCCGACTGATCGCGTCGGGGCCGGACTCTCGGAGTCAGAGTCCCGCTAGGCGAGCACCAGGACGCAGGGAGTGGGAATCCGGCACTCGTGCGTCACCGAGTGCAGGAATTGTGACGAACGCCTGTTCGGTCGCGCGCAAAGTGGAGATTGCTGTTGCCATGAGGGCCGATTTGGGGTAAAAGTGGGGACCTAAGGAGCGCCTAGGAGCGTTCCGGGGAGATTGGGGATGCAACGGGCATCGCTGATCGGTCACCGAAATCAGATGGAACGGGGTGAGACATGGCCAGATTCGTTGGAATGCACGAGTACACCCTTGATGGCCAAGGTCGAATAATTCTCCCGACCACGTTCCGAGCCAAGCTCGCCGACGGCGCCTACCTCACGGCACTCGATCGGTGTCTGGCACTTCTTCCGACCGAAGAGTTCGAGTTGATGGCAGATCGTCTCGAAGCCCGCCAGAGCACTGGCGATGTTCACCCCGACGCGGTGAGAGCCTTCACCAGCCAGGCCGCCGAGGTCGCTCCCGACTCTCAGGGGCGAATCCGCATCAAGCCCGAACACCAGGAGTCCGGCGGTCTCGACCGCAACGTCATGGTCGTCGGAGCGGGCAAGAGGATCGAAATCTGGGATCTCGATCGATGGAACTCGATGGAGACGAGTCGCAGAGACAAGCTCGCCGACGCCATCGAGAAGGGTTTCGGAGTCGGAACCGTCTGACCCCGACACTCCCGCAGCGCCGCAACACCAATCGCTACTCAACCAAACACCAATGAGAGGACCAACCACCGAGATCCGGAACAACCACATCGATCATCTGCAGTCTTTCGATCAGCAGATGGAAGAACCGCACTCCGCCCGCTTGCCATTAGCTCGTTCGGGGGAGAAATCCCGACGGGTGTCGCCGATCGGGAGACTGCAGATGAGCGATGAGGTCAATCCGGACAGATCGGTGTCGAACACGATGTCAGTCGCAGGCCGCCCCCCAGAACCAGACGAGGATGACTCCCGATCAGCGGGATTCGCCCACGAGCCGGTCATGCGTCGTGAGGTTGTCGAGGTTCTGGCCGAGGTTCCCGACGGTGTGGTGGTCGATGCCACCCTCGGAGGAGCCGGACACACAGCAGCGCTCCTCGAAGCCAATGACAACATCTTGGTTGTGGGTCTCGACCGCGACGAGGTCGCCCTGGCTGCCGCGAGGGTTCGTCTGGCCCCTCACCTCGACCGGGTCAGTCTTCACCACTGCCGGTTCGATGCGATTGGCGAAGTCGTCAGATCGTTGGGTCATGAACATGTCTCCGGCTGCCTGTTCGATCTCGGCGTCAGCTCGCCCCAGCTCGACACCGCCGACCGGGGATTCAGCTTCCGGCACGATGGTCCCCTCGATATGCGAATGGATCGCACCGCCGGTCTCACCGCCGCCGACATCGTCAACACCTACGACGAGCGTTCCCTCGTCGACATTCTTCGCCAATACGGGGATGAACCGCATGCTCGCCGAATCGCCTCGGCAATCGTTGCGGCCCGTCCCCTTTCCTCCACTGCCGAGCTGGCCGAGGTCGTGCGTCATGCCGTCCCCGCGCCAGCGAGGCGGCGGGGAGGACATCCGGCGAGACGTTCGTTTCAGGCCATTCGAATCGCAGTCAACGACGAGCTGTCGATTCTGGCCGACGCACTCGATCAGGCCATTGATCTTCTGGCCCCGTCCGGCCGATGCGCGGTGCTCGCTTATCACTCCGGAGAAGACAGAATCGTGAAGCGTACGTTTCGCGACGCCGCTGGTGAGGTTCCTCCGCCACGCCCCGACCTGCCTCCGCCGCCGGGGATCGTGGCCGAAGTGAAGCTGCTCTGGCGAGGGGCTCACAAACCCAGCCAAGACGAGATCGATGTCAATCCCCGCGCCGAAGCCGCGAGGTTCCGGGCTGTCGAGAAACTGGCGAGGGTGGCGTAGTGGCTGCGGTGACACCAGTTCGTCGGCAGCGTTCCGCCGCCCCGCGATCAGAGGCCAAGCGAGCTGAGCTCAGAGTCGTCAGAGCCAACGAGCGAGCGCGAGCAGTCGGAGCCATCGGAAGCCTGATCGGTGCCGTGATTCTCGCAGTGTTGTTCGCTCTAGCCGGTCTCCATGCCGTGTTGGTGCAAACACAGGCTCGGCTCGACTCGATCGACGTCGAGATCTCCTCCCTGGTGGTTGAGCGAAACGAGGCGCTGGCCGAGCTCGCGTGGCATGACTCGCCCGATGGCCTTGCCGAAGCGGCCTCACACGCCGGCTTGGCGCTGGCGACCGACGTCGAAATTCTCACTCCAGTCGCGGTTGGTGAGCTCGCCGCTCCAAGCGGACCGAATCCGTTCGGTGGGGTGGCCGGGTGACCGCTGGAGGACGCCGAGGCTCTTCGAGAGGCAAGCAGGTCCGACCCGTCCGTCCTCACGTGGGCCGGGCGAGAATCGTGGCGGTTTCTCTCATGTCGCTGTTGGTGGCGGGCGCGTTCATGTGGCGTCTGGTCGATCTCCAGTTGATGCCCGACCCGGAGCTGGCGGCAGGAATCGGCACACGAATCGTTGAACGCCCGATTTCGGCACCTCGTGGCGAGATCGTTGATCGACACGGTCGACCCATGGCGCTGTCGCTACCGGCTCCCACGGTGATTGCGGAACCTCGACTGATCTCGCTGCCGCTTGTTCCAGCGGTGGTCGCCAAGCTGGCACCGGTTCTGTCCACCGATCCAGATGTCCTCAGCAATCGGCTGGATGGCGACGGGTACTTCGCATATCTCGAGCGGCAGGTCGACCAGGACGTGGGCCAGGTCATCGACGAACTGAGAATCGCCGGGGTGACGACAATCGAGGAGCCCCGCCGCGAACACCCCAACGGCGAGTGCTCTGGTATCAGCGTGGTTGGACGCGTCGATGTCGACCACTTGGGCATCAGCGGACTCGAGGAGCAGTTCGACAGCCATCTCACCGGGGTCGACGGGCACGAACTCAGCGAAGCCAGCGCCGATGGCCGCAACACCATTCCCGGCGGCCGCCAAGTCGTCGAGGCCGCGCTGCCCGGCGACGATCTGGCGATCACCCTGGATCGAAACATCCAGTTCCAAGCTGAGAAGCTGATCGCCGAAGCGGTTGAGGCGACAGGTGGCGACCTCGGGATGATCGTGATCTCTGTGCCGGCCACCGGTGAGATCATCGCCATGGCCAATGCCGAACGAAACGACTCCACTGGTGGGGTCCAGTGCACGACCACCAACCTCTCGGCAGTGTGGTCCTACGAACCCGGGTCGGTAATGAAGCCGTTCACAGTGTCGAGTCTCCTCGACGGAGACCCGGCCCTTTTCAATGAGACGATCGAGGTGCCGTATTCGATCACCCGCGACGACGGCGCGGCCGGCAAGGTCTTCCGGGATCATTGGATTCATGATCCGGAGGAAATGTCGCTGACGGACATCGTGTCGAAGTCATCCAACATCGGCACAATCCTCGTGGCTGAGCAGGTTGGCTCCGATGCCCTTCACCAGACACTTGTCGATTTCGGATTCGGCGCCCGCACCGCACTCGAGTTCAAGGGTGAGGCCAGCGGAATCCTCAACAGCCTCGATCTCCACTCGCTCGAACTCTCCAACGTGGCCATCGGTCAGGGCATAGCGGTGACTCCGTTGCAGCTGATCACGGCCTACAACACGTTTGGTAACCAAGGTTCCAAGCCCGATCCGGTCTTGGTCATCGACGAGGCCGGGAACTACTCGGGTGAAGAGGTGATCTCGTCGAATGTCTCTGATTCGGTCCTGGCCATGATGAGAGCTGTGGTAGTCGACGGAACTGGTAAGGCGGGAGCGATTCCGGGCTACGAGGTCGCGGGAAAGACCGGCACGGCGTGGCAGCCCTGCTCGGTTGAGTTCGGGTACGAGTGCGAGGGAGGCGGTCGCCACTACTCAGCCACGTTCGCCGGAATCGTGAGCAACGACTCGGGTCCGGTGCTCTCGGCTGTGGTGGTCGTGGACAACCCCCAGAAGGATCTCGGCGCCTACTCCGGTGGAGGGGTGTCGGCGCCGGTCTTCAGTGAGATCGCCGCCTACGCCCTGCGGCAGCTACGAATCGCGCCAGTCGGAGATCCGGGTATGCCCGAGGATCGGGTTCGAGCCGAACCGGCAACCGCCCCGATCGTGCCCCTGCCGACGCAGGCCTCATCTTGACCGGACAGCTGAGCGACGTAGTTCACGCCTTGGGGTCGATGGTGGTCGAGTCCCTCGGTGGCTCCGTGCCGATCGACGACGTGGAACACGACTCCCGTCGAGTTCGTCCGGGTGCTCTGTTTGCCTGCATCCCGGGAGCATCGACCGACGGGCATCTCCACGCCGAGAGTGCAATCGAAGGTGGAGCGGTTGCGATCCTCGCTGAGCACCGGGTGGGCCTCGGCGTGCCTGAAGTGATCGTGGAATCGGTCCGCGAGGCTGTAGGCCCGGCGGCGGCAGTCGTCCACGGCCACCCGAGCGAAAGCCTCGATGTCGTGGGCATCACCGGAACCAACGGCAAGACCACCACGGTGCGACTCCTCTCGGGGATTCTCGAATCGCTCGGCTCGAACGTTCATGAGATCGGCACCCTCACCGGCACTCGCACGACCCCCGAAGCCCCCGAACTTCAAAGAGAGCT
>JAJCXW010000183.1 GCA_029263235.1 Acidimicrobiales bacterium
CGACGGACCTCAGCGGTGGTTGTGCCCTCGTAGATCCCGTAGTCCCATTCGAGGAGATCGGTGTCGACCTCCGCGGCGCTCGTGAGCCCCGATCGTCGCCCAGTCTCGAGGGCGCGCTGGAGCGGACTGATCCAGATGGCCGCGAACTCGCGCCCGCCCAGCTTCGAGGCGATCTGATCGGCCTGCCGTCGGCCAGCCTCGGTGAGTGGAACATCGGTTCGGCCGGTGTGCTGGCCATTGCGACTCCACTCGGTCTCACCGTGACGGACGAGCACGATCTCGGTCATCGGGGAAGCACCGCTCGTCGTACCCCGACCCGAAGGCCCGCCTTGTTGTCGATGGGAGTGTCGGTGAGGGGACCGGCGAGCGCGCCCATGTGGTGCAGCACCGCTCTGATGGCCTCCTCCGCCGCTCTCGACGCTCCGTCACGGACCTTGAGGGCGATTCCGAGGCCACGTCGGGGCAGGGCGGCCATGAAGACGCCTTCGGCCCCGCTCTTGGCGATGAACGGCTCGCTGGCCGATTCGGCCAACTCAACCTCGCACCGCCCGGTGCCGGAAACGAGATGGCTTCGGGATGGGAGGGCCCCGACGAGGCGTCGGCATGCTGTAGCTGTCGGGTCGTCGAGTTCCACCGGATCGACCAGACGGGCCATGCCGAGAGCGAGATTCTCCAGAGGAATGGCGAACACGGGAATCCCGCATCCGTCGTTGCCGCTCTCGAGAGGGCGGAGATCGAAGCTGGTCATGGTGGAGACGGTGTCCTCGACCCTCTGCATGGCTGGATGATCACGCCGGATGTAGTGCCGCGGGTCCTCGCCGAGATGAACAGCGAGGGCCAGGAATCCGGTGTGCTTTCCCGAACAGACATTGAATATCGGAGCACTGGCCCTGCCGGCACGGACGGCGGCTTCGGCGGCGGCCTGATCCTTCGGACGGTCGTCTCCGCACTCCAGGGCGGCTGCGGTGAGCCCGACCCGAGTCAACCAGGACTCGATCATCTCCACATGGGCGGTTTCCGCCGAATGGCTCGAACACATCAACGCCAGTTCGTCGTCGGTGACGTCGAAGGCATCGGCCGCACCGGAGGTGATCAGCGGGATTGCCTGAATCGACTTGATGGCAGAGCGGGCGAAGACACGGCGGCCTGGATCTCCCCACACCCCGGTGGGTCCCTCACGGCTGCTGATCACCGCGTCGACAACGTGGAAGCTCTCGACCTCGTCGGGTCGGGTGACCTCGATGATGATGGGGGAGTGGGGCTCTAGTTGCACACGCTGACGGTAGCCACGATCGGCTCTTGTGCCGCCACCGTCTTGCCTGAGATTCGCTCTGCGGCGAGACTGACCCATCCCCCGAACGGAGATCGCGATGACCGACACAAACACCATTGAACGTTCAGCGACATTGATCATCGATCGCCAGCCAGCCGAGGTCTTCGACGCCGTCGCCGACATCACCCGAACCGGTGAACGCAGCCCGGAATGCGTCGGGTGCTCCTGGGTCGGCGATGCCGACGGACCCGAACTGGGTGCCAGGTTCACCGGCGACAACATGGTCAAGCTGGGGCCAATCACCGTGAAGAAGTGGACGACCACATCGAAGGTCACGGCATGTGAACCGGGCGAGGTGTTCGAGTTCGTGGCCGAGGGCTACACCACGTGGCGCTACGAAATGGAGCCGACCGGCGACGGCGCCACCCGGGTCACCGAGACCTGCAGCTTCCCTCCCGGAGACGGGTTCCAGGGATTCTTGTACGACCGGTTGCTCAGGCGCCCGGCATCGCTGGAGAACGGCATGAAAAAGACTCTTGCTGCACTGAAGTCCGAACTGGAGTCCTGAACCGCTGGTCTCGGCGCCACGGGACGATGATTCGACTCATTCCGAGGAATGAGCGTGTGGCCGCGCGGGTTCCACCGTTGATGGCCAAACACAAGAACGCTTCGGTCGCCCTGACGGCCGCCACCTTCGATGAAGCTGTCGCGTCGCATCGCATCGCGTCGCCCTGGTCGACTTCTGGGCGACCTGGTGTGGCCCGTGTCGATCGATGGCTCTCGATCTGGAGCAGGTGGCCCGTGAGTCACCCGACGACATCCTGATTGCCAAGGTCGACGTCGACCGTGAGAACGAGCTAGTGGAGCGATTCGGCGTCAGATCGATGCCCACGATCATCACGTTCCACGAAGGTGAGCTCCACTCACGGTTCAGCGGAGCGGTGCCGGCTGCGGGGTTGTGGCAGGCGATCGCCGATGCCGAGAAGCCCCCGCGGAAGATCCTGTTGAAGACACTGTTCAGGCGCTAGCCCTGCACGGGCATTTCGACGTGTAACGGCGAATCACTACTGCGGAGACGGCGGCGGATGCCTCCCCTCGTGTCCGGCATGGCGGCTTCGGCCATGCCGTGCCGGACCGGGGTCAGCCCCGATCCCTCAATCCTCTGTCCGAGAATGTCACACGCCCTCGTCAGGATGTTGAACGTGACCCGGTTGGTGTCACGGACTTCCCCGACAGAGAGGCCGACATGGATACTGATGATGACGATCTTTGCAAGTGCATGGAGGGCATGGCTGAGGGCGATGCAGCCTTCCTGTTCACCTTCCACCAACGGTTCGGACCGAAGCTGGCGTGGGTCGTTCGCGACATCCTTCGCCAGATGGGACGGATCGACATCCTCAGCAATGTCGATGAGGTCGACGGGCTCGTGCTCGACGCCTGCGAAGTGCTCTTCGATCGGTCGGCAGGCTGGCGTCCGGGAGGTGCTCTTCCGTGGAACTGGGCTCGTCAGGCCATCCGAAGCAAGGTGGCCACGGTCATTGGTCATCGCGTGGTCGAGTTCGACCTCGACAGCGATGCGATGAGTCGGATCATCCACAAGGCGAATGTCGGGAGCGGCTGGGTCGCGGGTGAGGCCGGCTTCCCCGGCGTGGAGGAGGCCGACCTCACCCTCGACCCCCAGGCCCGTCTCCTCGACACCGCGATCCGATCAGTGGGTTGCCGGAGGAATCAGGAGATCTGCTGGCAGTACGGCATCCAGAAGGGTCTGGGCGACCCCTCACCGGCAAACACCGTGGGGCAGATGTTCGGAGTGTCGCCCGGAAACGTGCGTCAGATCTTCCGTCGTCAGAGGGCCAAGGTCGCGGCGTTGATCGCGTCAGACCAACGGTTCGAGGCGCTCCGCGAGATCGAGTGGTTCGCGGCGTGACCACCGGGCTTCACGGTGATGCCACCGCGGTGTGTCAGCGTCTCGCGCTCCGGCTCCAGCTCTCAGGAGCAACTCATCCTGTGGCCGGGGCTGTCGCTCTGGCCGCGCGTGGTCATCTCGGGCTCAGCCGGCCTGAGTTCGCCGAAGCTGTCGGAATTCGCGTTGCCGACCTCGGGGAACTGGAAGAAGGCCGGGTGTCCTTCGGGCAGATTCCTCAGGAGATCGATTGGGTCCTCAGCCGCATCGAAGGACTCGATCTGCTGGCGCTGGCCGATCTCGCCTCGGCTACCCGATGTGGAGCTGTCGTCGATGCATGCCAACATGACCCATCATGTTCCGACGCGTAATTGCCGGTCTCTTCCTCGGCCCAGCCCTTCTGATCGGCTCTTTCGCCTGGTCAGGCTTCATAGCGACTCGAACAGTGTTCGATGCCGATCGATCATCCACGATCGCCCAAGAGCTGCTCGACAACGATGAAGTTCGGTCCCAACTGGCCGACAATCTGGGCTCCGCCGTCGAGGCTGCCCTCCCCGAAGAAGTGTCGGTCGAGAGATCCGATGTCGAAGCAGCCGCCGAACGAATCCTTGCTGCCCCCGAGGTCGAGAGACTGATCATCGAGGCGTTCAGCTCCACCCATCATGCCTTTCTTGGCGAAGGCGACGCCCCACGCACACTCGATCTCACCCCCCTTGCCTCGATGGTGAGGTCCGAGATCGTTGCCGCAGTTCCCTCTCTCGACGATCAACTGCCGCCCGCGGCGCCGTTGGTCGTCACCCTGCCCACCGACCAGATACCCAACGCCGGACCGGTCGACGACTTCCTCCGCAAGGCGGTTCCGTTGCTCGCAGCGATCTCGCTGGTGGGACTCCTCATAGCGTTGCTGGCCACAACCGACCGATCGGCGGTCCTGAAGCGCGCGGCCGGGTGGGCGATCGGCACCACAGCGGTCTACCTGATCATCGGTCTCGGAATCCCCGAATTGCTTCAGAGATTCGCCCCCGACCAGGCCAAGGTCGTAGCGGCCCTGCTCAGCGCTCTTCTCAGATCCACCCTCGTCCCCTCGATCATTCTCGCTGTTGTTGGCGTTGGTCTGCTCATAGCCGCCTACGCATGGCCCGATGGCCCGCGAAGCAAGCCCGAGCCTGCCGCGGCGCCACAGCAACGGAGACTGGTGCGTACTCCCGTCGCCCCCCAGCCGGCTCAGGTCTCCCAACCGGCGCAGGCCGCTCCGAGCATTGCCCCTCCCCGAGTCGAGCCGCCTGTCGTGGAGCCGCCGGTTGTTGAGACGATGCCGGTCATGGACGTCGCTCCTTCGGCTTCGAGCAACTTGCCGGCTCCGCCGGGCGGGCCCGCCGAGACCCCCGATCCCGACGAAACAGCTGGCTCGGGGCCTCAAATCCTGCCCACGCGGGCTCATCACCCCTCGCCGGTCGATCTGCCGGCCTGGACCGGCGAGTCCGAGGGTCCGCCAGTACTCCCACCAAGGTGGGTCGAAGACCACGGCTGGGTTCTCGACCCCAACGACCAACGGCCTCCGCCATCCAACGCGCGGTGGGTCGAAGGCGTCGGGCACATCGTTCCGGGGCCGCCCCCTCAGAGGTGAACCGACGGCGGTTCTGCCGTCGATCAGCGCAGCGAGATACCGGTCAGATCGGCGAGGGCCTCATCGTTTCGTGACTCCTCGCCGCCGGTCCCGCCCTGGATGATCCGGCGCCGCACCATGGCCGACAGGGTGTCGATCGAGATGACCGTCACCACGGTGACGAACAGGACCGCCCCGACCTCGGGAAAGTTCCGGAAGTTGAGCTGAGACACGAGCTCCGAACCGACACCACCGGCGCCGATCATGCCGAGAACGGCCGATGCCCGGACGTTGATCTCGAAACGAAACAGCCAATACGAGACAACCGTGGGTAGGACCTGCGGGAACACACCCCATCTCATGGACGAGATCCAACGGCCGCCGGCGGCCTCGACTGCTTCAATCGGGCCAGCGTCGATGCTCTCCACGGCCTCGCTCGACAGCTTGCCGAGAGTGCCCACCGAGTGGATGCCGATGGCGAGGGCTCCGGCCCAAGGACCCAGCCCGGTCACTCCCAGGATGATCATGGCCACGATCAGTTCGGGCACCGCTCTGATCGCGTTGAAGAGCTGGCGCATGGGCAGCCGGACCCAGACAGGTGCGACATTGTTCGCGGCAAGGAACGACAACGGCAGAGAGATCAACGCTCCGATGACGGTGCCGATCCAGGCGATGTAGACCGACTCCAGGACCTTGCCGATCACACC
>JAJCXW010000184.1 GCA_029263235.1 Acidimicrobiales bacterium
GCCACGCTCGCCGTCACGCTGTACCGCAGCGGCCGCCAGGCCGAGGCCCTCAGAAGGCTGCACGAAGCTCGCACATTGCTCGAAGACGACCTCGGCATCTCACCCGGGCAAGGGCTCAGGGACATCGAAAAGATGATCCTCAACCAGGATCCCGAGCTCGAGGTACAGGCTAAAGCGGAGGTCGCGGCAGTGCCGTTCGATCCGCTGGTAGGGCGCCACGGCGAACTGGCGCGCCTGAGCGACCGACTCAGCCAGGCGGCCAACTCCGCTCAGCACACAATGTTCATCGGCGGAGAGCCAGGACTCGGGAAGACGACACTCTCCCGGGAACTCGCGAGACGCGCGGCAGCGAAGGGTGCAGTAGTGCTCACCGGCCGTTGCGATGAACACATCGCCGTGCCGTACCGCCCGTTCATCGAAGCATTGACCGACCACCTCGCAGGCCTCGATCCCGCCGCAAGGACCGAACTGATCGGGCCACGAGCGCCAACCGTTCGCGCCCTCCTCCCTTCGCTCGAGGATGCCCTTCAGCCGGTTGACAACGCGCCAGACACCCGAACCGAGCTCACACTCATGGAGCGATTCGAAACCTTCTGCTGGCTCCTCCGGCGGGTCCAACAGGACCGGACCCTGGTGGTGGTCCTCGACGACATCCACTGGGCCGATTCAGCCACGCTACGCCTTTTGCATTACCTGACTGCCGGAAACCGCCTACCTGGCTCGGTCACTCTCGCGACCTATCGCACGACAGAGCCCGCCGAATTGCTCGATGACATACTCGCTGACCTCCGCACATCGCCACTCGCCGAACGGATGATGCTCCACGGACTCGAGATCGCCGACCTCAGGCTCCTCGTCGATGACGAGAACCGCCACGAGGACCTGGCGGACTGGATCCATGACCAGACTGCCGGCAATCCGTTCCTGGCCACAGAGATCATGCGCCACGTCGCCGAGACCGGATCCCGCACCGGTGTTCCAGAAGGCGTGACCGAGGTCGTCAGTCAACGACTACGCCGGCTCTCACCGGCGGCTCGCCGCCTACTGGAGCACGCCTCTATCCTCGGCGACAGCGCGCCGGTGACCCTTCTTCGCCACGTCGGCGACGAACCAAGCAACCTTTCCGCCGCGCTCGCAGAACTTACCCGGCGAGGGATCCTCAGCGAAAGCGAGTCGACCCCAGGTCACTACAACTTCACCCATGCCATTCTCCGAGACGCCGCAACCTCGCTGATGACCAGCATCGAGCGTGAAGATCTCCATCTCGCAGCGGCGGATGCCTGGACAAGACTCCCAGCCTCAGCAGAATCAAACCTCGCCGTGGCCTCGCACTACCTCGCAGCAGGTCCCATCGCACCAACCGACGAAGCCATCAACGCCTACTCCCAGGCCGGCCACAACGCCGATCGAGCAGGAGCAAAGGTCGAAGCAGCCCAGTGGTTTGATCGCGCGCTCACTCTCGTCACCCCTGACGATCCCCGCCACCGCAAGATCAGACTCACTCGCTTCGTCGCCGCTCAAGCAGCGTGGCACTGGCTCCACGGCGACCACCTCACCCAGGGCGCCGACGCCTCCCAAGGCCCTTGAGGCTGTCCGAGAATCAACCGAACAGGCAATACCCGTGGGGGGCAAGAGGCCACCGAGAGGGGATCAGCATTCCCGACACGCACATGGGGCTGTGCAACTGACCTTGAGAGCGCAGATCCTTGGCCGCTACTGCTTCAGACGCTCCCGACGACGAATACGAACACGTTCGGATCGAATGTGATGCTGCCATCCTCTGCGACTAGCGGCTCGACAGCTTTGCGGGTCGCCTCCTCGATTACTTCGAGCCCCGCGAGGCCGATCGCCATCTGTGTAGGCCCGGCGGCCCTTGTACCGGTCCAGAAATCGTTCCAGTCGGCGTATGCGAACACGCAGTTGGTTTCACCGGTTTCGCTCACCTCGATTCCCGCAGAAGCGAACGATGCTTCGAGCACCCCCGGAGCGGAGAGACGAAATGGTCCACCGGGCTTTGCGCCCGGAGGGGGCTTTGGCATGAACCGACCCAATGCTTGGAGCACCGGCTTGTAGGCGACCCCTTCGGGTGGCCCGAATAGGCCTGCAACGATGAGGCCCCCTGGTTTGCACACCCGCTTAAGTTCCCGGAGCGCGGTGTCCAAGTCCGCAGCGTATTGGACTGCGTTTGCGGCGAAGACCACGTCGAACTCATCATCTCCGAACGGCAGGTCTTCCATACCTCCGACACGAAAGTCGATACCCGCGAACGTCTTCTTCGCGTAGTCGACCAACCCCTGCGCGGCGTCGACGCCGACAACGGAGGCACCGGTCGCCTTGATCAGCGCGGTCGAGTGCCCTGCGCCACAGCCGATATCGAGGACGTTATTGCCCGAGCCGATTCCTGTCGCGGTCATCATCGCCTCGAACAACGGGGAATGATTGACCTCGTGAGCGGCCCAACCATCTGCCTCAGCCCCCCACAACTTGCCCTGCGCTTCTTCTGATCCCATGGGACCCTTCCCGTCTTTGGTCAGTTGACTGTCCGTGCCCAGATGGGCCCTCGTCGAGGATGCACCACCACCGTTTGACGGCGCGGTTGACAGCACTGGAGAAGACGGAGAAGCAGTAGCGTCTCCGGGATGCCCCGCCATGCGAGCAGCCGAGAACCATGAGCATCGTGCTGCGACTCCTTGGTGATCCTCGAATCGAACGAGACGGCGAGATCGTCAATCCACCTCGGGGACGCAAGGCCTGGGCGCTGCTCGCGTACCTAATCCTCTCGGAACGGCCGCCGTCGCGGCAAGCGGTAGCGGAGGTGTTGTTTCCTGAAGCGGCTGATCCGCTCGCAGCCTTGAGGTGGACCCTGTCCGAGC
Organism: Acidimicrobiales bacterium; assembly: GCA_029263235.1. Lineage (GTDB taxonomy): Bacteria > Actinomycetota > Acidimicrobiia > Acidimicrobiales > Aldehydirespiratoraceae > SZUA-87. The sequence goes on from JAJCXW010000184.1 coordinate 2,874, forward strand.
TCCGTCGAGTCACCGACTGGCCCACGACGGCCATTGGTGGTGATCCCCTCCACCTCGAGCTTCCTGCTGGACACCGCATTGACCTGCTCGAGATGACCCAGTGGCCTCGTCCCGAACTCGACCGCGAAACCGGAGGGGATCTACTCGGTTCGATGTCCTTCGACGCGCTCCCCGCCTTCGACTATTGGCTCCAAGTCCAGCGACGACACACGGCGAACCGCCATCAGACACAGCTCCGCGACGACGCCCTAGCTGACCTTGCCGCCGGCCGCTGCGCCGGCGCCACACAGACGGCCTTACGTCTGGTGGAGTGCAATCCGCTGGAGCCTCGGAATCAGGAAACGCTCCTTAGGTCGCTCGTCGCCGGGGGGCGACCTGACGAAGCCAAGAAACACCTCGCACTGTGCGAGGATCTGTTCGCTCGTGAGCTCAACGCCCCTCTTCCGGCAACCTTGATCGAGGCTGCGAGCGGGCCTTCTTCGCACAGTGCAGTCCAGATGGTCACCACAACAGCGGAAGCAAGAGCGCGGCTCGAGGCTGGCAGGGCCGCCGTCTCTGCCGGGGCCATCGAGCGGGGCATCGGTCGACTCCGCGGGGCGGTTGCCCTCACTGATGAATCCGGCGAACTGGAGTTCCGGGCAGAGGCACTGCTCCAGCTGGGTGAGGCTCTCGCTCACGGCGCTCAGGACCGAACGACCGAGGTCACCGCCATCCTGCATCAGGCAATCGCGGCCGCTCACCAGGTTGAGCGAGAAGATCTCGCGTCGAGAGCGAACAGCGAGCTCGCGTATGTGCACATCGCAACTGGTGACGCCGCCGAGGCCTACTACTGGCTGTCGAAGGCTGAGGAGCACCGCAGCGCGGACGACCACCTTCTGTCGGTGACCACCGGCCTCCGGGGTTTGGCGTTCGCCGAAACGGCTCACTACGACCGTTCCTTGGCGATGTTCGACATGTCAGCAATGCTCGCGGGAAAGGCTGGCAAGCCCCGCCAGGTCGCCTGGTCGCATGCGATGTCCGCACGAACCCACCTCGTCCGCAACGACCTGGCCAGCGCTCACCACCATGTCGAGAAAGCGCTTGAGATTGCCAATGCAGAACGTTGGGCAGCCTTCCTGCCCTTCCCCCAGACCCAACTAGGTGAACTCTTCTGGCGAGGGGGCGACTACTGCGAAGCTCAGGTCCAGCTGGAGAACGCCTACGCGCTCGCATCCGAAGTCGAAGACCTGTGCTGGGAGTCCCTGGCGAGCCGCTCGCTTGCGGCCGTAGCCAGAGACCAAGGCCAGGCCGAGGCAGCCGCAAAGTGGACCGCAAAGAGCCTCGACCATCAACTCCCCAACGCCTGGATCCAGGCCTCAGCGATCGAAGGCAAATGCCACATGGTCGCCCCCGCCAATCCGGCTCTTGGCAGATCCACCGCTCAACAACTAGCGGTGTTCGCTGACAAGAATGGATTCCGAGAGTTCTCGGCGCGAGCGGCACTCCACCTGGGCGCTCTCGGCGACGAGCGAGCCGCGAGCGCAGCAGTGAAACTCAGCCGCGATATCGACAACCCAGCCCTTCAAGCAGCTGCGGCCGCCCGAACACCGATCGAGTAGAGCCCCAACGTGTGAATCGGAGACTGTTTGGTGTCCCGCCACGGAGGGGTCCGTCAGCTCCAGGCATCGTCACGATCCACGCACTTCGGCCGCCCCACCATTAGCAGATCCGTTTGCAAACGGCACTCCTGCCGCCAGACACCTACGCTGACCAGGATTCTTGCCGCGACGCCACGATGGCGGAATCCTGGGGATCCACCCCTCCGACACCCCACAAAACCCCAGGTCACAAACCTACAGCCCATCGAATCCGACACAACAAAGCCCCGGCCACGGCGTTGAGAACGCTCTGACCAGGGCTTGTGCGAAACGTGTCGGAGGGGCGAGTCTAACCCAAAGTACACGCGCGCCTTGGAGCGTCGACTTGGTCGCTGCATGACGCGAAACACCTGTTCAACGGTTGGTTCCCGGCTGCTCGAGTGGGAGCTCAGTGGTTCGTTTGATGATCTTCATGGCCAGCTGCGAGGTGAGCTTCTCTATGTGGGGAAGGTTGGCGAGCACGTCGATGTAGAGCGACTCGAAGTGGTCGGCATCGGAGGTGACCACGCGCACGAGGTAGTCAGGCTGGCCCATCATCCGTGCGACCTCGACGATTTCCGGCACTCCCCGGACGGCATCTTCGAATTCGAGCATCGACTCTCTGGTGACGGTTTCGAGCGTGACCCACACCATTGGTTCATAGCTGCAGCCGACGATGTCGCGGTCCAGGATCGCGACGTAGCTGGAGATGGCACCTGAGGCTTCGAGATTGCGGACTCGTCGCAGGCACGGCGAGGGGCTCAACCCGACGGCGTCGGCGAGTTCGTTGTTCGCGATCCGTCCGTTCTGCTGAAGCTGGTACAGGATTGCTCGATCGATGTCATCCACAGCATCTGATTCTACTCCGCCCCCAGAACTGCGCAGGAGAACGCAATCCTACTTCCCCGCCGATGGTGAATAGTTGTGGGTATGGAACCTACCTACGATGTTGTGTGGCCACGATCCCCCAGAGGCGTCCAGCAGCGACGCCGCGCTTCGCGCTTGGACACCCTCACCGGCAAGCGGGTGGCGTTCTTGTGGGACTACCTGTTCCGCGGCGACGAACTGTTCCCGATCCTTGCCGAGCAACTCGAAGCACGTTTCCCTGGTATCGAGATCGTTGACTACACCGAGTTCGGCAACCTGCACGGCTCAGACGAAAAGGAACGAGTCGCACGACTACCCGACGATCTGCGGAGCCGTGGCGTCGATGCCGTCGTGTCCGGGATGGGATGTTGAGGCAGCTGCACGCCCGCCGTGATGCGGGCATCCATCGCTGCTGAATCAGCCGGCATCCCATCGGTGTCGATCATCTGTGAAGGGTTCGCCGGCCAAGCAGCCGCGACCGCTCGAGGCATGGGCTTCGACGGCCTGGCACTCGCCGTCACCGTGGGCCACGTCGACGCACAGTCAGTCGAGGAGATGACCACCAACTTCATCGCGACAACCGTCGACGACATCATCGCCGGCCTAACCGCCAGCGAAACGATGGACGCTGCCGACAGCACCGAGCCGGCCGCACTGGACATCGCAGCCAGCGGCACAATCGACGAGATCAACGAACACTTCATCGCGATGGGATGGAGCGACGGCAACGCGATCATCCCCCCGACGAAGGACCGGGTCGAGCGGTACCTCGAGGGTTCGGGCCACGACCCGTGGAAGACCCTCGGAATCTCTCCATCGTCAGGCCGTGACCTCACAATCTGGTCGATCGCCGTCAACGCCGTCATGGCTGGCTGCCGACCAGAGCACCTTCCGATCCTCATCTCGCTCACCGAGATCCTGGCCGACCCGAACTACGGGTCCGAACACTCCGGCAACACCACCGGCGCCGACGCCCTCATCATCCTCGACGGCCCCAACTCCGAAGCACTCGGCTTCAACGCCGGGCCAGGCGCGCAACGAGAAGGAAGACACGCCAACACCAGCGTTGGCCGCTGGCTCCGCCTCTACCTACGTAACGTGTGCGGCTTCACCGCCGACGAACACGACAAAGCCACCTTCGGCAACCCTGCCCGCCCCGTACTCGCCGAAGACCATGCCTATCTTCGGTCGATTGCCAACACGGTCAGCTGGCCATCAATTGCCGAACAACTCGGGTTTCATTGGAGCGATGACGTCGTCTCCATGGCGCGCATGAACAGTGGACTCCTCATCGGCAGCGTGTTCGGGGCCACACCCGACGAGATCATCCCCTACCTCGCCAACGGACTCGCCCGGGTATCGGCCTGGGACCTCACCCACGTCCACGGTCTCGGCACGGACCAATACCAGCCGCTAGTCGTCCTCTCCCCACTGCTCGCACGAACATTTGTCAACGCCGGATGGGGACTCGCCGAGGTGCAAGCCGCCCTCTTCGAAAGCGCCCGCATCCCCGCGAGATCATTCGAACGGTTCGTCGGCGGCTGGACCAACCTCACCGCCGGCCGGCCGAAACTCACCGACCTCGTGGCGGAAGGAACACTCCCAGCCGTCTTCGCAGAAACGGAAGACCCAGAACGACTCGTGCCGATCGTGACCCGACCCGAACGCCTACTCGTCGCAGTTTCAGGCGACCCCAACCGCGCGAACGCCTACGCCTTCAGCAACGACGGACCACACGGATGGTGGACAGCCAAACGCATCGACCACACACCCGCCAGCGACCTCGTCTGCAACATCGGAGGAGACTGCGCTCCCCCGGCACAAGCGAACAGATTCAAGTGATCGAACACTTGTTCGAGTGTCGGAGGGGCGACTTTAACCCAAGGTACACGCGATCACGGCGCATGGGAGGCGTGGCTGATTGCGGCGTGAACCCCTTGGAGAGTCCCACGAAACGGCCGAGAACAGCGCACGATCGTGTAGGGGCACACGCAGGGGTTCACTTGGCAGAAGCGCCCAGAGGTCGCTGACCCTGCCCACGCGCTTGCCCGCGTTCGCAACATTCGAACACGCCGGTCCGACCATCGCCGGCACTCGGCGGCGGGGAGCTGAGTCGGTCAGGTCGATCGGGCGACAGGACGATGGGGTCGCCCGTAGAGTGCCGGCCAGGAGAGAACGCAATGACGAACATCGATGACCTTCCAGCGCGCTTTCACGACTTGTTCAGTCGAGAGGAGCACGCCGAGGATCGCTACACATGGAGCCATTGCGAGCCCCACAGCCGGGACGAAGCCGTCTGGTGGCTTGCGGACCTGATCGCGTCGCTGCGGTGCGGCGCGTTGCCCGACTACTACGACTTGTGGCGCTGCAACGTGAACGGCGAAGGCGTGCCGGTGACGCCATCTCAGACGCGGGTGCTGCAGACGCTGGCGACGAACCTACTCCCTGGCGGTTCGGCAGGTACGAACGACCACGAGCAGGGGTTGGTGGCGGAGCACATCTGGTTCGCCCTGACCCGTGAGACCGATGCAGTTGGCCGAACGCTGGTCCGCATCGAGGAGCCAGGCTGGTCGGTCACCGACCAGGGTGCCGACGGGCTTGCCGTGTTCCGGATCGACGATGACCTCACGTTCCGGCTCTGGGAAACGAAGAAGCACGACGCCGAGGGCAAGGTGGGCGACACGGTCAACCGGGCGTGCCGGCAGCTCGACAGCAGCGGCATCGCGTATCTCGCTCGCATGTCGAAGACGACGCAGGAGGCCGTCCGCGACGACGATGAGCTGGCCCGTTTTTACGCCCGCATGCCGGACATGTGGGGCGATGGCGACGCTGGTTCAGGTGCGGGCGTCAGCGTGACGACGTCTGATCAGACGGACTGGGACGACTGTTTCGCCGGACTGCCTAAGTACTTCGCAGAGCACGCCGGCGACCGCCAACGCGAGGGACTGATCACCCGCATCCCGGAGTTCGACAAGTTCACGATCGCAGTCCGAGAGGCGATATGGAAAGGGCTCTGAACGTTGACCTCCTGACCGAAGCGCTCGGACCGGAGCGTGCCCGGCTGCCCAGCCCCGAGGACCTCGCACAGCTTCTCGCGGAGGCCGAGATCGCCTTGGTAACGGAGTCCGATGAGATCTCAGAGGACCTGCTCGCGACCGGCTGGTACCTGCACGCGATCGGGTCTGCGAGCGCACGCCTCGAGTTGTACCCGTTAGATCGGCAACGACGGGCCCATCAGGTCGCGGCGCACATCTTCGACCTCTCGTTGAACCGAGAGGACTCGGAGTCGCCGGACCGGTTGGCGATGGTCTTCGCTGCGCAGCTCAGCTACCTGCGCGGCGGGCTCGCACCGAACGCGATCGCCGTGTATCGACGATCGGAGGTCCCCGACGTCGAGGTGTTGAGCCCTCCGGGTGAGCGATCTCTTGCGCTCGGCTGCATGCTCCTCGCCCTTGATCGGCGCCGCCTGTTCCCCGTGCTGCAGCAGATGCAGGGCGCCGCCGATGCGATCTCCCAGGATCTCGTGTCACCGCTTCGCGACAGCCACTACGCCGCAGCGGAGTACGTGCGTACAGGCATCTGGCATCTGCTGGTCCATCTCACCTACGGCCAGGCGGAACGTCTCGAAAGCGCACGGGGAGCGTTCCTCCGCGCCCTCGACGCGGCCGCGTCGCAGGGTGATCTCGATTCGCGTTGGGTCGCCGCGCATCTCCTCGACGTCGGTGATGAACTCAGCTCGGCATCCGTGTGGTCGGTCGTTCCGCCAGAGCTGGGTCAGGCGCCGGCCCGTGCGATGACGTTGGGCGACCCGCCCGTGTTGTCGTTGTGGCCCCCGCAGGTCGAGCTCCTGACCACAAATTCGAGCAGTCCCCTGCTTCCGTCGACGAAGCGCCTGGTCGTGTCGTTCCCCACGAGTGCGGGCAAGACCCTGCTGGCGCAGCTGTTCGTCCTGGCACACCTGGCGTCAAACCCAGAGTCGAAGGTGTGCTTCGTGACACCCACGCACAGCTTGGGCCGGGAGGTGCTCCAATCGCTGCGGCAACGCCTCAACACAATGTCGATCCGCGCCGAGGACGACGGCCCGCTCGGCCTCACCGCACCCACGCATCCGAACGCCCGGCTGAGAACGATGACGCCTGAGAAGCTCGCGAGCCGGCTGCGAAATGACCCTGACGGGTTCCTCGATGAGTTCGGGCTCGTCATTGTGGATGAGGCCCACCTGATCTCCGACGGTGACCGCGGGTGGAGCCTCGAAGCGACGCTCACGTTCCTTCATGCCCTCGGGCAGATCGATGCGCGTGCCCCGCGGCTCATCCTGCTATCGGCGGCGCTCGGGAATCGTGCCCACATCCAGCAGTGGATCGATCCGGGATCTGCGCCACTGGAGTCGGTCCACTCCGACTGGCGGGGCCCACGACGCCTCCACTCGGTGTACACCACCAGAGCCACCGACTGGGAGGACGTGCCAGCAGCCTCGAAGAGGGGCCTGCCCCGTCAGAGGGCCACGCTCCACGGACAGCTGCACGTCCGAACAGGGAATGGGACGCCGACGGTGCTGACCTTTGCCGAGCCGGTCGGCAGTCTCGTTCTCAAGCTCGACCGCAAGGCGAACAAGTTCGTGCGCGACGGCGCCAACAGCACGAGGCTTCGAGACCTCGCCGTTCCGCTCATTCACCATCTCGGAAAGTTCGGGCCAGTCCTTACCATCACATCCACGAAGGCCGAAGCCCGGCGCCTGGCCGGTTCCATCGCCGAAGCCATCGAGCCTGCGGTGGGTGCAGGGACGATGGCTCTCGCCGATCTCATTCAGACACGGACCGGTGACGCCGAACTTGTCGCCATGGTTCGCAAGGGTGTCGCGTTCCACCACGCGTCGTTGCCCGATGACATCCTGGCGGAGATCGAGACGGCCATGCGCGCCGGCGACCTGCAGCACATCGCCGCGACGACAGGGCTCATTGAGGGCGTCAACCTCCCGGTCCACAGCGTCGTGATCGCGAACACGGGGTACTACGGCGACGGCGGAACATGGGTGACGAGCGTTGACGCTGCGGACCTAGTCAACGCTGTGGGACGCGCAGGTCGTGCCACCAAGGAAACCGAGGGCTGGGTGGTGCTCGTAGAGAACGTCGCCAACGACGCCACCTTCGACCGTCTTACGGGCGCCGGGGACGCTCTCGACGTGCACTCGACGCTTGGTCGAGACGAAGTGCTCAGCGCTCTCGCGGAGTTCGAGCTGCGGCTCGCCGAGGGCGAGGACGTCGTGCTCGAGGCGACGTCGCCCTCGATCGAGGAGTTCCTGACCTACGTCTGGTTCCTCGCCGACGCCCTCGCCCGGCTGGGTCGAGCCGCGACGATCGGTGAGGTCACCACGGTGCTCGATGCCAGCCTCGCATGGAATGAGTGCGACGCTCCGACCCGGCAACGCTGGGTTGCGGTCACCGAGCAGGCACTTGATGCGTACAACAACGCCGACGGGCTCACCCGCGCGCAGTGGGCCCGTTCCGGGTTGCGAATCCCCGTTGCCCGGGCGCTCGACGAGATGGTCGGCGAACTCGTCGCTGACATCGGCACGGTCGGCGATGCCCGCGACGCCAGCGAGACGCTGGAGCTGCTCGTCGGGAGTGGCCGTCTCGAACGCATCATCGCACTAGACCGTCGTCCACCGGTGTTCAGGGCCCGGTACAACAGCAGCCGACTCCACGCCCTCCCGGTCGACCAGGCCCAGCTTCTTCAGGACTGGGTGGAGGGTCGCTCGTTGGAAGAGCTCGCCACCGGTCACCTCAACGCGGTCACCGATGAGAACTTCCGGTACGAACAGCTCAGCGAGTACACGTCGCGAATGTTCGAACACCACCTTCCGTGGGTATTCGGGACGCTGATCGCGTGGACCAACGAGCGACTCAGCAATGAAGTGCTGTCACCGCAGGTTCCGGCCTACGTGCGCTACGGCATCGACTCCGCAGCGGGTCTCCAGCTGATGGCCGACGGTGTTCGGTCGAGACGACTCGCCGCGACGGTTGCTGACCGCTTCCACGTCCTCGGTGCGGACCAGGAACTGCTGCCGTGGCTGCGTTCGCTCAACTGGGTGGAATGGGGCTCCCGCTTCGATGCGACGCCCTCGGAGTTCGCTGACCTGTTGTAGGTTGCGCACACCGCCGACACACG
>JAJCXW010000185.1 GCA_029263235.1 Acidimicrobiales bacterium
CACGCATGTGGCCACCAGCAGCAACGGCTCCTCGATCGAAGCGTCGTACAACACGATGATTCCCCCGGTGAGAACCAGCTCGACCGCCAACAACTGAACCGCCACCGCCGCGGCCTTGCCCAGGAACACCGCGCTCGGTTCGACCCCCGCCAGCAGGAGAGCCCGTCGGGCCCCATCGGTGGTTTCGATGGCCGTGGATCGCTGCACCGCCATGACCGCCACGAACAGGACGGCGACCCAGAAAAGACCTGATGTCGCCAAGTCGAGAGTCGGGCGGTTGGCATCGAGAGCGAAGCCGAACATCACCAGCACCAGGCCGGCGAACGGCACGACCTGGCTGGCGGTGACCCTCGATCTCATCTCGATCCTGAGGTCCTTGGCCGCTACGAGTCGGGCATCAGTCAGCACGACTCTCACCTGCCTCGGAATCGACCGGGCCGAGGCGGTCGGCGACCACCATCCCGCCGGCGATGCCAACGGTGCGCGTGGCTAGATCGACGGTGCGATCGAGTTCGTGCGACGCCATGAGAACTGTGGCTCCGGCCCGAGCGGCCTCCACGACGAGCTCGTCGACCAGGTCTCGGCCGGCTTGGTCAAGGCCGGCATGGGGCTCATCAAGCAGCCAGAGCTCAGGACGGCGGACGACCACACCGGCAAGGGCGACGCGGCGACGTTGACCCGCCGACAACTTGGAGACCGCTACGTCGTGGAGTCTGGGGGCGACTCCGAGTCGGGCCAACGCGGGAAGGACAGACGATCGATCGACTCGTGAAGCCGCGGCCCAGAACTCGAGATTCTCCACCACCGAGAGTTCGTCGTAGAGGGCGGTGTCGTGCCCCAGAAGTCCCACTCGCCGACGAACCGCCGCCCGAGATGTCGACAGATCCGAGCCGAGCACGGTCGCCGAACCGGATTCGAGCCTCAACAATCCCGCACACAACCGAAGCAATGTCGACTTTCCGGCGCCGTTTGGACCCTGAATGAGCACGATCTCGCCGTCGGCGATGTCGAGATCGACACCCGCCAAGGCGGGGAACCTTCCCAGCAGTGCCACAACAGCGTTGAGTCGGATCACAGACACACCTGAAACGCTATCGCTAGCCGCCGAATACCAACAGGGCAAGGTGTCACATCAGCAACCTGCTGCTCACCTCAGAGCTGCCCCGACCGATAGGTTGCGCACATGTCCGAGTCAGAGCAGGAACCCTCCTCCTCCGACGCGTCGCAGGAGGAATCCCTTCTCGACGACGCGCCTCCGATGGTCGCGCCCGAAGTCCCCCGACTCGCTGTGATCCTAGGCGCCGTCGGCCGTTCGCTCATCACCGCCGGTCTCGTGGTGTTCCTGTTCGTCGCGTATCAGCTCTGGGGAACCGGGATCCAGGAACGCCGAGCCCAGAACGATCTCTCGTCACAGCTCGAGGACAACCTCGCGGTGGCGACACAACGGTTGGAAGCGGCATCTCAGATTCCGGTGACCACAACCACGCAACCAGCTGCACCTTCGAGCACCGCCCCGGAATCCTCTGAGAATGTGTCCGAGGTCTCGGCCGCACCGACGACCACCTCGACTCTTCCGGGCGGATACGACCCCGATCTCCTGGCCCTCTTCTTCCCCGAGAACGGCGATGCGCTCGCCCGCATCGAGATCCCGGCCATCGAGGTCGACAAGATCGTCGTCCGTGGAGTCAATGTCGCCGACCTCAGAAAGGGACCCGGCCACTATCCGTCCACGGTCCTTCCGGGCAACGCCGGAAACTTCGCAATAGCCGGTCACCGCACCACCTACGGCGCGCCGTTCAACCGCATCGACGAACTGATGCCCGGGGACGAAGTCACCGTCATTGGGGTGCAAGGCAAGTTCACCTACCGCGTCCTCGATCCGAACGCGGCCTACCCCGGCTACGAAGACCAAGTCGACAAGTTCGGCCCCGGTCACATCATCGTCAAGCCCAGCGCGACCTGGGTCCTGGGTGACTTCGGCGACAACCGCATCACCCTCACGGCCTGCCACCCGAAGCTGTCGGCCCGGCAACGCATCATCGTCACCGCCGAACTCGTGGGCGAGACGGTCCATATTCCCACTTGGGCAGAGCAGGCAAGATCGGAAGCGCTCGTGGCAGCGGCGGCGAACCCCGGCCTCGGCGCCGACGAGGACGAGACCCCTCCCACGACCGATCAGCCGGTCGCCTCACAAGCTGTGCCCACGACAACCCAGAGAACCTTCGACGAATCCCCGCCAATCAACGCCGATCTCGACACCGGCCTCAACGGCGAGCGCGGGGCGATACCCGGCGCGGCGCTGTGGATGCTCGGGGCGATGTTCTTCTGGATCGGAGCGGGCAAAGTCGGACAGCATCGCACCACCCGAACCCTCGGCCGAATCGGGTATCGACTCGCCGGTCTGCTCCCGGCTCTGGTCTTCATGTGGTTCTCGTTCGAGATGATCGACCGTGCCCTGCCGGCCTACTGACACCAGGTCGAGCACCGACGACCGAGGCCTGGCGTAGCCTCGTCAGCGTGGCCGTGACGTCCGAGAAGCCAGCACGCGGGTTGAGGGCTTCAGCAAAGCTGATGCCGGCCCTCGTGGCTCTCGTTGCGTTGCTCGCTGCCGCGTGCTCGGGCGACGAGGCCACTTCAGGCTCTCCAACCGCCGATCCGGCGGCCGCGGCCGCGCAGGCTCTCGAAGATGCCGGCGCCGCTTCGACAACCACCACCGCCGCCCCGGTGACGACCAGCACCGAACGAACCGAACCACTCGACCCGACCAGCGTCCCGGGTGCCATCGTCAACCAGTACACGCTTGGTCTCGGAGACTGCTTCGACCAATTGCGCGACATCCAGAACGGCCTACCGGTCACCATCACCACCAAGCTCGGGTGCAACACACCCCATGAATTCGAAGTGTTTCACCAGCTCACATTTCCGGTGGGGTTTCCGGCGATCTTCCCAGGGGAGAAGGTCATGACGGAGTTCGCCTTGAGGTCCTGCTATCTGGAATTCGAGGGTTGGGTGGGATCACAGTACGAAGTGTCGACTCTCGAAATCGAGGTGCTCACACCGACACGAGAGAACTTCGAGGACGATGCCGCGCGCTACCGAGGGATCCACTGCTTCGTCCATCTCAGCAACGGCGATCCACTCGAAGGACCAACGAGGCGCTCCGAGCTCTGACCCCCCGGCCGAACTCACCGGCCGGAGTCCACCGACCCAAATCGGCCGGTCGGTACTGTTGCCACGACAGGTCCGGCGATTCGAGAGAGGTGACCAAATGGCGTTCGTACCCTTGGTGGTCGCGGTTCTCGCTGGTATCGCCGTCGGCTGGTTCAGGGGAGGCCATCTCTCAGAGCTCCGGCGACTGCAGATCAACTCACCACTTCTGGTGGTGGCGGTCATCGGCAGCGGCCTGGCGATCGACCACTACGACATCGCCGTTGCGCCACTGGTCGCTGTCATCGGAATCGTTGCCGGCGTCGGTTTTGCGTTTCGCAACATCCACTTGGCCGGCATGGTGGTGGTCGGTATCGGAATTCTCGCCAACCTTCTACCGGTGGTGCTCAACGGAGCTGTCCCCGTGCGAGCCGACGCACTGATCGACGCCGACATGATCGCAGAAGCCGACGTCGCCGGACTGAGCCTCAACGGGTCGAGGGAGCTCACCGACAACTCAACGATCCTCGCCGTGCTCGGCGACACGATTCCGGTTCGGCTCACCAGTCAAGTGATGTCGTACGGCGACCTGATCCTCTTGGTCGGATTGGCCGATGTGATCGCCAATGCCATGCGCCGGCGCAAGCGACGGGCCCGAAGCAGGTCTCGTCAGTCGCCCGTCATCGCCACGGGCAGCCCCGACCAGCTCTGGGGAATCGCTCCCAAGCCGACTCCGGAATCACCGACCCAATACTCCGCCATGCCCGACTCGGCCGCACCGGCCAACGTGCCATTCCGCACCACCGAGGCGACACCGGACTCCCCCTCCACCCCCGACCTCGACGTCGCCACCCAGATCAGGTAGGCGAGCTGGGGCCACACCGGCCCCCGCCAATACTGATCGGACGAAAACGACGGCTCTTGGCGATGCACGCCGAGAGGCCCGAACCTCGATCCGTGGGCTGCGGGATCAACCAGTGAAGCCGTCGCCGTCGAACGGGCCTTCGCGTCTTCCGACACCAACAACGGCAGCAACGCTTCGACAGTACGTGTTCGGCCCGATCCCCGGCTGGTCGCACCAGAGTCGACCCATGTGAGATCGTCGGGCGACCATCGAGTGTCGATCGCCTGCACCAGCTCGTCGGCCTCGCCTTTGAGGTGATCGCTGCCGACCGTCGCCAGCTCCCGTACGTTCCACGCGATCAACGCGTTGAACGCAACCGGTGCAATACCGAACTGAGGATTGCTGATCGGTTCCCCGACTGGCCCTCTCTCGATTCCGGAGAGAAGGTCCATCTTCTGATCGCTCCAGCGACGGAGATCGAACCCATCTCCCGGACACATGTCGTCCCAGCGGGGCGAGTCGTCGCAACCGCTCTCCCAGGGATGGACCACGGTGATGAGTCCATCAAGGCTGCGCCGGCGCCGCCTGAGCAGGAACTCCAGTCCGAGCGCAGCCTTCTCGATGAGAGATTCGGGGACCGATATCCCCCGACGAACCAACTCAGCCACTGCGTGGCCGTACATCGGCGGCTGAGTGATCGACGACGATCCCGTGCGTCCCCAGATCTCCGACGATCGATCAGGGTCACGCTGATAGCCCATGTGGGGAACAAAGCCCGACGAATCCTGGGTCGCCAATGCGGACTCGAGTTCACGCAAGGCCCTTTCGGGGACCCCCAGTTCGGCCCACAAGATGGCGTGAAAACAGCTGTCCCACAACCAGAGCCACGGGTAGACATCGAGATTGGGGGCGGTGTATCCGAGGTCGACCCAAGCCGAATCGAGAGTGGCGCGAACAAGACGCCGGAGACCCTCTGGCGTGTGGTCATCGTCACTATCGGGCATCGTGTCCTGCATGCCAACGTGCGCCTTCGTCTCGTTTCGACTCGGTTTGACCGACGGTGTGTCGGTGGTGGCCCGCAACTGGCAGCGTGCCATGACCAACATCGGGTTCGATGTCGTGACAATCGCCGGCGAGGGACCAGTCGACCGGACGGTACCGGGACTGGCGATCGGGGCCACGGACCCTGACGAAGGCAGACTGAAGGCGGAACTCACCGATGCCATCGCCGGAGCCGACCTCGTGGTGGTCGAGAATCTCTGCTCGATCCCTCTCAATCTTGCGGCCTCACGAGCGACGGCCCATGTTCTGGCGGGTCGACCGGCGATCCTGCACCATCACGATCCACCGTGGCAACGGCCGCGCTTCGCTCACATCACCGAACTTCCACCGAGCGACCGATCGTGGCGACACGTGACGATCAACCACCTGACGGTCGCGGAGATGTCTGAGCGAGGGTTCGACTCAACCTGTATCTACAACGGCTTCCCGACTTCCACCAGTCACGGAGACCGGTCGGAGGTTCGCCAGTGGCTCGGGGTTGATCCCGATGAGCGGCTCCTCGCCCATCCGGTGAGAGCCATTCCGCGCAAGGATGTGCCGACAGCAGTGAGGCTCGCCGAGCAGGCCGGGGCGACCTACTGGCTGTGGGGTGAGGCCGAGGATGGCTACGACGACGAACTCCAGCGGGTTCTGCATTCCGCTTCGTGCCGATTCGTGCGAGGAACCCCGAGCGCGGGAGCCGCCGACTTGTACCGGGCCGCCGACGTCGTGGTGTTCCCATCCCTATGGGAGGGGTTCGGCAACCCACCGATCGAGGCCGCCATCCATCGCATGCCAGTAGCGGTGAACCGCTATCCGGTGGCCGAAGAGTTGCTGCGACTCGGATTCCAGTGGATGCCGACCGACGACCCTGCCCCGCTGATCGACTGGTTTCGTGAGCCCGATCCAGCTGTGGTCGAACACAACCGCCGAGTGGCAATCGAGCACTTCTCCCTCAAGTCGATGGAGGAAGCCATACGCTCTCTTCTCGACGGAGCCGGCTGGTTGCCATGACCCCGGCGGATCGACACGGTGTCGATCAGCAAGGAAACCGATGACACCAACCGACCCGGTGCTGATCAAGAGAGCCAGGGCTTCAAAGCTCGCCGATCTTGGGCAACGAATCGGATACAGCCTCTTCGGAGTGGCGATCGTCGGCTTTATCCTTGGTTTCGCCACGGACTTCAACGACACGGTGGCGCGCATCGTGATCGGTTCGGTTGTCGCCGGTTCCATCGTGCTGGCTCCTGCGATCATCGCCGGCTACGCCGTGAAGGCTGCCATCAGGGACGATCTGGAACACGGCCGCGACATCAGCTGAACAGTCGGCGGTTGACCGAGCTCGGTGAGTATGGTGACGCCGTGGCCATTCGACTTCCTGCAGCAGAACGACGTTCTCAACTCATCGATTCGGCCATGGGGATCTTCTCGAGCGACGGCTACCAGAAGACGACCATGGACGCGGTCGCGGCCGACGCCGGGGTCACCAAGCCGGTGCTCTACCAGCACTTTCCCTCGAAACGAGATCTCTTTCTCGAGTTGCTGCATGTGGTCGGAAACCACCTCACCGAGATGGTGGCCAAGGCCACCGCCGATGCCAGTTCGCCTCGTGCCCAGGTTGAACTCGGATTCCGCGCCTACTTCGACTTCGTCGGGTCTCACCCCGAAGAGTTTCAGTTGCTCTTTGGTGAAGGGGTTCGAATCGACGAGGACTTTGCGGCCGAGGTCGCAATGGTCGAGCGATCCATCGCCGGCTTCATCGCGGCTCTCATCACCACCGAGGGTCTGAGCGAAGAAGACCGGCTTGTTCTCGGCCACGGCATCGTCGGGATGGCCGAACGGACCGCCCACCATTGGGTTGGCAATGGCCGCCGCGGCAGCATCGAACAACTTGCCAACCGCGTCGCCGACCTGGCCTGGTCGGGCCTCAGAGGTCGGCCTGGTTGATCCGGCCTCCCAGGTTGGGCGGCGGGGTGATGTCGATCGGCTCGGGCGGCAGGTCTCCGGCCACGATCGCCGGAAGGAACTCGAGCAACCTGACCGGCACAGTGGGAATCGGGTTCGCCGCGAGTTCCGACAACGACCACCAGCGGGCGCCCATGAAGGCGGCCGCCTCGAGCGCCTCCAGTCCCTGCGGGTTGTATTCGCCGCCGTCGCAGAACGCCACATGGATTCGGTCGTCTGACTCGAAGTGATAACCGGCGAATGTGTACTCGGTCTGTTGTACCCAGACGCACGGCCCCATCTCGACATCGGTCAGCCCGGTCTCCTCGTGCAGTTCGCGCAAGGCCGCTTCACCCGAGTCCTCGCCCCAGCTCATGCCTCCGCCCGGGATCTCGAGCCACGGGTCCTTGTGCGGGTCGATGGGATCCTCGGCCTCGATCAGAAAGACCCGACTCTGGGGATCCAGAACCACACAGCGGGCCGCCGGCCGACGGAGAACGAATGTCACCTTCGGTTCTCCCGCAGCAACACTTCCTGAACCATCGTTGCCACGTGGATACCGTCTCGTGACCAGATCTCTCCCAGCGCCAACCCCCGGGATCCGTACACACCGACCGACCTCATGTCGTGGAGCACCCAGTCGTCGGCTGGTGCGCTGCGGTGGAACCAGACCGAGTGGTCGAGACTCGCCCCCATGTAGGGATACTCGTCGTCGAGGTCTTCGTGACCGGGGCGGCCCCGCGGATGGGTCAGTTCGACCGCTTCGGTGGGGATG
>JAJCXW010000186.1 GCA_029263235.1 Acidimicrobiales bacterium
GCAATGGAGCGACGGGGACTCGAACCCCGAACTTCCAGCTTGCAAAGCTGGCACTCTACCAGTTGAGTTACCGCCCCGGATCGCCGGGACCACGCCCGGCGCTCGCCCGAGTCTAGGCGGGTATGCTCCTCGCTCACCCGCGAACCGGAGAGCACGATGCGACCCACGCCCAGCTGGCCCTTGCCCCACCGCCCGATCACGCTGCTCGCTCTCGCCCTGGCGCCCTGCCTGGGCTCGCTTGCCGCGGCGCAGGACGGGACCGACGCGGGCAGCGAGCAGATCGCGGCCCAGCAGCCCCCGGCGGTCACCATCACGCTGGGAACCTCCGCCAGCTACCGGTTCGAGTCCGCGTTCGACAGCGGGATGAGCGACGTCTCGGTCGCCCGGATCGGCGCGACAGCAGAGGCGGGGTTCCTCGTGGGCGACGCCTCCCGACTGGCGATCAGCTTCGGGACCGAGCACTCGTTCTACGACTTCTCGCCCATGGGCGTGCTCGTGCCCGGGGGCGTCGACCCGTACGACACCATCCACGACTACAGCGTGGGCGGGCGGTTCACGACAAGGATCAACGACACGTGGTCCGCCCTGATCGGCGGCGGCGTGCAGAGCTCGGGCGAGTCCTCGGCCAACTTCGACGACACGCTGACCTACAACGGGCTCATCGGCGCGACGTACAAGATCAACGACTCGCTCTCGGTCGGTGGCGCGCTGCTCGTGTCCACCCGCCTCGAGGACGACGTGACGGTCATCCCCGTGCCCACGATCACGTGGAACATCGACGAGCGCTGGCGTCTGGAGTCCAAGGGCGCCGGGCTGCTGCTGTCGTACAGGGCGAGCGACACGCTGCGAGTCGGGCTCGAGGGGAGCTTCGAGCGGCGCGAGTACCGCCTGGACGACATGGGCCCGCTGCCCTCGGGCGTGGTGCGCGAGCGGCGCGTGCCCGTGGGCGTCTGGACGCAGTGGAAGCCCGCGCCCAACGTCACGATCGAGGGCACGCTCGGCGCGGACATCTACGTCGAGTTCGAATCGCTCAACAGCTCGGGCGTGAAGTTCGCCGAGGACGAGACCGACCCCGCGGTCTACGCGGGCCTGGCCCTGAGCTTCCGGTTCTGATCGCTAGCGGTCGGGCGTCGGGGCAACGGGCCTTGAGACGCGATCGGGCTCGAGCCCCAGCGGCGGGGCATCGGCGAGCCTGGCGCTGACGATCATGGGCGGGTCCACCGGGCGGTCGTTCTCCCCCACTTCAACAGCGGCAATGCGTTCGATGACGTCGGCGCCCGCGATTGCTTCGCCGAACGCGGTGTAGCGCCCGTCGAGGTGGGCGGTGCCCTCGCGGCTGAGGCAGACGAAGATCTGGGAGCCGTTGGAGTTGGGGTCGTCGGAGCGGGCCATGGAGAGGACGCCAAAGTCGTGGCGCAGGGTGGTGGGCTCGAGATCGAGGAAGTACCCGGGCCCGCCCGAGCCGCCTCCCGAGGGGTCTCCGGTCTGGATGACGAACGGAGCGCCGTTGGGCAGGGTCGCGACGACGCGGTGGAAGATCACGTCGGTGTACAGCCCGCCCTCGACGAGCTGGCGGAAGTTGAACGCGGTGTTCGGGGCGGCATCGGGTCGGAGGCGGAAGCGGATGTCGCCCGCGGTGGTCTCGAACACCACATGGCGCTCGACGTAGGCCCGGATGCCCGAGTAGACGATCTCGCGCTCGCCCTCGTCGCTGAGCCCGGCCTGGTGGCGCAGCGAAACGCGCTCGTCCTCGAACATGACCCGTCCCTTGCCGACCACGGGGAGCATGGGGTTCTGCTCTGACATGTTCATCGCGTAGTTGGGCGTGAGCATGGGCTGGAGCACGAGCGGCGCGCCCACGGGGGCGCCGTCGAGAACGAGCTGGGCGTAGAGCGTGGTCGGGGTCTCCGTTCTCCAGAGCGAGGGGAAGAGCGCGGCCAGGTCGACCCGACCCGAGGCGCCCGGCGCGGTCTGAACGGCTTCCGCGACGCCGCGCGAGCGCAGCTCGATGGTGATCTCGCCCGCGAACCCGTCGGGGGTGTCAACGACGACGGGCATGCGCCGGTCGCGTCCGTTGTACAGGCGTTCGGGCGTGAGCTGGGCCATCGCCGCGGACGACAGGAGCGAGAGCGCAAGAGCAGCAACCAGCATCGACCGAGATCGGGTGGCGCGCCGGTGCGTTGGGGTGTTGGTGCTCATGGGCGCACTGTACCGCCCAGCGAACAGGAGGTCGCGTCGAGGGCCCCGATGCGCTGTTGGGATGCGGGCGTTTACGGGGCGCCGAGGCCCTGGCCGTCGAATCGGCCCCAGGTCAGGCCGACGGAGTTGTCGTCAGTGGCGGTCTCGGTATCCGCGAGCCGGGTGGCGAGCGAGCCGCCCGCGTCCGCGAACCAGCTGACGGAGCCGTCCACGCTGAGCACGTTGAAGCCCTCGGCGTGGTTGAAGTACTCCTCGCCGGCCAGAGCGTCGGCCACGAGGGCGACGCCGCTGTCGAGCATGTGGAGTCGGCGCTGACCGTCCGGGCCCTGCCCCCGGTACTGGTAGTTGGAGTAGATCTCGTTCGAACCGGCAAGGACAAAGCGGTCGGCGTAGCGATCCAGCGGGTGCGAGCCCCGGTGCGAGGGGCAGTAGAACACCGCCGAGGCGGGGAGGTACTGATCCGCGAAGAGCTTGCCCAGGCCGTCCCACGGGGCGGCGCTTTCACGTCCCTGCCCGACATGGGTGATGGTGCGGAACCGGAGGAGGATCATCCGGCGCTGCTGGATGTCCGCGGATCGACCGCCCGAGTAGGGGCTCTCCGGATCAAGGAACAGGCTCGACGGGAGGAAGCTCTTGTTCTCATCGGCGAACATGTGGATCCCCAGCCCGATCTGTCGATCGTTGGAGGCGCACACGGCCTGTCGAGCGATCTCACGCACCCGCCCGAGCGAGGGGAGCAGGATGCCCATGAGCAGCGCGACAATGGCGAGCGAGACGAGCATGTCAATGAGGCTGAACGCGCGTCGAGACAACGCCGCACCCTGGCGGGGGCCAGTGGAACACCCCGGACTTGATCTGAGACCCCCAGATCCTCGCACGCAGCTCTCCTTTGGGTGAACCCTCAGCCAGCGGCGAGGGTCCTCCCGATCGTTCTACGATATCCGCGGGGTGTGAATCACACAAGACCTTCACCCGGCGGGCGGCTTGCACAGAGGGAAGAATGGGGCGTCGACCCTATCTTATTTCGTCGGGGAATCATTATTTGGATTGTGTTTGGGTTCAAAATCTTGTTCGAATTCGGTCGGGGCGGGGCATCCTGATCCGCCCATCGACGTATCTCCTTGCAGGAGGCCGGCTCTCGGCCTTCCGCGGGTCCGATGGACTCGCTTTCAGACCGTGGGTGAAATCATGACCGAGTCACACCGGAACCCAGGCGACGAGAACGCCGGGAGCCGACGGGGCTCAACGACCGCGAGCGGGTCCACGTCGGGCTCGTCGCGGCCCAAGGCCGACGACGCCAGAAGGCGTCAGGACAGGATCGATCTGGACCTCATGCAACGAGTCGCCGTCAACCAGGAAGCCGCCGTCGAGGAGCTGTACGACCGATTCGGGTCGCTGGTGTACCGGATGGCGTTCCAGTCGCTGCCCTCGCGGGCCGAGGCGGAAGACGCGGTGCAGGAGATCTTTGTTCGCCTGTGGAGGACGGCGGGTCGGTACGACCCGTCGCGTGCCGCGCTGGTGACGTGGGTGATGCTGATCGCCAGGCGCCACCTGGTGGACAAGCTGCGGCGCAAGCGGGCGCGGATCAAGGCCTCGAGCCTTGACGAGTTCGAGCCCAGCACGTCATCGGGCGTGTCATCGGGCACGGCCCCGCCCGCGCAGGGCGTCCGCATCGAACGGGACGAGAGCTACGAGTCGCTGATGAGCAGGATCGATACGTTGCCGGAGTTGCAGCGGACGGTCGTGACTCGCGCGTACCTGGGGGGGCAGACGCTCCGCCAGATCGGCGAGGAGCTTGACACGCCTCTGGGAACGATCAAGTCAGCGCTCAGCCGGGCCCTTGTGCGCCTGCGTGAGCGGAGCAGTGAGGAATCGACGCCATGAATACGCGTGAGTTGCTTGAGATGACGGTCCTGGATTCGCTTGGTCTGCTTGAACCGCACGAGCAGGCGTCGTTCGAGCGGGCCTTCGAGGAAGCGCCGCCGGCGATCCGCGACCAGGTCCGGTTCGAGCAGATGCGTCTGGCGGACCTGACGGATCTGCTGCCCGGGGTCGAGCCCCGGTCGGAGCTGCGCGATCACGTGCTGGGCGCTGTGCGTCAGGCGATGGCCGAGCAGGAGGCGGCGCAGTCCGCCGAGGCCCGGCGCGCCAGGCACGGGCACGGGCGATCGGTGCCCAAGCTGTCGCGCGGCCCGCGGGTGAGCTGGGTGTGGCGTGCCGCGGCGATCGGGCTGGCCGTCTCGGTCGCGGTGCTGGGCGTCGCGCTCACGCAGTACCAGATGGATTTCAACAGCCTCGAGAACAAGGTCCGCCTCGGACAGATCGAGGAGCTGCTGGGCTCGGAGCACTTCGACGACCTGGTTTTCAACCCGCAGACCAAGCGTGCGTTCCTGACGCCGGTGGACGCGGAGTCCCCCGCGATCGCGGCGGTCTTCTACAACCCCGACCGATCGGTCGCCCGGTTCTACCACAAGAACATCGGCGCTGACTCGGGCGAGGGCTCGTTCCGCCTCGTCGTGCTCGATGAGAACGACAACATCGTCCGGGAGGTCGCCTCGTTCACGTCGCAGGGGCGGCGCGACGGGATCGACGTGCAGGTCGATCTGCTCAACGAGAACCATCTGGGGCTGATGCAGGTCTCGCTCGATGACGCGGAGGACCGCCTGCTGCTCCGCTGCGACGGGCTGAGCGCCGGCTGATCGGCGCGTCGGCGTCTCCCACAATCAGGATTACTCTCTCCAGGGGGTCGAGTGTTTGCCGACCCCCTTCTCTTATGCGCGTCCGAGACCGGGCGGGGACTCGCTGGAGCGGTCCTCGGGTGAACCCCACGCGACGTTGTCGGACAGCACGTCCACGCGGTGGTCCTTCTCGAAGCGTTCCTTGGCGCCGGCCAGCTTGCGGTATGACCCGAAGCCGGCAACGAGGGAGAACAGGAGTCCGCCGCCCAGGATGCCGCCGGCGTAGATCAGGCGGGTCTGGTCCAGGGGGTCGGGCAACGCGGTCGCCTCGACCTCGATCCGGGTGCTGGCGCCGTCGGCGCGGCGCACGCGGTTGGCGTTGGCGACGCTCGTCATCGCGACGACGTAGGTGTCCAGCACGCGCTGCGTGCGGGTGGCGCCCAGGCCTCGGAACTCGAGTTCGAGACGCCCGGCATGGGGCGACTGGGTGTCCAGGCTCGTCTCGAGCACGCTGGTCAGCTCGCCCGGGGAGGCGAGCTCCTTGAGGCCGCGGCGCTCGAGGCGGTCGGCGATCGTCTCGATCAGACGGGGGTCACGCGTCAGGTCCTCGTGATAGGCCTGCCAGGCGTCGAGGTTGTCTGCGGTGAGCGTGCGGGAGCCACCATCAGCGACGATCACAGCGCGGGCGGCGTACGCACCGGGCGCTACGCGCCCCGCGATCAGCCAGCTCACACCCGCCAGGATGCCCAGCAGCGTCGCCATGCCCAGCACGAGCCACATCGCGCCCGACTTGGCGTGCTTGTGGACGAGCTTGGCTTCCTTCTCGGCGATGGCCTGGTGCGCCTCGGCCAGCTTGGCCCGCTTCTGCAGGATCTGCTCGCACTGCGAGAACCGGTCGCGCAGCGCTTCGCTGGCGCGCCGGACCTTGGCCGATTGGGCGCGGGCGAGCGCCCGCTGCTTGCGCAGGCGATCGCGGCGCAGCGCGGCCTTGGGGTCCAGCCCCTGGCCCGACGCCTGCTGGGCGCTTCGGAGCTGTTCGTTCAGGCTCGCGACGCTGGTCTCGAGCTCCGCCGCGCGGGCCCGCTCGGTTTCGAGCATGGCCGCAAGCTCGCCCTGATCGCCCGTCGCCTCGATCTGCTCGCGGGCCTTGGACAGCTCACCTTCGAGCGACTCAATGCGGGCCTTGGACTCGGCCAGGGCGGCGTTGAGCTTCTCGACCTGCTCCTTGCCCGCTGAGCCGCCCTTGGAGAGCAGCTTGGCGCGGAGCTCGGCGTTCTCCTCGCGGAGCGTGGAGATCTCCTGGATCCGCTTGCCCTTGCCCGGCGCGGGCGCGTTCTTGAGCTTCTCCTCCGTTTCCTCGCGGGCCTTGCGCTCATCGTCGCGGGCGCGCTTGGCCTCGTCGAGCTCGCGCTCGAACTCGCTGATCTTGAAGCGGAGCTTGGCGCTCTCGTCGCTGGCGCCCGCGGCCTCGCCCTGCGCTTTCTTCAGCTGACGCTCGAGCTCGATCCGCTGGTCTTCGAGCGCGCTCTTGGCGGCCTGGGCCCGCTGCTCGGCGAGCTGCGCCCGCTTGTCCACCTGGACCAGCTCCTCGCGCAGCTGCGTGAGGTCCTGCGACGCCTTGTCGCGCTCGGCGACCTGGCTGTCCTTGCCCGCGTGCAGCGCCTCGATCTCAAGCCGGAGCTTCTCGATCGCGTCCTTGTGCTCTGCCACCGCGGTGTTGGACTCCGCGATCTGGCGCTTGAGCGCGCTGATCTGTGCGTTGGCGGCGCTCTCCCGGTCCGACTCGTCACCCTCTTCCAGGGCGAGACGCTCTTCGAGCGAGTTGATCCGATCGCGGCGCTCGCGGGAGATCCTGCGGACCTCTTCGAGCTCCTCGCGGATGGCCGCGGTCCGGGCGGCTTCCTGCTCCAGCTCCTCGACACGGCGCTGGGCGGTCTGCTCGTACTGGCTGACGTGCTCCGCGGCGGCCTCGATCCGGGCCTCGCGCTTGGCCAGGTCCTGCTCGCGATGGCGGAGGTTCTCCTCCTGCGTGCGGATCTTCTCGGTCCCGAGGTTGACCTCGCCCAGGGCCTGGTCGATCTCGGCTTTCTTTTTGTCGAGGTCGCCGCGCTGGCTCTCGAGTTCCTGGCGCTGAGCCGCGAGGGCGGCGAGCGCCTTCTGGCGCTCCGCGTGGGCCTTGCGCAGGGATTCGAGCTGCGACTGGACGCCTGAGATGACGTCGAGGATCTCCTCCTCGTTGGGGCGCTTCCCGCCCGCTTGAGGCGTGGTTGACGCCTCAGCGTGGGGACCTGGTTGGGTATCGCCCTTCGTCGGATCCATCCAAACAGCTCCCGATCATTCTGCGCAGCCGCGCACGCCATATCGTGCGAAGATCAGGGGCTCTATCGACCGGCCCGGGGGGGCACTGAACGTCCAGCGTCCGAGATTCGACGCGAAGGCGCCCGCCCCCCGCTCACGGGCAACGAGCAGGGAATAATGGCGGACTGTCCGTGTTTTTGACCGATGGGCACGTACGTCTGTCGCTGCCCACTTCCCACCGCCCGAACCCCAGGAGGTCCCGATCATGAGCGTTCAACAGAGTCTTGCTGCCGGTCTGATCGGTCTTGTGGTCGCGGGAGCCGGCGCCGTGGGTGTGTACAACTTCACCACAACTGGGTGTTTCCTGGGCTCGTGTTCGACGGAGAAGGGCGCTGACAACGGCGAGACCGCCCAGGTCGGGCTGCTCGTTGCCGGGGCGGAGTCGGAGAAAGCGGTCGATGCGTGCTGCCCCCTGGGCGAGGGCGACTCGAAGCTCGAGACGGTCGCGCTCGACGAGACGGGCGAGGCGTGCGAGGGCTCAGCGTCGTGCACGCACCCCGAGGGAGCGCTCACGCTCGCCTCGGGCGAGGTCGCCGCGGAGGACGGGTGCTGCGGCTGCGGCGCCTGCGGGACCGAGAAGGCCCCCGAGGGCGCGATCATCGAGGCCGCGCTGCCCAGCGACGACTGATCGAGCGCGCCCGACAACCCGATGACCGACCGGCGGGCCCTTCGCGGGGCCCGCTTTCGTGCGCCCGCGCAGCGACCCCGATACGATCGGCCCATGCCCGCATTCTCGATCGAGACCGACAGTGTTCGAGCCGTGATCGACCCGGACATGGGCGCGTCGCTGCTGGACCTGTCGCTGTGGTCGCCTCGGGATGCGTGGAGCCCGGTGATGCGCCGGGCGCCGGGCGAGACGTGCCCCCCGGGCGAGACGGCGATGTTCCTCATGGCGCCCTGGTCCAACCGGGTCGCGGGCGCGTCGTTCGTGTTCCAGGGGCGCACGCACGCGCTGCGACCGAACTTCGACGACGGTTCGGCGATCCACGGCGACGCCTGCGAACGCCCGTGGCGCATCACCGACCGCACGCCCGTGAGCGCCACGCTCCTGCTCGACTCGCGCGAGCACGAGGACGTGAACTTCCCATGGGCGTTCGGCGCCCTGGCCCGGTACGAGGTCACGCCCGATGCGCTCGAGATCGACCTGAGCGTGACCAACCTGGACCGGGAGCCCATGCCCGCGGGGCTGGGGCTGCACCCGTTCTTCCGCAGGCGCCTGTGGGCCGACGCGGACGAGGTTTGCGTGCGTGCGCCCGTGGGCGGGCGGTACCCGTGCGAGCGTCAGCTCCCGAGCGGGCCCGCGGCGGGCGACGGCGTGAGCAACGCCCTGCGCGAGCTGGCGCCCCTGGGCAATCCGGGGCTCGACGATGTGTTCAGCGCCTTCTCTGGCGAGGCGGTCATCGAGTGGCCCGCCAGCGGCGTCCGCCTGACCATGACCTGCTCGGACACGATGGATCACCTGGTCGTGTTCACCCCCCGCGACGACGCGGGCGGGGCGCTGTCGTGGTTCTGTGTCGAGCCCACGAGCATGGTCAACGACGGGTTCAACCTGATGGAACGCGCTCAGACCGGCACGGGTGTGCGTGTGCTCGAGCCCGGGCAGACGCTCGAGAGCCGCGTGAGTATGCGCATCGTGCGGGGCTGAGCCCCCACTATCCTCAGGCCATGACCACCTACCTGCTCAAGACCGAACCCAACGACTATTCCTATGACGACCTCGTCCGCGACAAGCGCGAGCCCTGGGACGGTGTACGCAACCCGACAGCCCAGATGCACATGCGCGTCGTCAAGACGGGCGACGAGGCGTTCATCTATCACACGGGCAAGGAGCGAGCGATCGTCGGCCTCGCGAAGATCCTGACCGGGGCCTACGAGGACCCGAGCGAGCCCGGGCTCAACGGCAAGGGGGAGATGAAAGCGCCGCTGTTCGACATCGCGCCGATTCGGGCCGCGAAGACGCCCGTCACGCTCGCGACGATCAAGGCGGACGAGCGGTTCAAGAACTTCGACCTCGTGCGTCTGGGTCGCCTGAGCGTGATGCCCGTGCCCAGGAAGCTCGACACGCTGCTGCGGGAGATGGCGGGGCTGTAGCTCAGCCTGTCGTCTTGCGCTTGGCGATCTTGTCGAGCTGGGCCATCTGGGCG
>JAJCXW010000187.1 GCA_029263235.1 Acidimicrobiales bacterium
GCCAGACCCAGCTCGCGTGACCGCAACCCTTGGTGGTACGTGATCGACCCGGCCTTGATCATCTCGACTGTGATCATCACCGCGGTTGGGGTGCTTCTCGTCTACTCGGCCACTCGCGGGCCCGTCAGCGGAATCATCCCACCCGACCGTTCGTTCCTCGAACGGCAGACATTTTTTGCCCTACTTGGATCGGTCTTGGCGTTGGTGGCCGCCCTGGTTGGTGTTCGCACTCTCAAGTCGCTGATCCCGCTCGCCTATGCCGGGCTGGTGGTCCTGCTACTGGCCGTGCTGAAGTTCGGTGCCACCGTGTCGGGAGCGACGGCGTGGTTCCAAGTGGGCAGTTTCGCCTTCCAGCCTTCGGAGCCAGGAAAGATCGTCTTGATCCTGGTGCTCGCGAGGGTGTTGTCGACGGGCACGATCACAACAGCACGTCTCGCGGCGGGTCTCGGGGTCGCTCTGGTGCCGATCGTTCTGATACTGCAGCAGCCCGATCTCGGCACAGTTCTCGTCTATCTGGCGATCGTTGCCGCGGTGATCGTGGCCAGCAACGTGCCGACGCGGGTGATCTTCCTTCTGGTCATCGTTGCGCTCATGGCCGTTGTCGGAATTTTCCGTTCGTCGGTTCTGGCCAGCTATCAGGAAGCACGATTGACGGTGTTCCTGCTCGACGACGAGGCTCTTGCCAAACTCGACCCGGACGTGGCCGACTTTGCCTACAACGCCAAGCAATCGCAGGTGGCAATAGGCAACGGTGGATTGTTCGGACAGGGCTTGTTTCAAGGAACGCAGACCAGTTCGAATCTGGTTCCGGCCCAACAAACCGACTTCATCTTCTCGGTCGCCGGGGAGGAACTCGGGTTTCGCGGTGCCGCCGCCATCCTGCTGCTCTATCTCCTGATGGTGTTCCGAATCTGGCGGGTGGCGGTCAGAGCCCCCGACCCCTTCGACCGTCTGGTGGCGGTCGGGGTCGTGGCCATGCTCATGTTCCAGATATTCCAGAGCGTGGGAATGACAACCGGGATCATGCCGGTCACCGGTATTCCATTGCCGTTCGTGTCCTACGGCGGCTCGTCCATGGTCACGTCCTTCGTGGCGATCGGGCTCGTGTTGGGTGTGCACCGGCGGCGATTCGACTACGTCGAACGATAGAGGTGGCACCAGCGGCGTTCGCCGGTCCGACAATGGCCAGCGATATCCTCCTCGCATGACATCCGTCTGGCCGCGCCTCGAGCACCTCCTGCCCCAAGTGCAGAAGCCCGCGCGCTACATCGGCTGTGAGGACGGCGTTCAGACCCCCGACCGCGGACCCGGTCTCGTGAGCTGGTTGCTGACCTACCCCGACACCTACGAGGTCGGATTGCCCAACCAGGGACTCCAGATTCTCTACGAGATTCTCAACGAACGCCCCGACGCGACCGCCGAGAGGTCCTACGCCCCGTGGAGCGACCTCGAAGCCCTGATGAGGCGTGATCGGCTGCCGCTGTTCTCGGTCGACAATCATCTGGCTGCTACCGACTTCGACGTGATCGCGTTCAATCTGAGCGCCGAACTCATCTACACCAACGTTCTCAACTGCATCGACCTGTCGGGTATTGCCGTCAGGTCGCTCGATCGCCAAGACTCCGACCCGCTCGTGGCCATCGGAGGGCACTGCGCCTACAACCCCGAACCACTCGCCGATTTCGTCGACTTCGTCGTGTTGGGCGATGGCGAAGAAGTGGTAGGTGAGATCACGACGGTGCTGGCCGAGTGGAAGCGATGCGGGAAGGGCCCCGGCACCCGAGAAGGCGTGCTCCGGACCCTCGCCGGAATCTCCGGTGTCTACGTGCCGTCGATGTACGAAGTGAGCTACGACGGCCCGCGAATCGCCGAGGTTGCCCCAAGGTTCGCCGACGTTCCCCAACAGGTCGAGAAACGAACCGTCGCCGACCTCGCCGACTGGCCCTACCCCAAGTCTCAACTCGTTCCCCTCACCGAGGTGGTCCACGATCGCCTCAACGTGGAGGTCTTCCGGGGCTGCACACGAGGGTGCCGCTTCTGTCAGGCTGGGATGATCACCAGGCCCGTACGTGAGCGTCCCGCCGGGCAGGTCAGGTCGATGATCACCAACGGCCTGAAGCGAACCGGCTACGACGAGGTTGCTCTCACCTCGTTGTCGACCGCCGATTTCAGCGGTATCCAGCAGGTGATAGCCGACACAGTCTCCGAGCCCGGATGCGATCAGGTGTCGGTGGCGCTGCCGAGCCTGCGTGTGGATGCCTTCACCGTTGGCATCGCCGCCCAGATCCAGAGGGCCCGCCGCACCGGCCTCACCTTCGCCCCGGAGGCCGGTTCGTGGCGAATGCGTCAGGTGATCAACAAGATGATCTCCGAGGACGACCTGTTCGGGGCGGTCGAGTCCGCCTACTCCCAGGGCTGGCGACGGATGAAGCTGTACTTCCTCACCGGCCTGCCCACCGAAACCGACCCCGACACCGTTGGCATTGCCGAACTCGCGGCGAAGTGCGCGGAGCTCGGACGTACCCATCATGGAGGTGCGGCTTCGGTCACGGTTTCGATCGGGGGATTCGTTCCGAAGTCCAACACCCCATTCCAATGGTTCGGTCAGAACACGAGTACGGAGCTCAACCGCAAGATCGGACTGATCCGCGACTCCACTCGCCGGAACCGGGCCGTGAAGCTCAAGTGGCACGACCCGCGGGCCACGCTCATCGAGGGGATCGCCAGCCGCGGCGATCGCCGGATCGGCGCCGTCATCGAGTACGTCTGGCGTCGTGGGGGCGTGTTCCAGGAGTGGTCAGAACACTTCAATCATGATCTTTGGCTCGAGGCCATGGCAGCGTGCGGCCTGGATGTCGACTGGTATGTCCACCGACATCGCGAAGAGGACGAGATTCTGCCATGGGACCATCTTTCGGCCGGCCTCCACAAGGACTTCCTCTGGCAGGACTGGCGCGATGCCCTCGATGAAGTCGGACTTGAGGACTGTCGCTGGACTCCCTGCTACGACTGCGGGGCCTGCACCGGCTACGGAGTCGAGCATGTCGTGGCCTCGGCCACACCACCGGCCGGAGGTAGTCAGGGAACCGGCGTCGCCCAATCACCGACGACCGGCACGTCCGTGAGCATCGAGCCCAAGCTCGTTGCTGGGGCGGCTCCGTCATGAGGCTACGCGTCGAATTCACCAAATTCGGAAAGATCCGGTTTACATCACACCGCGACGTGGCGCGAATGTGGGAACGTGCTATCCGACGAGCGGAGCTACCGATTTCCTACAGTGAAGGTTTCAACCCACGACCCAAGATGTCGTTCGGACTGGCTCTCTCCACCTGCCACCAGTCCGGTGCCGAGTACATCGACCTCGAGATCGATCCTCAGCAGGACTCAACTGTCGACCCACACTCGGTCGCAGGCCTTCTCACCCAGAATCTTCCAGACGGACTCGAAGCAGTCCAAGTGATCGAAATCGATCGAAAGACACCCTCGCTTCAACAAGCGGTCACGAGCTGCACATGGCAGATCGACGTGACCGATACCGACGAAGAGACGGCGGCCGCGGCTGTAGCCCGTGCCTTAGCTGCCGAAGAGCTCATCGTGAGACGTCAGAGGAAGGGCAAGGACGTCGTCGACGACCTCCGCCCCCAGCTGATCGACCTCGACATCATCGGGCCAATCAAGACTGGACCAGAAACAACTGGGCCGCCTGAGGAAGGCGTCCGCTTGGTCGCCGAACTCGGCACAAAGCCGAGATCGGTCCGACCCAGCGAACTTCTCGCCGCCCTCGAACCGCCACTCACGGAGTGGAGAGTCACCCGACTCAATCAATGGATCACAGACGACGACGGATCGCGCCGCGAACCTATTCCGCGGCTGATGTCGTCGTCCGCACCCCTGGGAGCGACATGAACGTCGACCTGGGGTTGCCCGAACGTAAGGAACACCCACATGGCCGAGAATCAGGCCGAAGACAACCAAGCCGCCTCCGGCGACAGCCCCCGAAAGGGCCAGTCGTCAGGCTCTGAGAGAGCGGCCCAAAGCCAAACCCCCAGAATCGGAGATTCCAGACCGGCGCCGGTTCAGGCTGGAGACTCCGTACCCGATGGCGGCTCCGACCAACCCAAGAAGCGTCGCCGTCGTCGCGGCGGCCGCGGCCGCGGAGGCCAGAGCGGTGAGAGCGGCCGAGGCGATCAAGGCGGCAAGGGCGGCCAGAACAAGGGCCAGCAGAACAAGGGCCAGCAGAAGTCCAACGGCCAACGAAAGAACCAAGGCTCGAGGCGTGGTGGCTCGAGAAAGGCACCGCGGCCGATCGAGTCGGGCACCCAGGGTGGTGCGGTTGAACTCGACGAAGAGACCATGAAGGCTCGCCGCGGCCGAACGCGCGACGGCAAGGCCATAGGTCGCTACATGATGGGAGTGTCGGTCGGGAAGCTGGCCACCCAGATTGCCGTACTCGAGGGTCGCAAGCTGGTTGAGCACTACGTGTCGTTGCCCTCCGACGACGTGAGCCAGATCCACGGCAACATCTACCTCGGTCGGGTCCAGAACGTCCTGCCGGGTATGGAGGCGGCATTTGTCGACATCTCCACGCCCAAGAACGCAGTTCTCTATCGAGGCGATGTCCACTACGACCCCGACGACGTCGATGGAGGCCGCAAGGAGCAGCCCCGCATCGAGGACATCCTTCGGGCCAAGCAGTCGATTCTCTGTCAGGTCACG
This sequence comes from Acidimicrobiales bacterium, assembly GCA_029263235.1. Taxonomy (GTDB): domain Bacteria; phylum Actinomycetota; class Acidimicrobiia; order Acidimicrobiales; family Aldehydirespiratoraceae; genus SZUA-87. Next base: position 4,717 of record JAJCXW010000187.1, read on the forward strand.
AAGAACCCGATCGCTCACAAGGGTGCTCGGTTGACCCAAGAGGTCTCCCTTCCCGGTCGGTTCGTGGTGCTCGTGCCCAACAGCACCACCTACGGGATATCGAAGCGATTGCCCGACAAGGAGCGCCGCCGCCTTCGCCAGATCCTCGACCGTGCCAAGCCGGCAAAGCATGGTGTGATCGTGCGTACCGCGGCCGAGAACGTCACGGCCGAAGAGATCGAGCGGGACGTCGCCCGTCTCGTCTCCGATTGGGACGAGATCGCAGCTTTGGCGAAACGCACCAAGGCCCCGGCGCTGCTCTACCGCGAGCCCGAGGCGGCCGAGAGAGTGATCCGCGAGGAGTTCAGCAAGGACTATCGCGGTGTGGTCATCGACGACCAGAGGCTCTACGAGGAGATCAACGACTACGTCGGGAGCATCACCCCCGCGTTGGCCGATCGGGTCGAGTTCTACGACACCGATGC
>JAJCXW010000188.1 GCA_029263235.1 Acidimicrobiales bacterium
GTCCGCATCATCGAGAACTGCGATGTCACCGGCATCGACGTGGCCGACGGCCGAGTCACCGGTGTTCGTACCGCCGAAGGCGGCATCGTGTGCGAGAAGGTGGTCAACTGCGCCGGCCAGTGGGCGCGTGCCGTTGGCGAGATGGCGGGTGTATCGGTACCGGTCGTGTCGGTGCAGCACCAGTACGCGATCACCGAGCCCCTCAAGGGTGTGACCGACAACCTCCCCACCCTGCGCGATCCCGATCGTCTGATCTACTTCAAAGAGGAAGTAGGCGGCCTGGTGATGGGCGGATACGAGCCGAACCCTCTGCCGTGGGGTGAATCGGGCATCCCCAAGGACTTCAACGGCCGTCTACTGCAGCCGGACTGGCCCCAATTCGAACAGCTGATCGAGCAAGCGGTGCAGCGTGTTCCGACGATGGAGTCGGTCGGAGTCCGCAAGCTGATCAACGGCCCCGAGAGCTTCACCCCCGACGGGAACTTCATCCTCGGAGAGGCACCAGAGGTCGACTCCTTCTATGTCGGGGCCGGCTTCAACGCATTCGGCATCGCAGCAGCGGGGGGTGCCGGGCGGGCGCTGGCCGAGTGGGTGATGAACGGAGAGCCAACGGTCGATCTTTGGCCGGTCGATATCCGTCGGTTCGGGAGCGTGCACCGCAACGTCGACTGGGTCCGTTCGCGCACCCTCGAAATGTACGGAAAGCACTACACCGTGGCGTGGCCCCACGAAGAACACGACAGCGGCCGACCCCGACTTCACTCACCCCTCTACCAACGGCTCGGCGATGCCGGCGCCTGCTTCGGCTCGAAGCTCGGGTGGGAGCGCCCCAATTGGTTTGCCCGCCCGGGAGAGTCACCCCGAGACGAATACTCATTCGGACGCCAGAACTGGTTCGAGGCCGTAGCCGAGGAGCACCGGGCCTGTCGTAGCGGTGTCGTCTTGTTCGATCAGAGTTCGTTCGCGAAATTCCTGGTCGAGGGAGAAGACGCGGAGGACGCGCTGCAGTGGATGTGTGCGAACGACATCGGCAAGCCTCCGGGTCGCATCACCTATACGCAGCTCTTGAACGACCGTGGGGGTATCGAATGCGATCTCACGGTGTCTCGACTCGACGAGCACCGCTTCTATGTGGTGTCCGGCACCGGCTTTCGCACCCGCGACTTCCACTGGATCTCCCACCAGATCCCGTCGTCGGCCGCCGCCGAGTTGAGCGACGTCACCGAGGACACCGCTGTGCTCACGATGATGGGTCCCAGGGCTCGACTCGTGCTCGAACAGTTGACCGATGACGATGTGTCGAATGCAGCGCTGCCCTTCGCAAGCATTGCCGAGCTCTCGATAGAGGGGGTCTCCGTACGGGCGTTACGGGTCACATATGTGGGCGAACTCGGATGGGAGCTCCACGTCGCCCGCTCCGATGCGCTGCGCGTCTACGACGCATTGATGGCAGCCGGCCGCGAGCACGGAATCATGAATGCCGGCTATCGGGCCATCGAGTCGCTGCGTCTGGAGAAGGGCTACCGCGCTTGGGGATCAGACATCGGCCCCGATCGCACACCACTGGAGGCCGGTCTGTCATGGGCGGTGAAGCTCGACACCGATATCGACTTCAAGGGAAGAGCAGCGGTAGAAGCGCAACGAACACCAGGGCCACTCGCACGGTTAGCTTGCTTCACGGTCGACGACCCCGATGTCGTACTCCTCGGTCGTGAGACGATTTTCCGGGACGGCCAACGGGTCGGCTGGCTGACCAGCGGCGGCTGGGGTCATTCCGTGGAGACCAACATCGGCTACGGATACGTCCACGACGCAGACGGTGTCGATGCCACCCACGTGATGGCGGGGACCTACGAACTGGAAGTGGCAGCTCGTCGCGTACCCGGCGTCGTTCACCTCAGGCCCCTGTTCGACCCCAACATGTCGCGGATCAAGGGTTGATGGGAGGAATGGACGCGCTGCTCAGACAGACCAGCACTACGCGAGAACAGGTCTGAGGAAGCCGGCCCGCCTACTGTGCTGAGGCGACACTCCACGACGCTGTCAAAGGGCCTCCGGTTGGAGGTTCGCGTACCTGATTCGCCTAGGAGAGCGACATGAGTCGACGGTCAACACCAGAAAGCGAACGCAACAATGACGTGGTGGCCAGTCTGGCGGTCACGCTCGACGGCTACGTGTGCCGGCCCGATGGAGCGGTCGACTACCTCGAGAAGCATCCGGTCGAAGAGTTCGACTTCCCTGCCTGGGTGGATCGCGTCGGCGCATTGGCGATGGGCCGCACCTCATATGTCCAGACCGTCGGATGGGGATGGACGTGGGGTGACCGGCCGACACTGGTGCTCACGTCCGAATCGGATCTACTCGTGCCCGAGGGTGCGAACGTGACGTTTCGCGCCGCCCCGACCGCCGAGGCCATCGCCGAGTTCTCTGCGCAGACCGACAAACGACTCTGGGTATTCGGTGGTGGCAACGTTGTGACCGCAGCCCTACTCGGCGGCGTGATCGACGCTCTCGACATCATGATCGTTCCGGAAGCGATCGGGTCGGGCATTCCCCTGTTCACCGAACCGTTCTCCGGGTCGATGCAACTGATCGAAACCTTCCCCTTCGCCAACGGTGCAGTACGGCTCGTCTACGACGTCGACAAGTAGGCCAACACAGCCAACACTCGGCGGTGTGCGGCGTCGGCCAGTTCGAGGTCGAGCTTCTGAAACACGTTTCCTATGTGCTTCTCCACCGCTCCCCCACTGATCACGAGCTTCTCGGCGATGCCAGAGTTGGACAGGCCTTCGGCCATGGCCTCCAGCACTTCGCGCTCTCTCGGTGTCAGTCGTTCGAGTTCGGTCTTGCGGCGGCTACGGCCGAGGATTTGCCGCACGACTTCAGCATCGACAGCACTTCCTCCGGCGGCCAGGCGGCGTAGCGATGCGACGAAATCCTCGATGTCGACCACCCGATCCTTGAGCAGGTAGCCCACCCCGCCGGCGTCGCCCGCCAGTAGCTCCGACGCGTAGCGCTCCTCGACGTATTGGCTCAGGACCAGAACCGCCACGCCCGGATACTCCTCGCGGATCCGAAGGGCTGCCCGAAGGCCCTCGTCGGTATGGGTCGGGGGCATACGGACATCGACGACCACCAAGTCGGGTTGGTGGATCGTCATTGCCTCCATCAACCGAACGGCGTCTCCGACCGCGGCCAAGACCTCTATACCTGCGTCCTCGACCAGGCGGACCAGGCCGTCGCGGAGCAGAACCGAGTCGTCGGCAATCACTACTGACAATGCGTCTTCAGCCATGAGGGATCTCCACCCTGAGGATTGTCGGACCGCCATCCGGTGACGACATGTCGAATCGTCCGTCGACGCCGCGTACCCGCGCCGACATGCCGGCCAGGCCCGAACCCTTCGCCATATCTGCCCCGCCCCGTCCGTCGTCGTGAATCTCCATGTGGAGACATCCCTCGCTGTCGTGGATATGAACGGAAGCTGCTCGAGCTCGACTGTGCTTCATGATATTGCTGACCGCTTCGGCGGCCACGAAGTATGCGGTCTCTTCGGTGTCCATCGGGACTCTCAAGCCCGGCGCGACACTCAACGTGATCGGAATCTCCGCGTTCGACACCACTGCCGACAGCGCCGCATCGAGCCCCCGGTCTTCCAAGATTGCCGGGTGGAGTCCCCGGCCGATGACCCTGAGCTCTCCGATCGACGTGCGGGTCTTCTCACGAGCGTCGACAATCAGAGCGCTCGCTTCGTCGGGGTCGTCGGGCAGCTTTGATGCCGCCAGACCAAGATCTATGCCCAGCGCCACCAGTCGCTGCTGCACGCCATCGTGCAGGTTTCGTTCGATCCGGCGTCGTTCCTCGGCTACTGCATCGAGGATCTCTTGACGGTGCCGGGCCATTGTGTCGACCCGTTGTTGCATTGCGATCACCGGATCGGGTCCCAGGAGCCAGTCGGTGAACTTGGCATAGGCCCGAGCCAACTGGAGCGTCACCCTGGGAGCAACTCCCAGCATGACCACACCAAACACCAATTGCAGTACAACGGTGCTGGCTGTGGCCCCCGTAGCGACTCCTCCGATCACGTTGATCGGCAACATCCAAGTCGCCGTGGCGACGCTGAAGAACAATGCGCCCACCAGAAACGCCGAGGACATGAATGCCACTTGGCGCCATCGGTTCGGATCTTTCAACCTGGCCCACATCCGAGCCGGACCTTCAGGGGCCGAAGCAAACGGTCGTGGGGCGATCTCCACACCAACCCAAAGGGCCCGACGCCGCTCGACGTTGGCCATGGCATCGACCAGTCCGAAGGCCAGCCAGGTCAGAGGGATTCCGACAGCCACGATGATCAAGGGGAGCGCCACTGACAGCACCACGATCGTGGCCACGAACCAGGTGAGGGCCGCCAGAAATCCGACTGCCAGGTAGGCGGCGGCGAGCCAGGTCTTGGCCTCGATTGCCGGACGAAACCACCAGTCAGTGACCGACCGCCAGTTGTTCCAGTCGGGTCCCGGCGTCGGGGACGGTTCTGCGGCCGAACTACTCATCGGGCCAGTCTCCCCCGTTGGTGCGGTCGCCGTCACGCCGCACCACGCAGGACGACGGCCACCGGGCGCTTGGCGGCGCGTCGGGCGGCGGTTGCGGCGATCAGTGCAACCACACCGACCGCGGCCGCTGTCGCCAGGGGCACCATGCTCGTAGCGAAGACGGTTCCTATCTCGACCGCGTTCACCGATTCGAAGAATCCGATGATGGCAATCGACCCGTACCAGCCGGCTACTGCACCGACTGCTGAGGCGACAAGCGCCTGGGGCACCAGTTCGGTCATCAACACCCGGCGCATCTGAGCTTTGCTGCCACCGATCGCCTGGAAAGCAGCGAGTTCGTGGCGGCGCTCATACAGGTTGACGGCCATGGCCGAACTCACACCCAGAACCGATACACCCACGATGATGAGGCCGATCACCCAGAATATCTTGGCTATGACGGCGCGTGCCTCCGCACCTTCGGCGTGAAGTTCTTCGATGGTGATCAGGTCGGCCGCGGCCGGCAGGACCATGCCGATCTCTTCGTGCGAGCCGGTCGTCCAGAACGTGTTGGCCTGTCCCTCGGCGCCGAGATCGGCCGCCAACACATCGATCGGGATGTAGAAGTCGAGACTGCGGCTGCGGTGCAAGCCCTGAACCCGATACCGCTCGACACCCGAGGCCAGAGAGATGTCGACATCGCTGCCCACATCGATTCCCTGGGCGGCAGCGAAGCCGGCGGAGACCACCACCCCTCGACTCCCGTCGAGCCATCGGCCTTCTCGGACATCGTTGTCGAGCATGATCGTGTCGGGCGAGAGTCCGAATACCAGGACATCCCAGTCTCCGACCTGACCCACCTCGACGATGGCAGCCTCGATGGAGTCGTCGTTGTCGGCGAGCGCAGCATCGAAGGGCAGCCCGGCATCAACGGCTTGGGCCGAGCTCTGCCAGTTCCACGGCTCGAGTTCGGCCTCGTCGAAGGCCGCTATCGAGGTACCGAGGCTCGCCACGGTGACAACGGCGGCCACCCCTGCGGTCAACTGCACCATGACTCCGACGGTTCGAGCCCGTCGATGAGCTCCGGCGCGCAGTGCCATGCGTTCGAACAGTCCGCCGGTGGGTATGCGGGCAAGCACACGATCGCTCCAGCGACCACCGAAGGGCGAGCCCTCTCGGTCACGAAGTGCTTCGGCCAGAGGGGTTCTGGTCACTCGTCTGGCGGCCCGGCCGGCGACGAGACGAGCGCCGATCAGTGCGAAGGCGAGGCTGGCCCCCATCACGGTCCAGCTCACCGCGATTGCGGGGGTGATCCCCGTGAAGCGAGTGAGCACGACACGAGCCACGACATTGGCGACAAGTATCCCGAGCGGGATGCCGATGAGGGCCCCTGCCCCGGCTATACCCAGGGCCAGGCCACGCAGACGGCGGCGAAGCGGGCGACGTACACCGCCCAGCGATCTCATGATCGCCACTTCACGGGTGCGTTCGGTGATGAGCGTGTTGGTGGTGGAGGCGAGCAGGGTCAGCGCGACGATGCCTGCAACCACACCGAGCAAGCCGATCATGGTGGATATCTGGGTCAACTCCTCCTCGATGGGATGGCGTCCATCGGGCACGGTGATGGGGAACGACTCGAGGCGCGATCCGCTGGTGTTGAGCGCGTGGCGAAGGTCCTCGACCGCAGTGTCGAGGGAGTCCGATCTGGTGTCGACCATCCGTATCAGCACACGGTTCACACCATCCACTCCGGTGATGGCCTGGGCGTCGGCGAGTTGGGTGTAGACGACATCGTCGACGGCCCACCATGTGGTGTTGCCGATACCGACGACTTCGAGAGGAGTGTCGGCCAGGATCACGGTCTCGCCGATTTCGGCGAGACCCTCCGACACCAGTGCCTGCCCGAGACCCGGGAGTTCACCGAGGTCGGGCTCGACGATGTTGATGGTCTGACTGGGGAAGTCGATGCCGATGACGCGAACGAGCCCTTGTGGTGTGGCGACCGACCGCGACACGCGGCCTTCCACGACTTCAACTCCATCGAGGTCGAGCTGATCGACGCTCGCGAATGGGGTGGTATCGGCCGCTACGTGGGCGATGTGGTCATCGAGGGCGAGTTCCCTCAAGGACTCTGCCGCCACGTTCGGAACGGCGAACACGCCAATGGCTCCAACGGCCAAGGCGATGGCCATGATGCTGGCGATGATGCGGGCCGGGGCCCGGCGTACTGATCGAGTCAGGGAACTCATGACGCTACCGCCTCGGGAACGACACGACCGTCGACCATGTGCACGATGCGATCGGCTCCGGCCGCTAGTTCGTCGTCATGGGTGATGAACACGATCGTGGTGCCTCGCTGGCGCAGCCCCATCAACTGGGTAAACACAGCGTGACCGGTCGCCTGGTCGAGACTACCGGTGGGCTCGTCGGCCACTAGCAGTTCGGGTCGGACGGCAACAGCGCGAGCTATGGCCACCCGCTGTTGCTCACCGCCTGAGAGCTGGCTGGGAAGACGATGGGTCTTGTCCGCCAGACCAACCTCGCGGAGTGCGGCTTCGGCGGCACGGCGCCGACCGCGTCGAAGCCCGTTCAGTTTCAGAGCCAGCTCAACGTTCTCGGAAGCGGTGAGTGTGGGTAGCAGGTGGTAGTCCTGAAAGATGACTCCGACGTGCTGGCCGCGCCAACGGGCCAGATCGTCGTCGCTGAGCTGATCGACTCGTGTGCCCGCCGCCACCATCGAACCTGAGGTGGGACGATCAATGCCGGCGAGCAGGCCACCGAGGGTGGACTTGCCCGACCCGGATGGTCCGACCAGCGCGATTATCTCGCCTCGGTGAATTGTCAGGTCGACTCGGTCGACTGCGGTCTGGGCAGCTGCGCCCTTTCCCCAGACTCGGGTGAGATCGCGAGCTTCCAGCATGATCTCGGTCGCCTGTTGGAACTGGAACGGTTCGAACTCGAGAGGTGAACCGGCTGTGGGTGTAAGAGTTTCTGATGACATGTCCCAATTGTCGAGGACACCATCAGCCGTAGGAATGGGGAGGTCCGGTCAATTCACGGTGGGGTTATCCCCCTATTGATCGGATGCGCCAACGAGAAGTTGGATCTCAGTTCTTGCCGCGTCGGCTAAAGCTGCTGGGTCGACCCCCATGTGTCGGATGGCCCGGATCGTGGTGCCGTGCTCGGCTTCGGCCGCGGCGAGCACGAAGTAGGCGCTGTAGAGCTGTGAGCGTTCCTTTCGCACCTTCTTCACGATCGATCGAAACATCTTCCTAGCCGATGGTGCGGTCTTCACCGGGTCGATCGGTGCTGCGGCCGGCGGCAAATGGCGATCGAGAAGCTCATCGTCGATCGACTGCAGCCCGATTCCCTCCAGAGCCTCGGCGTGCTGCTCGCGCAGGGCCGTCCCGAAGTCGTCGGGGTTGGCCCCGACTCTCTCGAAGGCTCGTCGGCCAGTCCCGTCTTCGAGTTCGAGGGCGGCAACGAGGAGGTACTCGGCTCCAGCCAGGCTCGCTCCGTCAGCCTGAGCGGCTGCTTCAGCGGCTGGAAACAGTTCGTTCATGATTCGCATGTCTGTGACCGGGCTTCGGCCGATGCGACTCCAGATCATCATCGATCCTCTCGTCGAGATACTGCGGGCTGGACTCGTCGTGCATAGCGCTTGTGCACGGCCTGTTTGGTAACGCCGAGCGAGTCGGCGATTTCGACCCACGTCCAGCCCTTGTCGATGGCACATTGCACCGCGGCCAGCTCCAGCCGATCGGCGCCGCGTCGCATCGCCACGACGGCAGCCAGCGCCGTTTCCGTGTCAGCCGGCTTGGGGAGGTTGCGAATATCTACCTGCACTGCTGTCAACTATAGTTGACCGGAAGGGGACTCCCGGCACCAGCGGCGACCCAGAGCGACACACCCCTTCATTGACGCGACATCGTGAACTGGATCCATGCGATCGCGTGGGCCATGGCGAAGAATGGAACGGCAAGGGTCGGGAACAGAACCCAGCGGAGTTCCTCCAATGCGTCGGGGCGAACGAGAACGGCTCCGGTTGCCACTGCCACGACGAAGTCGCCTATTCCAAGGGCTGTGAACAGTGCCAGCCGCCGGCGGGTCAGGGTGCCGTTGAGCATCGCAGCGAAGGCAGCAGCCGCCACGACACCGGTTGCGACGTCGCCGACACCAGCCGGGATCGCGAAGCCAGCGTCAAGGTCATCGAGAGCCCAGCCGAACAGGAAGGCTGCCCCGACGACTCGCCAGAGCTGGATTCCGATCACAAGACGAGGGTCGAGGCTCAGCAGATAGACGCGCACCGGTCGGAGTTGGTAGAGCCCGACGAACACTCCCAGTGGAGCCACCACTCCGAGCATCACCCGCCAGGGCAGGTAGTCGCCTCCGACGAAACCGTCGGCGGCAGCTATCCAGATCACCAGAGACACCCATGCGGCGAGGACTCCAAGCGCCGTCAGGGTTGAACGGGAGGGCATGATCAATTCACCTCGGACGAGTTGTTGTCCGATTCGTCGGCCAGGTACGGCAACAGGCCGTCGCCGTTGCGGAGCCGTTCGGCGATCTCCCTGGTTGCGGCCCTCCAGGGATTCAGACTGGCTGCGAGCAGTTCCTCGCCGGTCTTGGAGAGTTCGACATGACGCCCCGCTCCTCTGGAGTCGACGGTCACCCAGCTGTTGGCTTCCATGAGCCGCAGGGCACGGGCAACTGTGGACTTCTCCATCTGGAGTGTGTCTCCGATCTCCACCGGCCGATGGGCTCCTTGGGCTATGGCCGTGAGGACTGTCT
>JAJCXW010000189.1 GCA_029263235.1 Acidimicrobiales bacterium
CCCGAACTTCGCGTAGCAGTCGGTGAACATCACCGCCTCGGCGCTGGCGCCGATGTCCTCGACCGTCAGGATCGCCATCTTCTGCCCCGCGCTCCGCCCGTTGCGCACCACGATCGGGCGGCACGACTGCACCAGCGCCGCGACGATCACCCGCTTGTCCTGCGGCAGATCCTTGAGCTGACCCACAGGCGTTGTCGGGAACGCGCTCGTCCACGGGCGCCACTCCTCGAGCGGGTGGCTCGAGACGTAAAAACCCAGCGTTTCCTTCTCCTGCGAGAGCGTCTCCGACTCGCTCCAGGGCTCGAGCCTCGTCAGCGGCGTGTCCGTCTCGGGCTCGGGCGCTTCCTCCTGGCCCCCGCCGAACCCGAAGAGCTGGTTCTGCCCCGCGGCCTTGTCGCGCGCGATCTTCTGCCCGGCGCTGACCGCCTGCTCGATCGACGCCGCCATCGACGCCCGGTCGTCGCGCGAGTGCACCGCGTCGAACGCGCCCGACTTGATCAGCGCCTCGATCGTCGCCTTGTTCACCGCCCCGCCCGGCACCCGCTCGCAGAAATCAAACAGCGACGTGTACGCCTTGCGCGCCCCCTCGGGCCCGCCCGTCTCGCGCTCCCCGATGATCGCGTCGATCGCCTTGGCCCCCGCCCCCTTGAGCGCCTTGAGCCCGAAGCGGATGTGCCCACCCGCGGCCGTAGCCTCCTCTTCCGGGTCAAAAACCACCGAGAAATCAGCCTTCGACAGGTTCACGTCCGGCGGGCGCACCTCCACGCCCGGGCGCAGCACCTCGCCCGTGCGCGGATCAATCGTCTTCGTCTTCCGGCAGTCCTCCAGGTACGGGATCCAGTCCGCAACCTTCTGCGCCTGGCTCTCAAAGCTCAGGAACGCGGCCATGTACTGCGCCGGGAAGAACGTCTTGAGGTACGCCGTCTGGTACGCCACGATCGCGTACCCCGTCGAGTGGCTTTTGTTGAACCCGTACCCCGCGAACTTGAGGATCAGCTCGAACAGCTCGTCGGCGCCCTTCTTGCCCAGCCCCCGCTCGCCCGCGCCCTCGATGAACTTCGGGCGGTTCGCGTCGATGACGCTCGCCTTCTTCTTGCTGATTGCCTTGATGAGCGTGTACGCGCTGCGCAGTGGGATGCCGCCCAGCTCGTGCACGATCTGCATGACCTGCTCCTGGTACACCATCACGCCGTACGTTTCAGCGGTGAACCGGTCCACGATCTCGTGCACCTCGGGCACGTCGTCCTGCCCGTGCTTGCGCCGGTTGTAGTCCGGGATCAGGTCCATCGGTCCCGGGCGGAACAGCGCGTTGGCCGCGATCAGATCCTCCAGCCGGTCGGGCTTCATCTCGACGAGCAGCCGGCGCATCCCGCCCGATTCAAACTGGAACACGCCCGTGGTGTCGCCGCGCCGGAACATCTCGAAGACGCGCTGGTCGTCGTACGTCAGGCGGTCCAGATCCAGCGGGTGGGGCCCGCCCTGTTCGCGATCGCGCCCCACGGCGTCCCAGACCGCGTCCTTGCTTAAGGCCTTGCGTATCAAGAGCTTGGCCCGCTCGATGACCGAGAGCGTGCGCAGCCCCAGGAAGTCCATCTTGAGCAGGCCCATGTTCTCGCACGTGGGCCCGTCCCACTGCGTGACGACCTCGTTCTCCGCGGCGCTCGCCTGCTTGTAGAGCGGCACGACCTCGTGCAGCGGGCGTGTCGCGACGATCACGCCCGCCGCGTGCACGCTCGAGTGGCGCGCCTGCCCCTCGATCACGCGCCCCGTGTCGATCACGCGCCGCGACAGATCGTCGCTGTCGTACACCTTCCTGAAGTCGGGCTCTTGCTCCAGCGCGTCGTCGAGCGTGATGTTGAGCTGCTCGGGGATCAGCTTCGCGAGCTTGTCCGCATCGGCCAGCGGCATCTCCAGCACCCGCGCCACGTCTCGGATCGCGGCCCGCGCCTTGAGCGTCCCGAACGTGATGATCTGCGCCACGTGCCCGTACTTCTCGCGCACGTAGTTGATCACGTCCCCGCGCCCGTCCTGGCACAGGTCGATATCGATATCCGGGTACTCGCTCCGGTCCGGGTCCGTGAACCGCTCGAACAGCAGCCCGTACCGGACCGGGCACGCGTTGGACAAGCCCAGCACGAACCCGACCATCGTCCCCACGCCCGAGCCACGCGCGATCGCGGGGATCCCCTGCTGGCGCCCCCAGTTCACGAAGTCCCACACGATCAGGAAGTACGCGCTGATCTTCTTGTCCGACAGGATCTTCAGCTCGCGGTTGAGGCGCGCCCACTTCTTCCACTCGTCGCTCGCGTCGTCGGGCTCCGCATCCAGGCCCTCGATCGCCTTGTGCTTGTGCTCCAGGATGTCGGGCCCGTACCGCCAGACCATCCCCGCCTCGCTCAGCAGACGCAGCGCCCGGTCACAGTCCTTGACCAGCTCCTCCTGCTTCAGGTCCGGGTCCGTCGCGGGTTCGAGCTCAAACGCGGCGCAGTACGCCTTGTACCACGCCGTCAGGTCGCCCTCGAAACACTTCTCGCTGTGCCTGGGCAGCGACTTGACCGGAGGCGCCTTGACCACCACCACCGGCGCGTGGTTCGCCCCGATGGGCAGCTCCACGTTGCACCGGTCCGCGATCGCGACCGTGTTGTCCAGCGCCTCGATCCCCGCGTCGCCGAAGGTCTCGTTGTTGTACGTCTGGCTCTCGAAGAGCTCGCGCATCTCCTCCGGGCCCTTGACGTACAGCTCCTCGGGGTAACGCATCCGCTCGGGGTCGCTCTTGACCTTGCCCGTCGAAATACAGATCAGCGTGTCGTGCGCGTCGTGGTCGTCTTCCAACAGGAAATGGCTGTCGTTGTCGCACACCAGCGGCAGATCGAGCTCCCGAGCGAGCCTGATCAGGTGCGGGTTGATCGAGTTCTGCAGCCCGATGTGGTGCTGCATCTCCACGTAGAACCCCGGACCCGCGTCCGAGCCCCGGAACGTTCGCGCGTGCCACTGCGCCGCCTCCACCGCCTTGTCCCACGCCGCCTGGTCCCTGCTCTGCTCGTACTCCACCATCGGGTGGGCCAGCTCGCTGCCCAGGTGCCCGGAGATCGCGATCAGCCCCTCGCTGTGGGCCTCGAGAATCTCCCGGTCCATCCGCGGCTTGAAGTAGAACCCGCTCAGGTACGCCTCACTGCACAGATAGAGCAGGTTCTCCCACCCCGTCAGGTTCTCGGCCAGCAGCACCAGGTGGTGCCC
>JAJCXW010000190.1 GCA_029263235.1 Acidimicrobiales bacterium
GCGTTGAGAGCCCGACCCACGTTGCCTTCCAGATCGCCCACAACCGTGTTGATCTGACATATCGCCACTCTGAGAACGGGATTCGCCTCGATCATCGGCTCAGCCTAGAACTCCTCAGGACAGTGCGGCGCAGATCGTGTCGGTGACCAGCGACGACACCACGTAGGGGTCGGCGTTGGCGTTGGGACGGCGATCCTCGATGTAGCCCTTGCCATCCTTGGCAACCTGCCACGGGATTCGGATGGATGCGCCACGATCAGACACGCCGTAGCTGAACTGATCGAACCTCTGGGTCTCGTGAACCCCAGTGAGGCGATCTTCGATACCGACACCGTAGGCATCGATGTGCTCCTCGGGCTTGCCGAGAGCGCCCATGGCCTCACACGCCGCCACGATGTGCTCGTAGGGTCCCTCACGCATGGCCTTGGTCGAGAAGTTCGTGTGCATACCGGCACCGTTCCAATCGCCGGGCATCGGCTTGGCCTCGAAGCTCACCTCGACCCCGTGGTCCTCGGCGAGACGGAACAGCAGGTAGCGAGCCACCCAGAGATGGTCTCCGACCGTGACGGGGTCGACCGGCCCGATCTGGAACTCCCACTGGCCGGGCATCACCTCGGCGTTGGTGCCGGAGATCGCCAACCCGGCCTGGATGCACGCCAGAGTGTGTTCTTCGATGAGGTCGCGGCCATGGATCTTGAGCGCGCCGACACCGCAGTAGTAGGGACCCTGAGGGGCCGGGAATCCGTTGGGCGGAAAGCCGGCGGGCCATCCGGTGGCCGGGTTGATGAGCGTGAACTCCTGCTCGAGTCCGAATATCGGCGCCTGGTCAGCGAATCTGGCGAGACTGGCGGCCGCCACGGCCCGGGTGTTGGTGGGATGCGGCGACATGTCGGCCGGAAGCAAGGTCTCGCACAAAACGAGAATGTCGCCTTCGCTGCGAGTCGGGTCGGGGCACTGGAAGACGGGCTTGATCACGACATCGGAGTTGTCGCCCGTCGCCTGGTTGGTACTCGATCCGTCGTAGCCCCAGATACCGGGCTCCTCGCCGTCGGCCAGGATCTTGGTCTTGGAACGAATCTCACGAGTCGGCTCAGTGCCGTCGATCCACAGATATTCAGCCCGATATGCCATATGAGTTCGCTTTCTCCATCAGCCCGTGCCTCGGGCTCGAATGATTCTTGGTGGCACCAACTACTTGGCGACCAAGGCTAAAGCGTTCCAACACAGGATTTCCGACCTGTTGCACATTTGTGAACGGCATGTGAACGACCACTGTGTCGAGGCGACAGAAGACCCCGAGGCTGGCATCATCAGTTTCGGGCACACAAGCATCGGAGATCGGCGTGGAACGTCAACAGGAATACGTGCTGCGAACGGTCGAGGAGCGCGGGGTTCGCCTGATCCGACTCTGGTTCACCGACGTCCTCGGACGCCTCAAGTCGGTTGCGATCACACCGGCCGAACTCGACGCCGCCTTCAGCGAAGGCGTCCAATTCGACGGAACCGCCATCGATGGTTTCAGTCGAGTCCACGAATCCGATGTGTTGGCTCGCCCCGACGCCACGTCGTTCGAGCTTCTTCCCTGGGCCCAGGAGAGCGAGTCCTCCGGGCGGATGTTCTGCGACATTTCCAACCTCGACGGCACCCCATTCGAAGGTGACCCTCGCCAGGTGCTGCGCCGCAATCTAGATGAGGCCCGGGAGCTCGGCTATGCACTCATGGCCGCACCAGAAGTCGAGTTCTTCTATTTCGCCTCGGGCGATCCGGCCGACGGGCCGCCCCAGCCGCTCGACACCGCGTCGTACTTCGATCTCACCACAGCCGACGTGGCGAGCGATCTCAGGCGACGCACCATCCACATGCTCGAAGCCATGGGCATGCCGATCGAATACTCGTTCCACGAGGACAGCCCGAGCCAGCACGAGATCGACCTTCGATACACCGAAGCGCTCGACATGGCCGACAACATCATGACCCTTCGCCTGGTGGTGAAAAAGATCGCCATGGAACGAGGCACCTACGCCACGTTCATGCCGAAACCCCTCAACGGGGTGCAGGGTTCGGGCATGCACACTCACCTTTCGCTGTTTCGAGGGGAAGAAAACGTATTCCACGACCCCGACGACGAATCAGGAATCTCCGACACGGCCCGCCAGTTCACAGCCGGCATTCTCCGTCACGCCAGAGAGATCACCGCCGTCACCAATCAGCTCATCAACAGCTACAAACGTTTCGCCGAGACATCCGAAGCACCGCCCTATGTCGCTTGGTCTCGAAACAACCGCTCCGCACTCATCCGGGTCCCGGTTCGAAAGGTCGGCAAGCCGGAGTCGGCCCGCATCGAATACCGAGCTCTCGACGCGGCCACCAATCCGTATCTTTCGTTCTCGCTGCTGCTCAAGGCCGGACTGCGGGGAATAGCCGAGGGATACGAGCTTCCGGAGGCCACCAACGTCAACCTGTTCGAGCTCGACGACCGCCAACGACGCGAGCTCGGCATCGAGCCACTCCCCCGCTCTCTCGACGAGGCCCTCGACGTGATGGAGGAGTCAGAACTCGCCCGCGAGACCCTCGGCGATCACATATTCGAATGGTTCCTTCGCAACAAACGGGCAGAGTGGGCAGAGTTCCAGTCTCAAGTCACCCCATTCGCACTCGAGAGATACCTACCGCAGTGGTGACAACTGGTTGAACCCCATGGACCCGATTCTCGTCTACCCCGACCCCGCCCCACCCGAGTTGGCCCGCGCCCTCGACCTCGGTGGCTGGTCGTGGACGGCGGTGGCCGACACCGACGCAGCCCGACGCCATGAACCACTCGACGGATGGTCGGGAGCGATCATCGTGGCCGAACCTGTCGGCGGCACTATCGAGGAGCCGCTCCGGTTCTGTCGCACGATGCGCGGATCAGACTTCGCGTTGGCGCCGATCCTCATACTGGTCGGCGGCGGCAATCTCTCCGAGCTCGAAGCCCACGGCGACCAGTTCGACGACTTCTGCCTCAACCCGTTTCATCCCCTCGAGTTCGAGGCTCGGCTCGGCCATGTCCTCCGTCGGGCCGGCCACGACTCGAAGCCCGATCTGATCGAGCACGGCCCGCTGGTCATGAACCTCGAGACCTACCAGGCGGTGATCGACGACCGACCGCTCGACCTCACCTACATGGAGTACGAATTGCTGCGTTTCCTGGCTGCCCACCCCGGCAAGGTCTTCGGCCGTGAAGCCCTCCTGAGCCGGGTCTGGGGCTACGAGTACTACGGCGGGGCGAGAACGGTCGACGTTCACATCCGCCGACTTCGGGCCAAGCTCGGCGAGGAACACGCCAGCCTGATCCAAACTGTGAGATCGGTCGGCTACTCCTTCGGCAAGAGCCGCTGGAGCGCCTGAGACCTACTGCCAGGGATTCGAATCCGAGATCGTCAGATGCTCGTTGGGTTCGCCGCTCGAATCAACGTTGTCGAGATCACGATCGCGACCGAGCAGCCATCCGAGCAGGCCGGCCCCGGCCGCTCCGCTCATCGCCACGCCAACGGGCATCACGATCACCAGCAATACGACAATTACGACAGCTCCGGCCATGACGGCAGTCTGTCAGACCAGCGGGGCGTCGGGCGAGACCGGCGCCTCGGCCGACTGGTCTGCCGAGCCTCCACAATGGAGTTCATCGGGCAGGGGGAACCAGCGCAGATGCTCGAAATCGGAACTCACTTCGGGCATCCCGATCGGCTCGGGCTGATCGACCTCAGCGTGCTCGAAGATCCGGCGGGCCTCGTCCAGGTAGTGGTCGAGGGACTCGGCCGATGAGTGCTGAGGCCGCGGTGGGTACTCCATGGCGCCACTTGAGTAGTCGATGTCGGTGAGGCTCATGGGAACGACAGCAGAAGCACCCCGGTGGCGCCAGATCCCGGAGTCGGGTTCGAGCCAGTAGTAGGGAAGCAGCTTGGCCCCGTGCTCGGCCACGAGATTCACCGCCTCGACGATGTAGTCGAAGACCGCCTCGTCGATGAAGTAGTTGAAGTTGACGCGTACCCAGCCCGGCTTGATGCCCTCGCAGCCTCTCGAAATCTCACGTTCGAACTCGTGGGATTGCACGATGTCGATGTGGAGGAGACGGTGTCCGTAGGGACCCGCACACGAGCAACCGCCCCTCGACTGGATTCCGAAGAGATCGTTGAGAAGGGCCACCACGTAGTTGTGGTGGAGATGGCGATCGCCGTGACGCACGACGAACGACACGATCGACAGCCTCTCGGCATCGTGGTTGCCAAGGACCCAGACCGCCGGGTTGTGTTCCCACGCCGACACCGCTCGAGACACAAAGCTCTCTTCGCGTTCTCGGATCTCCTCGGTGCCGACCGCTCCCTTGAGTTGGAACACCAGTCCGGCCCGGATCGACTCGACGATCGCAGGGGTTCCGCCCTCTTCGCGATGCTCGATGTCGTCGAGGTAGTCGTGGTCGTCGGCATTGACAAACTTGACCGTTCCACCTCCAGGAACGTCGGGCACGCGGTTGGAGAATAGTTCCTTGCGGGCCACCAGCAATCCCGGTGTGCCCGGACCGCCGATGAACTTGTGAGGCGAGATGAAGATCGCGTCCTTGTAGGCAAGGTTGCCGTCGGCGGGCGATCCCATCGAGATCTCGACGTAGGGAGCAGCCGCCGCGAAGTCCCAGAACGACAGTGCGTCGTGGGCATGGAGCACCTCGGCGATGGCATCGGTGTCGGTCACGATTCCGGTCACATTCGACGCGGCCGAGAACGAGCCGATGCGCAGAGGCCGATCGGCATGGCGTTGAAGTTCGGCGGTGAGGTGATCGATGTCGATATGGCCGTTTTCGTCCTCGTCGATGGTGACCACGTCGGCTACCGATTCGCGCCACGGCAACTCGTTGGAATGATGCTCGTAGGGACCGATGAACACGACCGGCCGCTGGTTCGACGGAATGTCGGCCAGTTCGGTGTGACGGTCGGTGAACGCGGCTGGAACCCTGAGTCCGAGCACCCCGACCATGCGGTCGATCGCGTAGGTCGAACCGCTGCCACAGAACAACACCGCGTGCTCGTCGGTGGCTCCGAGACTCGAACGAATGATCTCGCGGGCGTCCTCTCGGAACCGGGTGGTCTGCAGCCCAGTGCCCGATGATTCGGTGTGGGTGTTGGCGTAGAGCGGCAGCACCGAGTCGCGGATGTAGTCCTCGATGAACGACAACGAACGACCGGATGCCGTGTAGTCGGCGTAGATCACCGGACGCGGGCCGAACGCCCCGTCGACGACCTGACCGCGACCGATGACCGAGCCGCGAATCAGCGAGATGAGGTCGTCGGAGTTCATGCCCTGAGGTTACGCCCCCGAAGGCCGTGATCTCATACCGTGGCGATCGCCTCGATCTCGACCCTCGCACCCAGCGGCAGTGCGGCCACCGCCACCGCCGAACGGGCCGGACGATGCTCACCGAACTCCTGGACATAGATGGCGTTCATGGCCGCGTAGTCGTCGATGTCGGCCAGGAACACGGTGGTCTTCACTACATCCGACAGCGACACGCCAGCCGACAACAACACGCCTCGCAGGTTGACAAACACCCGTCGCAGCTCCGGCTCGATGCCACCGTCCACCAGAGCCCCGTCGACAATGCCGATCTGGCCCGCGGTGTAGAGCAGGTCGCCTCCGCGGACGATCGGCGTGTAGGGACCCACGGGCTTGCTCATGCTTCTCTCCTGGTGATGACTCAGGCCAATCTATGCGGCCACTGCGGTGGGAGACCCAGATCGATCCACACCGCGGCAGCAACTGCTGCGAAGACAGCGTCACTCCCGTTGACCGGTTCTCCCCCATCGGCAGCCACCGAGACATCAACTCGTGGGGTGTCGACCGCCCTCAACACACCGAACGACCGAATGGTCAGGTCGTGGATCGTGCCGTCGTCGTCGACCGCCAACGACTCGCTGGTGACCCAAGACGCGGCCATGTGAGCGGCACCGATGCAATAAGAACGCAGCACCGTCTCATCGAGCGGGTCGCCGCAGCGCACCTCGACCCGGATCTCCCCCTCCTCGCCGACTTCGGCCGTGGCACTGCCACCGCCCGGCGCGTCGATCCAGCCGACCTCACCACGCAAGCCGGCCAGCAACACTGCGGCCTCCACCCAGCCGGCACCACGAATCGCACTCGAAACTGGAGGCCCGGCCACATCGAACTCCACCACCTCGACGGCGGGCGCCACCGAATGAATGGCCTCGACGATCCCAGGAGCGCGGACCACATGGATCACGCCGCTGCCGTCAGACAACATGCCGGCGGCGATGGGCGGCCGCTTCGGTCCTCTCCGCACCGAATCCTCTCGGGAGTAACAGGCCTTCACCGGCCGACCATGCTCGTCGGCGAGTCGACGAGCCACCTCTCCTACTTCGCTGGAGGTCTTCGCGCCGAAAGCTCCCCCGTTGGCGAGAGGCGAGACCGGATTGCCACCCGGCTCACACCACGACGAGTCGGTCTCCAGGTAGGCCGGCTCGACCCAGGTGGTGGCGAGCGTGAGATCCCAGTCTCCTTCGGGCACGGCCAACGGCGGGGCCCACTCTCCCGTGGTCCGACGGCCTTGGACCTTCCCCGCCAGACGGAGGGCCTCGCTGCGGGTCTCCGCAACGACCCAGCCCGAACCATCGGCGTTGGGCACCGCCACGAGGACGTCGGATGGAGCGGTGTCGGATGCGAAGCCACCGCGACCCAAGGCCACCGATGGTCCGACATCCTGAGCGGCCGAACCCTCGAGTTCGGCCCGGAGTCGGGCCGCGGCCTGATCGAACGGCGCGGCATCGGAGGCATCGATCTCGCCGAACTCACACCAGGCGTCGACCACCGGTTGCCATCCGGTGCAGCGGCACAGGTGAGCTTGCAGGGCCTTGGCCGGAGCCTGGCGATCGTCGTGGTCGACCCCCTTCGACCTCAGCCCTTCGAACCGGCAGATGATTCCGGGAGTGCAGAATCCGCACTGACTCCCACCGGTCGACTGAAACGCCTCCGCCCAACGGGCCGAAACGTCGGGCTCGAGACCGTCGACGGTGGTCACGTTCCTTCCGTTCACCCGGCGGGCCGGAGTCACACAGGAAACGCGCGGTTGGCCGTCGACCAGCACGGTGCAGCAACCACACTGCCCCTGCGGACTACACCCGTCCTTGACCGACGTGATCCCGAGCTGATCGCGAAGGACATCCAGAAGGGTTCCCCCGGCATCTTGCACCACGATCGGGGTTCCGTCGACGGTGAACTCAATGGCCTCTCGAAGTCCGTTAGTCACGCGGGAAAGGTTACGGTCGGTCTCCGTGAGCGCTATCAATCGCAGAACATTCTTGATGGGCACTGTCGGAACCGGCCTGTTGGCGGCATGCGGCGGCACCTCCACCTCAGCCGGGCAGTCCTCCACGACAACTCTCGCCGCGCCCACCGAACCCGCGTTTCTCTATCCGGCGTTTCCGATCGGATTCGGCGGCAGCGAGTCGGTGACGGTGGCCGGAATCCCGCAGCGAGTCACATTCGTTCTCAGAGACAACGTCGACATCATGCGCCGGACGGCACCCGAGTCGACCAGGATCTCGATCACGCTCGATGGGGTCGAAGTAGCCGGTGGGGCATCGTCACGACACGACGACGGCATCATCACGCCCTACTACCCCGTCGTCTTCACTCCTCCGGCACCAGGCGAATACGTCGCCACGCTCGTCGACCATCCCGATGTCGAAGCGGTCACGTTTCTGGTCAGGGAACGCTCCGAGGTGTCGGTCCCGTTGGTCGGCGATCAGATCCGTCCGGTCGACACCCCGACATTCGAAAACCATCGAGGGGTCGAGCCCGTGTGCACACGGGCGGTGCCGTGCCCGTTCCACACAACCAACCTCAACGACTTCCTCGACAATGGCCGGCCGACGGTTCTGGTGATCGCCACGCCGGGCTTCTGTCAGACCGATATCTGCGGCCCGGTCGTCGACCTCTTGATCGACTTGGCCCCCGGTCGGCCCGACATCGACTTCGTTCATGCCGAGGTCTACGTCGACCCTTCGGTGTTCCAGACCGGCAAGTTCCCCGAGACCACCCCCGCGGTCAGCGTCAACGAACTTCCATTCGAGCCCGTGATCTATCTGGCCGACGCCGACGGCACGATCATGTCGTTGCTGTCGACCACCTGGGATCGTTCCGAACTGGCCGAAGCTCTCACTGCAATCTGACCGCCGCTCAACGCGGCGGTGGGATCAGGAGAAGCTGTCGCCGCAACCACAACTGGTCGTGGCGTTGGGATTGTCGATCGAGAATCCGGCGCCCTGAAGCCCGTCGGCGTAGTCGAGAGTGGCTCCGGTGAGCATCTTCGCCGAGGACGGATCGACCACCACGCTGACCTTTCCGGCCTTCGAGACGAGGTCGTCGTCGGCGATGTCGGCGTCGAAGAACATGTCGTAGGAAAACCCGGAGCAACCGCCCGGGCGCACCGCCACACGCAGAGCAAGGCCATCTTCGCCTTCGGCTTCGATCAGCTCTCCTACCTTGGAAGCTGCGTTGTCTGTGATGGTGATCATGATGAGGTCTCCTATTCGGCGGGAGTCCATGCCCGCTCAACCAGTGAACGAGACTCTAGCCCTCCGTATTCCCTCAGACACCGGAAGCCCTCCACAGACCGCCGGACCGGAACGTCGGCTCACAGATAGGGTTCTGCCGTGGTATCCACCGAGCCGCCCAGCCCCGACGACATCACCGGCTTGCTTCGTGGCGTGATCGATCCCGAACTCGGATCCGACATCGTCGAATTGGGTATGGCCCGTTCGGTGCAGGTCGACCCCGCTGGAGTGGTCCAACTCGAGATCGCCCTCACCACGAGCGGATGCCCTCTTCGAGCCCAGATCCAGAAGGACATACGCAGCCGACTCGAGTCTCTCCCCGGTGTGTCGAGGGTCAAGATCAATTGGGGTGAACTCACCCAGGACGAGAAACACCAGGCGATGTCCAAGGCCCGCTTCAACGTGAGCCAGACCGCACCCGACACTTCGATACCCGCCACCGCCAAGGTCCTTATGATCGCGTCGGGCAAGGGCGGCGTGGGGAAATCCTCGATCACCACCAACCTCGCCGCGGCCCTGGCTGCCACGGGATTCACCGTCGGAGTGATGGACGCCGACATCTGGGGATTCTCCGTGCCTCGAATGCTCGGTGTGGAGGGAGACCTGCTCGCCCACGAAGGCAAGATCTCCCCGGTCAGCCGCCAGATCGGCGACGGTCGGGTCGAGGTCGTGTCGATGGGGTTTCTGGTCGAACAGGAAGACTCCGCGCTGATGTGGCGGGGGCTCATGCTCAATCGAGCCGTACAACACTTCTGCCAGGACGTGGCCTGGCCCGCCGACCTCGACTATCTGCTGATCGACATGCCACCGGGCACCGGCGACGTGCAGATGGGACTGGCCAAGATGCTCCCTCGATCCGAGATGATCATCGTCACCACCCCGGCCCTCGCCGCCCAGAAGGTCGCAGCAAGGGTCGCCGACATGGGACGCAAGAACTATCTGCGCATCGTCGGCGTGATCGAGAACATGACCGAGTTCATCGCCCCCGACGGTTCGAGCCATGCCCTGTTCGGCACCGGCGGAGGTCGCCAACTCGCCGACGACATCGGCACACCATTGCTCGGTGCCGTGCCCATCGAGCCGGGTGTTTCCACCGGCGGCGACCAAGGAGAGCCCGCGGCTCTCGGTGAGGGCCCCGCCGCTGAGGCGCTCAGGTCGATAGCAGCATCGATCGTCGACGAACACGTGCCTCCGGTCGAGATGGCCGGCTGCAGCGCCCGGATGCTCGACGCAGCGGCAGCCGCGCTTGATGCCCTCGACGAACTCGACAGCGATTCCGCCGCCACCCACTGACCTCAATTCCGGCTCACATCCGCCGATCTGGAACCAAATACGTGGGCATCGTGAGGTGCAGATGAGTTCGTGGGATCGCCGATTGGCGGCAGCTACCAGGGTCGACGCCGACTCTGGTCGTGACGCGCCGAAACGCCGCACCGACTCCGTTCAACTCCCCGAAGGAATCCACCCCGACGATCTTGATGCCCTCGAGGTTCTGCTACGTCATGCCAGCGTGGTCGACGACACCTTCTCGTCGACTCTCCTGGTTCGCACGATCGGCAACGACGACTCCGCCGGTCCGAGCTTCGAGATCACGGTCGCCGGAGATCGATCCGGGGTCGATGTCTCGGTTGATCGGCCCGAATCAGAAAGCGGACCGGATCAGCTCACCGGCCTGCCCGGACGAGCCCACGTGATCTCTGAAATCGACCGGGCTCTGGCCCGCGGCGGATCGGGCCACAGCATCGGGGTGTTCACGATCGACCTCGATCGCTTCAAGGCAGTCAACGACTCGCAGGGTTTCGAGGCCGGCGATCAGCTCATCGAGATTCTCACAACCGCGCTCGAGACGACCTTGAGGCCCCAGGACTCCCTGGCGAGAGTCGGTGGCGACGAATTCACAATCATCTGTCCCGAGGTCTTCGGCCCAGCCGAAGCCATGGTCATGGGCGAGCGATTCCGGGTGGTGTGCAGCGACGCCCCGACCAGCAGCCCGCTGAGTCATCTCACCATGTCGATCGGCATTGCCCTCAGCGGAGAATCGAGCTCGGGCGGCAGTCTCATGAGCGAGTCCGAGACCGCCCTCTACAACGCCAAGGGCATGGGGCGCGACAGGTGCGAACTGTTCGACGATGACCTGCGATCCCGAGCCGAACGTCGGATCAGCGTCGACCAGCGCCTCCGTCAAGCACTCGACGACAACGCCATCGAGGTTCACTACCAGCCGATAGTCGACCTTCAATCGACCCAGATCATCGGCGCCGAGGCCCTCCTGAGGATCGTGGGCGAAGACGGCAAGCATCTCAATCCGAGAGAGCTCGTGTCGGCAGCCGAGGACAGCGGACTGATCCGCCGCATCGAGGAAACGGTGATGCGACACGCCGTGTCCACCATCGAGTCGCTACCGAACGCCGACAGTGATCCGCTGTTCATGTCGTTCAACATCTCCGATCGTCGGCTCACCGACACTCGGTTCCCGTTGTCTCTCGCCCGCACGCTTCACAACGCCAGAGCCTCAGCCGAACAAATCCACCTCGAGATTCACCCTGTCGCCCTATCGGGTTCGGG
Organism: Acidimicrobiales bacterium; assembly: GCA_029263235.1. Taxonomy (GTDB): domain Bacteria; phylum Actinomycetota; class Acidimicrobiia; order Acidimicrobiales; family Aldehydirespiratoraceae; genus SZUA-87. The sequence continues at coordinate 11,169 of JAJCXW010000190.1, forward strand.
ATCGGCCGCGAGGCTGATGACCCAGCTCCGTGCCTTGGGTGTGACCGTGGTGATCGACGAGCTGTCGAGCGCGCTCCAAGGAGACTTCGTCAACCCGAACTCGGTCGACTCCATCAAGCTCGACCAACGCCTGATCAAGGACATCCACACCGACCGCGGGCACACACGCGCCAAGGTCGTGATCGACGGGATCACCGAACGAGGCATCGACGTCTGTGCAGTCGGCATCGAAACCAGTGATGACCTCCGAGTGGTCACCGAACTCGGGTGCCGATACGGCCAGGGCTACTTCTTCTCCCCGCCAGTGAGCCGACTGGACCTGGCCGCCCTCGTGAGCCGTCAGATGGCGGTCGAGACCACCGACTGAGCCGACTACTCGTCGCCCGGGCCGAGTTCGATGGGGTCGTCACCGACATCGTCGTCGGTGATCCACAGATCGTCGACCACAGTGGGACCGCCCCAAGTGGCGAATCCGGCCGGCCCGTAGGAACCCTGACCGGTCGTGACTCGGTTTCCGAACCTGTGCATCAGCGCCACCCGGACAATGGCACGGGTCGGGGGCAGCATCAGGAAGATCCCGAAGGCATCGGTCATGAACCCCGGAGTGAGCATCAGCGCCCCGGCGAACACGATCAACAGCCCATCGACGAGTTCTTTCCCCGGCAGCTCACCCTGAGCCAACTTGGTCTGGATACGGGCCAGAACTGTGAGTCCCTGATGGCGCAGCAGCCAAGCGCCCACGACGCTGATGACGACCAACAAGCCCAGCGTCGGGAGCACACCGAGCGAAGATCCGACCTGAATCACCAGGTAGATCTCGATCACCGGAACGGCGAGAAACAAGAGCAGAATGATCCCGAACACATCTTGAGCGTAGGGGCCACGACGACAACATAGGCTGGCGCGACCGTGGCTGGAACCGACGACACCCGAGCCGAACGACCACCATCTGTCGACAAACTCGCCAGATCGATGACCGACATCGGCCTCCCCCATCCCATGTTGGTCGACGCCGCTCGTCGCGCCATCGCCGAGGGCAACCCCGAAAACGCCCGGGAGATCGCCGTCGAGTCGCAACGACGGACGCTCACCCCGGTGATCAACGCCACTGGCACACTGCTCCACACCAACCTGGGCCGAGCCCCCCACGCCTGGCAACAAGACGAGGGCTACAGCAACCTCGAAATCGACCTCTCGACCGGCGAACGCGGATCACGCATGGACACCGCTCCTGCCCTGATCGCCCGAGCCTGCGGAGCCGAGGCCGCGATCGTGGTCAACAATTGTGCGGCCGCTGTGCTGTTGGTGCTGGCCGCCCTGGCCGAGGGCCACGGAGTTGCCGTATCGCGTGGCGAGATGGTCGAGATCGGAGGCGGGTTCCGCATCCCCGACGTGATGGCGCGATCCGGGGCTCGACTCATCGAGGTCGGAACCACCAACCGCACCCGCCGCAGCGACTTCGCTCAAGCCGTCGACGATCCCACCAACGATGTCGCGGTCGTACTGCAGGTTCACCAGTCGAACTATCGCATCGTTGGATTCACCGAAGCGCCATCCGTCGCCCAACTGGCCGACCTCGGACCACATCTCGTGGCCGACATCGGTTCAGGGCTACTCGACAGCCGTTGCCCCTGGCTCGATTCGGGTCCACCCGGTTGGTTGTCGGAAGAACCAGCTGCCCGCCAGACCCTGGAGTCCGGCGCCGATCTCGTGACCTTTTCCGGAGACAAGATCTTCGGTGGACCCCAGGCTGGAATAATCGCCGGCCGAGCCGATCTCGTCGCCAAATGCGCTCGCCATCCGCTGGCTCGGGCTCTTCGCCCCGGCTCCCTGGTGCTCGGAGCTCTGCAGGCCACCGCCCTCGCCTACCTGCGGTCCGATGGCCAGGCCATACCGTTCTGGCGCATGGCGTCGGCCCCGCTCGACCAGCTCCGGGATCGTGCCGCCGGCTACACGTCAGGTGAGGTGATCGACACCGTGGCCACGCCCGGCGGCGGCACCCTTCCCGGGGTCGAGATTCCCTCCGTCGGGATATCGGTCCGGGGCGACCACCGAGGAGAACTACGCAGCCGAACCCGGCCGATCATCGCTCGCGTGGTCGACCAGCACACGATCGTCGATCTTCGGACCGTTCATCCGTCCGACGACACCGAGGTGGACCAGGCGCTCCAGGATCTCGACTGATGCTGTCCCCCACCGATCCCCACAACCTCGGTAGGCCATGCACGTCGTAGCCACCGCCGGTCACGTCGACCACGGCAAGTCCACGCTCGTGACCGCTCTCACCGGCACCGACCCCGATCGCCTGGCCGAGGAGAAGGCGCGGGGCCTCACGATCGACCTCGGCTTCGCGTCGATGAAGCTGCCCTCGCAACGAGGAGTCGCCTTCGTCGACGTGCCGGGCCACGTCCGATTCCTGAAGAACATGCTTGCCGGGGTCGGAGGCGTGAGTGCGTGTCTGTTCGTGGTGGCGGCCACCGAGGGCTGGAAGCCCCAGTCGGAAGAGCATCTCCGAATTCTCCAACTTCTCGGCTTGGAGCACGGCCTCATCGCTCTCACCAAGGTCGGCCAGGCCGATCCCGACCTACGGGAGTTGGCCCGCCTCGAAGTCGCTGATTCCGTGTCCGGCACGTTTCTGGAGTCGGCCGAGATCATCGAGGTAGATGCCATCGACGGCGTCGGTGTCGACGATCTGGCCGAAGCTCTCGACCGGTTGCTGGCCGACACGCCGACCGCAACCGACATCAAACGGCCTCGGCTCTGGATCGACCGGGTGTTCGCCTCCAAAGGGGCGGGCACGGTGGTCACCGGAACGCTCACAGGAGGGATGCTCCGGGTTGATCAGGAATTGACGATCCTTCCGTCCGGTCTCGATGTGAGAGTTCGCGGTTTGCAGAGCCTCCACACCGACCGCACCAAGGTCGGGCCGGGCAATCGGGTTGCGGCCAACCTGAGCGGGGTCTCCCACGATCAGGTTCGACGCGGCGATGTGCTCGTCAACGCCGAGCAGTGGCACGTCACCCGCACCGTGGATGCCGAGCTGGTCGTTCTCGATTCGCTCGACCACCGGGTCACCAAGCGTGGCGCCCATGTGGCCTACATAGGGTCGGGTGAACATTCGGTGAGGGCATCAGTCATCGGGGCGTCGGGGCTCGATCCGGGGCAGCAGGGCGCGATTCGTCTTCATCTTCCCGAAGGTCTTCCGCTGCTCCCGGGCGACCGCTACATCCTGCGCGAGTCGGGCCGCGGGGAGACTCTTGGAGGCGGACAGCTACTTGATGTCGACCCGGTGCTTACTGCGGCCAAGGCTCAGCCCGACCGGAGCGTCGAGCGGGTGATCTCCGAGCGGGGCCGCATAGAGGTCGACCGGCTGGCCATTCTCACCGGCGAGAAGCGGGAGCCCGACGTGGGTCGTTGGACGGTGGCGCCGGAGATGCTCACCGAGTGCCGCGACCGTCTGCGTTCCGACATTCTCGACGCCGGTCCACTGGGTCTCGACATCGGAACGCTCGACGACTTCACCCGGGCGATACTCGGCCAGCTCGACGGAATCGAGACAGAAGGAAGCCGGGCCAAGCCGGCCGACGCCGTCGACACGCTCGCTGATCACCCCTACCTGACCGTTCTGATCGAGGGCAGGTTCGCTCCGCCCGGCGCCGATGGAATCGATCGTGCCGAGCTCCGAGAGCTCGTTCGCCGTGGCGATGTGGTCGAGGAGTCCGGTGTCTACTTCGCTCGACGCGCGGTCGAGGATGCTGCCGCAGTGGTGGCCCACCTCCTGGCCGACAGGCCCGATGGGGTCACTGTTGCCGAGCTTCGAGACGCCTGGGGAACAACCCGAAAGTTTGCTATTCCGCTTCTGGCTCAGCTCGACAGCACCGGGGTGACGCGACGCCGAGGTGATCTCCGAATCGCCGGCCCTCGACTTCCCGAGATCGACAACCCCGCCGTCTGATCGGGGTCAGACCACCCGCAGGATCTTGCGTTCGTTCTCGCTTAGGCCGCCCCAGATCCCGTGTTGTTCTCTGATGTCGACCGCGAACTCGAGACAATCGGCCCGGACCCTGCAGTCGCCACAGATGCCCTTCGCCCGGGCCTCTCTTTCTCGCTTGTCCTCACGCCGTTCGGGAGACTGAGGTGGGAAAAACATCGCCGATTGCGGCCCGCGGCAGGCCGCACGGAGTTGCCAATCAGACTCGTTTCTATGAATCGCCATATCGTTCTCCCCTGGTGCCTCCATTGGCCTACCAGAGGTGCGACACATGTCACAAACGCTCACAGTGGTAAGCTGGGAGATTCGCTCTCTCAGAGTGATATCAGGGTTGAACCGGGACTAATTCCGACCTTCAGTCCCTCATTTCGCGGTAATCGCGTGCTCCGCCCTCTTCGGGTTCGACCTCCAGGTACAACCCTTCGATGGCCACAACCCGAACCGAATCGCCCACCGGGATCGGAGTGCTGCGATTGACACGCGCCTTCCACGGAGCACCGTCGATCACCACGACACCGTCGCGCTTGATCTCCTCGGCCGCCACCCCCATAGATCCGATCATCCACTCACGACCGATGGTCGGAGTGCCGAATCGCGATCGCACCATCGACGGCATCCCCGAGATCATCGCGAGAGATATACCCCCGATACCCGCTACGAGAGTGATCCACGAAATCGGAAACCCATCGAAAAGCCACAACGACCCGACGACCAACGACACGGTGGCGATCACCGACCAGGCGCGCGCCGCTCCCGTTTGGACATCGACTGCGTAGCCGAGGATGGCCACCACCAGAAGCGCCACTGCCCACCATCGAGCCGGAAGAACGTCGAGACCGAAACTGCCGAGCACGAAGCATCCGGCACCCACCACACCAGCGATTCCGATACCGGCCGTGTAGAACTCGAACACCAGAAGCGCGCCACCGATCAGGAACAACAGGTAGGCCATCGCCGGACTGGCGAACGTGTGCATCCAGCCATCGAACAATGGGAGCTTGCTGAACACGATCGCAGAAGTCGGAATCCTCAGGGGCTGCTCACCGGAGTCGTCGATGATGAAACCGAACCCGGGCAGCTCCAAAGCGAAGAAGCCCAGGGTGGGAGCGTCGCGGACCGCCATGCCGATCTCGATGATCCCCTCCTCGTCGACCGTGTCGTCACGAAGGGCCTCGGCTGAAGCGAGAAATGCCGGCGGCAACAGTTCCTCGGGTACAACGATCTCGCCGGTCTTGCCGAACTTCGCCCCAACCGCGACCGCCATCTCCTCGGTGACCGCCACGAGTTGTGCCACAGCACCCTCGGCCTTGGCGCCCGACGGACCCACCCAGCCGTAGACCGGCACCTTCGACTCCGAAATGGCCCGAGCCAACTCGGCGACCCGCTCGTCGGACACGACCGCGTCGGTGCTGTTGACCTGCATGATCAGGCCGCCAGAGCCCTTGGCCTCAACCGCCGATATCGACTTCTCGATGAAATCGGCGACAATCTCATCGACGAGTCCCGAGACCTGAATCACATCAAATGCCAGCGGAGTATCCCCGGCATCGGTCTGAGCCGATTCCTGGGCCATAGCCGGCAACGCCCCGAGCATGATCGCCAGGGCCGTCGCCATGGCCAACAGGGGTAGGATCACTCGCCGCCCAGCGCTCGAGCGCTCCGATGAGGAGGGGAATGGATCCCGGTAGTTTCTTCGCATCTTCGCGGGTCCTGATCGTGGCTGGGAAGGGCGGTGTCGGAAAGACGGCTGCGGCTGCGACAAT
>JAJCXW010000191.1 GCA_029263235.1 Acidimicrobiales bacterium
GGCATCGATCTTGAACACCCGAGCTGCGTTGTCGCGCAGGATCTTGCGGGTGGCCTCGTCGGAGAAGCCGCAGTCGTAGACATCGTCGACGGTGCGTTTGAAGGGCAGGAGCGGATAGTCGGTGGCCCAGATCATCTTGTCCTGGCCGTGACCGCCCGAGAACTTCTTGAGGCTCTCGGACCAGTGGCGGGCGGGACGAGCCGACGCTTCGACGTAGACGTTGGGGTGCTTCCACGCCAGGACCATCATCTCTTCTTCCCACGGGTTGCCGACGTGGGTTCCGAGGATCTTCAGGTCGGGGAACGTGAGCGCTACCTCATCGAGGTAAATCGGGCGTCCGCATTCCGATGGCAGCAACGGGCCGGTGTGGCCGACCTGGATGCAGATGGGAATGTCGTACTCGCAGCACGCTACGTAGAACGGCCAGTACATGCGATCGGTGGGCGGCGGTGCGGTGGTGCGGCCGTCGCCGTACTGGTATGGCTCGAGTCGGAACGCCTTGTAGTCGAGTTCCTCGACGCAGCGGCGAAACTCTCGCATGGCCGGCATGGGATCACGGATATCGACGGTGAACGCGCCGATGAAGCGGTCGGGGGCCTGGGCCACGTAGGCGGCGTTCTCGTCGTTGTCGACGACCCAGGTGTCGAGGAACTTGAACGATGACGCCACGCCGATGTCGACTCCGGATTCGTCCATCTCGGCGATGATCTCTTCGAGTCGGAAGCCTTTCCGGAATCGTTCGGCCACGCCGTACTTGTTGAAGATGTGCCAGAACGAATCGGGCCAACGCTCGGCCGTCTCGGGCGACATGATCGACATCCATGCATCGATTGCGCCTACGCGGTCAGCTGCCATTCTGTGATCTCCTTGATTGTTGACTTGTGACGAGAGTGCGGGATATGAGTTCACGCATCACCTCGGAGGTGCCGGCCCCGATCGAGAAGCCGGCCACATCGCGGTAGTAGCGAGGGATGGGCGACTCCTCCATCTGACCGAAGCCACCATGGACCTGGAGAACTTCGGCGGCTACCGACTGCACGGCCTCGGCGGCGTGGAGTTTGGCCATCGAGACGGCCAGATCGCCGGCTGGTTCGTGGTCGCTCAGCAGGCGGGCGGCCTGGTAGGCGAGCAGCCGTGTGGACTCGAGCTTGGTTGCCATCTCCGAGAAGCGGTGTCGCCAGGTCTGGAATCCCAGCACCGGGCTCCCGTAGGTCTCACGTTGGGCTGCGTAGTCGAGACCGAGCTCTATGAGTCTTTCCATGACGCCGACCGCGAACGATGCGATCACCAGTCGTTCGCCACCGAAGTGCGAGAGGATGTATCTGAGGCCTTGGCCTTCCTCGCCCACGAGGTTGGAGGCCGGAATTCGACATTCGTCGAAGTAGAGCTCGCCGGTGTCGGAGGCCCGAGCGCCGAGCTTGTCGAGCCGTCGGCCGACCTCGAATCCCGGTGTGTCGGTCGGGAACACCACCAGGGATATGCCTTTGGGGCCGGCTTCACCGGTGCGGACCGCCAGGGTGATGAAGTCGGCTCTGGTGCCGTTGGATATGAAGGTCTTCTGTCCCGAGATGATGTAGTCGCCGCCGTCGCGTCTGGCTCTGGTCGTGAGGGCGGCCACGTCGGAGCCGGCGCCCGGCTCGGACACTCCGATGGCTCCGATGAGGTCGCCTGCTATCGCCGGCGCCATCCAGTCAGCCTTGATCTCGTCGCTGGCTTCGTCGGCCAGGATCGCCAGAGCGAACTCGGATTGGGCCCTCAACGAGACCGCGGTGCCGATCGAGTCGCCCTTGGCGAGTTCCTCGGCCAGCACGGTCGTGGCCAGGAAGTCGAGATTGCTGCCTCCCAGTGCTTCGGGGTAGCGAAGCCCCAGCAGACCGGCGTCGCCGGCCTTCTTGTAGAGCTCGCGGGCGCACTCTCCGTTTCGCTCCCACTCACTGGCGTTGGGGCGAATCTCGCGCTCCACGAACCGGGCGACGGTGTCTCGGAACGCGTCGTGGTCCTCGGAGAGAAAGATCGACGGTTGGCGGGGATAGGCCATGTGAACCTCAGGTGAGACGAACGACTGACCAGAATAGTAGTCTGGTCAGTTGACGTCAACTCGTCTATGCTGTGCCCATGACGCGAAGGTCCGAGAAACGCAAGGCCGCCAAGCGCCTCGACGCAATCGACCGGGCATCGGTGCCCATATTCGTGGTGACCATGCTCGCCGAGGCGGCCGTCCTGCGCCGCCGCGAGCAACGCCGCTTCGGCGACCTCGACCAAGCCACACCCGAGGAGCTCACCGATCCTCGGCTCCCGCCCGACGAGCTGGTGCCGGTCGGCTTCGAGAGTCGCGACACCGCGGCCAGTCTGGCAATGCTCGGCGGCAACGTCGTGTTCGACATGGCAACCGCGGCGGCGCTCGGGAAGACCCTTCGGTTCTTGTCACGCCATCGTGTGGTCAACCTCGGAGACCGTCGTGGGTCCTTCGTCGTGTCGCTGGTCCTGTGGGACTTCCTCTACTACTGGAACCATCGCTGGATGCACGAGGTCCGTCTGTTCTGGGCCAATCACGTCAGCCACCATTCCAGCGAGCGCTACAACCTCTCTACGGCGTTGCGGCAACCGTGGTCGGGCTTTCTGCTTTCGTGGGTCTTCATGCCGCTTCCCGTTGTCGGACTGACTGCAGCCCAGGCCCGCCGGGCCCGTCAGATCAACCTGCTCTATCAGTACTGGATCCACACCGAGGCCATCGACCGCTTCCCCGGGCCCGTCGAGGCGGTGCTCAACACACCGTCCCATCACCGGGTCCACCACGGCGCCAATCCCCAGTATCTCGACAAGAACTACGGCGGGATCTTCATCACTTGGGACAAGCTGTTCGGCACGTTCGAGCCGGAGGTGCGCCGTGTGAAGTACGGGCTCACCAAGAACATCAAGACCCACAACCCGGTGCGTATCGCCTACCACGAGTTTGCCGACATCGGCCGCGATGTGGTTTCTGCTCGTGGCTGGCGCAACAAGCTCGGGCACGTGTTTCGTCGCCCGGGCTGGAGCCCGAAGTCCCCGCCACTCAACCACCCATCGCCGGAGTGATCATGTCTGCAACCGTTCACGACAATCCTCGCGACCGCCTGCTGGTGGCGGCCGAAGCCCGGTTCCGGAGATTCGGCTACAAGCGAACGACGATCGAGGACGTGGCCACCGAAGCGGCGACCGGCAAGGGCAGCGTCTACCTGCACTTCGAGTCGAAGCAGGATGTCTACATGGCGGTGGTGGAGCAGTCTCTCGACCGTTTCATCGACAGCGCCGAGCACGTGTTGGCCCAGCCCGGCACCGCTCCGGATCGTCTTCGGGCTGTGGTCGAGCTGACGGCCGAGCACTACGGCCACGACGAGTTGTTGCACTCATCTCTGTTCGGCGAGACCGACTTGGTGGAGGGCGATGTGGCCCGGATGGCCGCCGAACGACAACGACGACGCATCCGCGACCTCCTCGAAGAACTTCTGTCCACCGGACAGGCCGAGGGCACTGTGAGGGCCAGCATCGATCCCCCTTCGGTGGCTGCTGTCTTATTCGAGATCGGCTGGGCGATCGTTCGCAGCGGCCTGGAGAATCCCGATGCCGATCAGCTCGAGACCTCGCTCGACATTCTCAACGACCTGGTCGGCCTCGGCTTACTGCCTCGCCCCGGCAACAGCTGACACTTTCAGTCCGTCCCCACCTCCTTCAGCGGCTTCCAGCTGGGCACCGGGACCGCAGCAGCGAGAGACTGCTCTGATCGCGAATGCTGATCGGGGAAGATCATGAGACTGCTGATCGTGTTGACGACGCTGGCTGTGTTGACCACATCGTGCGGGGGCGGAGACTCCTCCGACGACGGAGTCGCCTCTGGCACGACATCCGTGGCGGAGAGTGAATCCGGCGGGGATCGGCCGGCTGAGACGGACGGGTCCGAGGAGTGCCCCGACGTACCGTTCACCGGTGATGTGTCGCGGATATCGGAGCCCTCACTTGGCCACAACGCCGTGGCTCTGGCCGACGGCGAGCTGCTCGATGCTGCCGCGTTCTCGTTCGGCACCGGCTTTCAGTACACGGTCTACTTGGCCAGCTTCGAGATAGACGACAACACCATGGGTGAGACAATCGTCGCGCCACCCGGCGAGGTGCTGGTCACCTTCCAGGCCCGCGGCAAGGACGGAGGCGAGATCGAACCCGGTGTCGTGTACGACGAGAAGTTCGTGATCATCGACTCGGGCGGTGGCGCCCAGAACAGCCCGGTCGATCCCACCGGCACGGTCGAGTTCATCGCCTACTCCGAGGACCACCTCTGCCTGAACATCGATGTCCTCGACGAGAACCAGGCCATCACCGGCACCGTCAGCGCCCGCGTCGCCGGAGGGTTCTAGCCCACTCTTCGTCGAGCCGGGCCGTGGCCGCTACGTCTTGGCGAGGACGATGACCACGGATACTTGCCCAGTGGCGTCGCCGGCCATGCTCTGCACGTTGACGACACCACTCCAGTCGAATCCGTCGATGTCGATCGACCAGTTGCTCAGGCCCCCGGTGTCCACGATCGGTCCGAGGACCTCGTTCACGGTCCATCCGTCGAGGTAGTCGTCGCTGAAGTGATCGACCGCATCTCCTTCACTGAGCGAGGTGCCCGCGAAGATCGACAGTTGCTCATCTGGTGCCCACAACGAAGACCAATCGTCCAAGACCCTCAGATCGACGAATTCCGGGAACCCGGCAGGAAGTCCATCGATCGGCTCCAGCGTCGGCGGGGCTGACCCACCGGCGTTGGGCAAGAAGAACGGCCCCGACTCCAGGTTGTCGGCGTCGAACTCATCAGGGCACACCTGGCGGGCGGCCAGCCACACTGCTTTGGCGGCCGCATTGTCGCTCGAATAGGTACCGAGGCCCCACGTCTCGACCAACGCCAGCAGCTCGTCGGCATCATTGACCGCTCCGTCGCAGGCCGAGTCGCGAATCTCGATGTAGTCCGACAGCGACAAATGCTCCCGATACGTCTGGTTCAAAAGGTCGATCCGAAAGGAGTGGGCCTCATCGAGATCCTCCTGGGTGGGGACCGTGTCGTTCGATGAGCCGCACGACGATGCCACGAGAGCCACGGCCACCGCTACGACTCGCCACGCACTCCATCGCCTCCGCACGTCCACACAGTACTGGGCCCAGCATCGAGCCACTGAGTCAGGGCAATGGCCCAGCACCAGGTGGATCTAGGAACAGGTTTGCTTCGTGAGGGTGAAGCCACCACGCGCGTCAGTGAGATCCTGATGGTAGGTACCGCTGATGGTGCAACCCTCCGAAAGAGTCCCGCTGAGAACCCAGGTCCCAAGGTTGTTCTCGGCTCCCACGAGGATGCGCATCGATACAGCTCCCGAGGGCGAGATGGAGCCGCTGGGCAACCCCTTCTTCGACCCCATGCTCGGTATCGATGTTGCGCTTCCGTTCACGGTGCCATCCACAACACTGAAGTTGACGGGGAAGCCGCCGGTGTAGGCATCCTGACACCCCGACGGATACTTGCCGTCGGCGTCCTCGATGCAGTCGAGGCCCTTGACCGAAGTTGGGGAGGAGAGATTCCAGCTCCAACCGGTGCCACCGGTCTGCCCGAGGTTGATCGGAGGCAGTGGGGGCGCGGTCGTCGGCGGAGCGGTCGTCGGCGCAGCAGTCGTTGGCGCGGCAGTCGTCGGCGCGGCCGGGGCAGCGGTCGTCGGCGCAGAGGGTGCAGCGGTCGTCGGCGCAGCGGGTGCTGCCGGGGCGGCGGGCGCGGCGGGCGCAGCCGGGGCGGCGGGCGCAGCCGGGGCCGCGGGCGCAGCCGGAGCATTCGAATTGGGCAATACACGTGCCGCTACCAACGCGTCTCCGGAGAGCGTGTCGGGATCGACCGAGTAGCAGAAACCCTGGTCGTCGTAGAACAGGGGTGGATCGCTCTCGAAGCAGAGCGACTGAAGCTGGAGGACCAGGTCGGGGTCGAGAGCACCCGCCTCGTCGCCATCGGAGCCTCCCAGCACCACGAACGCTGCCGCGACCCCGCCGACCAACAAGGCACCCGCTACCGCCCACACCAGCCATGCCGGCAGCTTCTTCTTCGCGTCTTCAGGACGCACGGGCGTCGTTGATTCAGTCATTGTTCCCCCTTGAGAGACGGGAGGGTACAGCGCGACTGTCTCCGTATCAACTATCCCAACCGACGAAGAGTGGCACCGCTCACCACTCTGGGCGCTACACCAGGGGCCCCGCCGTTGGAGACTGAACGGAATGGGCGGATGGGTCTGTTCAGGTTGGTTGCAGCGCAGGCGGCTGCGATCATCACCCCGGTGGGAGTGGCTTGGCGGGACGCCATCGTGACCAACTACGACTCCCCACCTGAATGGATTCACGGGGGCTTCCTGGTTGGAGCCATTCTCTTGTTGGCGATCTTCGCGCCTGCGGTGATGATGGCCGTGCGGTATTCACCCGACTGGTACACACTCGGCGCCTCCACGACCGTCATCTTGGGCTGCGTGACAGGGATGTACGTCTGGGTGTACTCATCCGACTCGCCTTCCGTGCTGCTCGCATTCCCATTAGCCGGGACTGCGGCCGCACTCGGCGCGTGGACCGCGAACATCTACGTCCCGGATTGGGTGGATCGACGACGACACAGATAGCCGGCTCGCTCTGGGGTCGAGGACGACACCACACACCGGCACCGCCTAGAATCGACTGGCGGATGCCGGAGCGAAGCGACTTCGGTCACCGTTGAACGAAAGGCGACACTCAATGCGGATCGACTTGGCGACTCGGCCGAACTGGGGGCTCAGGGTTCGCCAGCTGCTGTGGCGGTCGCTTGTCGTGATCTCAGCGTTCCTGCTCACCTCGATGGGAGGGGGGGCAATATTCGCCGCACCCGCCACCGTGCCTCTCCTCTGGATTTCGCTGCGTCGACCAGATCTGAGCCGCCGGTGGAAGATTGCCGCAGGTGTCGTCCTCACCCTGACGGCCACCCAAGTCGCCTTGGCAGCCACTTACCTCGCACTCGGCGAATCCAAGCCACTGATCTGGCTTCTGCCTGTCGGAGCATTCGCTTTGACGTACCGGGCGGCGGCTCGGGTCCTTCGAGAAGTCTGAAATCGTCGAAACCCGCGGCCTGCGCAGACGACAAGCCTCCCCGGTCATCGCATCTAGTCGCCAACGAGATTTCCCGTAGCGAACATGACCACGAGGATGACGGCCAGGGCGACGGCGACTGCCGCCGTCGTCAGGATGAACAATCCCCAGCACTCCTGCAAGCTATCCCATCCTTGGCACGCGTTTCCCAGCCGAAGCGGCGGCAGGTCACGACCCGGAGAAGGCTGTGACCTGCATGTTTGCGGAGTGCACTGTTGCGTTGTTCGATCTATGACGGCGTGTGGTGAGATACTGGACTTGGCAACTACTTGAGGCGGGCATTGACCATGAGCCAACCAACGCCGGACGAAATCCGGAGACGCTTGGTCGAAATCGATGATGAGGTACGTGCGTTGGCCACTGACGAGTTCGCGCGGCGGCACGAGCTACTGACCGAGTCCGATAGGTGCCGAACCGCGTTGCTTGCTGAGGTTGGCGACGAAGTCGACGCGGCGAACAAGAGGTGGGCCGACAGGGCAGGTCACAAGGGCGAGCACGAGGTCGACTACGAAGTACTGAAGGGCTTGACTATCTCGGCGACTCCCGAGGGCGGCGGCTTTTGAACCCGATGGTGTCGCCACGCGGTGGGTGACCCCTGATCCCCGACGCGGTGCACGACACCGAGCAGTGCGCTAACAGTCGGATCGAGAACAATCACACCAGTCGATCGATCAGTGCGACAGTGCCTCCCCGGCTGCATGGTGCCTGTTCAGAGTGCGGCAGGAAGCGGAATACCGGGACTCAGAGCGGGGTTCGCTACGTCATTCGGACAGGAGGACGTTCATGGTGAATCGATTTCGGATGTCGCTTGTCGCGGTGTTGGTGGCAATTGCTGTGATCGCGAGCGCGTGCTCAGATGACTCATCTACCGCGGCCGAAGGAGCTACGGGCACCGAGGCCGCATACATCGATTCGGTGGAGGCGATCAGCACGGAGATGGGAACGACCATTGAAGATGCGTTCGACTCGGCGTTCGAGAATTCGGAGGGGCGTAGTTTCGAACAGCTACTGCCCGGGTACTCCGTCGCACTGGGCACAGCTATCTCGGCTGAACTCGACGCCCTTGCCCAGATCGAAGCACTCGATCCTCCAGCGGCTTTCGAAACCGATCACGAACGGATCATCGAGGCGAGTCGGGGCCGAATCGAAGCCCTGACGAGGCAACAGGCCGCTGCCGACACCGGCGACACAGAGCTCATCGCCCAGATCGACCTCGAGCTGGGGAGCATCATGAGAGACGTTCTGGCCGACTTGTCGCCCGAGCTCACCTCGTATGTCGTGACGACAGACCGCGGAGATGCAGCGGCCGTACTCTTCGGCGACCTCGACGCCGAAGAAACCGAATACCTCGACGCCGTAGCGACAGGTTGGGATGAGTTCAACCGGCGCAACCGCGCCTTTACTGAAACGCTCCAGCAGAGCTACTCCAGCAACGAGCTGCTTCTATTAGCGCTTCTCGACGCCGGTGCGGGCGAGGCCTTCGCCGCTGTGCGCACTGTCATCGTAGGCATCGATCCCCCACCGTCCTACGTCGAGGGACACGCACGGCTCCTCGCCTATCTGGACGAGGCCGTCGCTCTCGACACGACGATCGCCGAAGCGGCTGAGACCGGCAATGTGGTCGCGTTCGAAGTGGCTAACTACGACTTGAGTTTGGCTGGGGGCAGGTACTCATTGGAAGCTCCAGCGTCGCTGGTGGCAGTCAACTCGGACCCAGCCAATCTCGTGCCGCCCGATGACCTGCCAGCCGCGGCCTATGGCGAGGCGCTCTGGCAATCCCTGCAGCGGTTCCGGATTCTCGCTCTAGAACGCCAGGTGGGCTCCGGCGTCTTCCCGATTGTCAGCGACGACAAGCTGGCCGAGGCCATGGCCCTCGTATTGCCCACGAACATCGAACTCACCGAAGAATCTGTCGCCGTCATCGAGGCGCTTGCTCCGCCCGCCGAGTTCCAAGCAGGACACGACCGCATCCTCGCCTATCTCCGCGGGTTGATCGAACTGCGGCAGTCCATACTCCAAGCCGCTACCGCCGGCGACCTAGAGACTCTCCAGACCTACGGAGTGCTCGGCGGCTTCGCTGCGGATCGGGCCGAGACCGAACTCTGGTGCGCAGCTCTAGCTGACCTGGGCGACGATCCGATCGAGCCGATCACCGCGACGTTCTTCAGGCCGTTCGCGGGGGGATCCTTGGACAGACTCTGCCCAGCCGGCTGAACGCTCCTACTACCGACTCGGGCGACCCTGACAGGCGTTTCGAGTCAAAGCGACGGGAGGTCACAACCCGCAAAGGACTGTGACCTGCATGTTTATGGAGCGGACGACCGGGTTTGAACCGGCGACCTCAACCTTGGCAAGACACCGAAAACTGTCCAGCACAAATGAACACGGGTGATTTCATGCTGCCCAGTCCGGCCGATGTCACCCAGTCCGTGCAGTAGATGGGATGCGGGATGGGATGCCGGCGAGCCGATCTGCCTGCACGGTCGGCCACCATCGGATCGGCTAGCAACATGGGTATGCGCCTTCCGACCTGCGCGCGAGGTCACCGAGCGAGCAGCCGGAACGCGGCACGGCCGCGATCGGCCGCATCTACCGGCAGGCTGGCCCATGCTCGCTGGTCGGTATCGACCATTTCAGATCGAGAGCGGAGTCGCTGCCGGTCCTTCTTCGTGAGTTGATCGGCGAGCGCTATCGGGTCGTTGACGAGACTTAGCAGTAGTGCGAGATCGAGTCGCTGTGCGTCTGGGATGTCGTCCACGTCGACCGCGGCTGCCTTGGCGACGATGGCGCCGATCAGCGACGGTCGAGGCACCATGCCCTGATGATCGCCGACCGTCACGGGTACCAGCTCGGTCCGATCGAGCGCCTGAGTCCCACCGGGGACTTGCAGAGTTCGACCCGGTGGTGTTGTCGTGAGGTCGGTGCGGGGTCCGAGACCCTCGGGGGCTAGTACGTCGACGCTCACCCCTCCCCGCCGGTCGCTACTCGCGCGTTCACCAGCACGTCGAGATCGGTCGATACCCGTGGCGGCGGCGCCCCATGCTCCATCGCATGGAGCAACACCATCTGCCCGCCGACGAGGGTCCACTCCCCCGGCCTCAGTTCGGACAGTTCGATGAGCGTGAGCCACAAATCATCGTCATGACCCGCCAGCGTCGGCAAGCGAACCGGTTCTCGATCAATGACCGGCCAACTACTCACAAGCCCTCCAACAGCTCGGCACCGGCCCGCCTAGAGCGAGGCTCGTCGGAATCGAGGAGATCGACAGCTACCACGGCTCGGCCCGCTGATCGTTGACCGGGCCGGAACGGCCACGCCACATCACCCACAACCCGCAACAACACGTTCGGGCGAGCCGCTTGATCGTCGAGCCCGAACTGCGACACCAACTCGTCGAGGTCGCTGGCGCGTACGTAACCCTCGAGGCCGTCCCTGACCACAAGATCGGCGCCGTGCTCGCCAACGGCGCTGATACCCGACCGCACCACCTGCGAAGCTTCGCCCAGCCGACCGATGACCCCAGGGTGAGCGTAGAACCGCCGTCTTTCTGCCCGGACGCGGAGGCGACCAGCAGCACAATCCAACCCTTGAGCCAGCCGTTTTCGGGCCCGAGACCGCTCCACCGGCGAGAGATCGGGTTCATCCCCGTCGGCCAGCGCAAGTACTGCCCAGGCCGACCGTGGACTCCATGGTCGGCCGACTTCAGCACGACGACTCTCAACCTTGTGCAGCTGCCCGGCGTCGATCACCCAAGCCCGACCAACATGCTCGCCAGCAAGGACACCACTGGCAAGCATCTGACGCACCCGACGCGGGCTCACTCCGAGCTCTACGCCGGCCTCAGCGACTCCCAACATGGACATATCGTAATGCTACCGGTACCGGAAGTATTACGCAACCGCTCACCGAGGCACCGTGAGCGACGAACCAGCCGCCTCAGATGTCACCGCTGACAGCGGCAGACCCGACCGCGATCCAGCAGAGCTGGCAAGACACCATCCACGCCCGCTCCGACTCAGCGGTGTGGTCCCTACTGGACTACGCGCTGCAATCGCCGGCCATCAACGCAGCATCAGCCGCCAAGATTCTCGCCATGAGCGCCCACCGCTCCCGAGCCGGTATCGAACAGCTCGAGGCAGAGGGAATCTTGCACACGATCTCGACGTCTCGCCGCAACCGCATCTGACTTGCAACCGAAGTGGTCGACGCCGTCGAAGAGTTCATGGAACGCACCAGGCGGCACGCACCAGCTGACAGTCCCCCATCCCGCGAGGCGCCAGGCCAGAGCCCACGGACGAGTTTCCGGCACCCTCACGCTCCTCCATCACCCCATGGCCGATTCATTTCGTGCCCGCCCCGAAGCGGGCGAACTCCACTCGTTCGAGACTCTCGAGCTTGTGGTGACGTTCGTCGACAGCGATGTTTCGCAACAGGTCAGCGACGGAGTCGAAGGTCCCGTAGTCATCGCCAAAGTCGCTGAGCCACCGCCTGGTCTCGAGTTCAGGGCGCGAGGCCACATAGGCCATGTATTCATGCTCGGCGTGATCTTCGAATTGGGCGTTGAGTTCGTAGCTCAGTCGCGGCCGCAGTGCGAACAGCAGCCAGGACAGGTGGTAATAGAACCAGGCCAGCGCTTGGGGGACTACCCGGTAGCGCCAGAATCCCTGTCGGACCCGCTCGCTCTGAAGTAACTCCTCAAGTATGAGGAGGTGGTAGAGCTCGTTGTCCTGCTGATCGCGGTATGTGGCGATTTCGCTGTGGATCCGCCGTGCGAAGCCCGGCGTGGAGTGGGTGTGGGTGATGGCCACGTAGGAGACCTGCTCCCATGCGATGTAGGGCACTCGGGCCACCACTTCGAGTACTCGGAACTTGCTCAACGATGCGTCGGGGCCGTATACCCGATCCATGAGCCAGAACAGAAGCTTGACAGCCGGACCGGCCGGAAGTCGAGGTTGTGAGAGCGTGTACTCCTGCTCGTCTTGTAGCCGTGATGTAGGCATCTGATCGCAATCAATCATCACTAGTCATCCTGTTTCGTGTGCCGCTGTCAGCGGGGCTGGGTGCTCTCGGCCGCGTCGGCGTAGGCATCGGTTGTCGGGGCGGTCACATCATTCCTAGTTCGAGTCGAGCGACGTCGGACAGGCGCGAGGCGTCCCACGGCGGGTCGAATACCAGGGCAACCTCGACCGCTTCGACTCCGGGCAGCGCGGCGACGGCATCGTGGAGGTCTTGGCGCAAGATGTCGCCCATTCCGCAGAAGGGGGCAGTGACCGACATATCGATATCGACCCGCCATCCGCCGCCCGCAAGCTCATCGGCGTCGACTCGATACACCAGGCCGAGCTCGACGATGTCGACCGGGATCTCGGGGTCATAGACCGTGGCGGCGGCCTCCCACACGGCCTCAACGGCGAACGGCGAGCCGTTCGAACCGGCGGGCTTCGTGGGTGCCTGGACGAAGCCGAAATCGATCGAGTCGGTAGGGCTGAGCCGCGCCATCTCACCATCACTCGTCGTGACGGTGGCGGTCCCGCCGAGCGCTTGGAGCAACGTGACCCGCGCGCCCTCGCCAAGCCTGATCCGATGCCCGGCCGGAACGATCGTGACCACACAGTCCCGCGGCAGCGTGAAGAGTCGTGTCGAGCCGATGTCGACGGGTTGTTCACGCATCGGCTGATCCAAGTCGGCCTCTGATCCACGTGCGCACGGCGTCGATACCGATGTCGTCGACGGCCTGGGCGGCGAACGCGTTGACGAGGAGTCGGCGTGCGTCCGCGGCGGGGATGCCGCGAGTACGCAGGTAGTACATCGCGTTGGCGTCGAGCTGTCCGACGGTTGCGCCATGTTTGCAAGCCACGTCATCAGCGAGAATTTCGAGACGGGGTTGGGTGTTGGCCTCGGCGCGGTTCGAGAGAAGCAAGTTGTCGTTGTGTTGCTCAGCGTCGGTGCCGTCGGCTCCGGGCCGCACGTCGATTCCGCCGTTGAAGACGCCCGCACTCTCGTCGTCGAGGACGCCTCGGTAGGACTGGCGACTCGTGCAGTCCCTCGCTGTGTGGATGACGGTGATCTGCTGATCGAGGGTCTGTTCGCCCGCGCCGTGGTACAGCCCGGACAGCTCGGTTTGCGCTCCGGCGCCAGCGAGGTGCACGTCGTAGGCGAGACGACCGTAGATGGCGCCGAGGTTGAACGAACGTGCCCGCAATGTGCTCCCTGCTTGCTGAATCACTTCGACACGGCCGAGGTGGACCTGCGTCGAGGGCATGTCCTGGAGCACGATGTGCTCGAGGGTCGAGTGGTCATCCAACGTGATCGTTGTGCGCGTGTTCGAGCCGCCGAACGCGTCGCTTCCACCAAGCCGGGTCTCGATAATTGTCGCCGAGCTACCTGTGCCGAGGTGGATCACCACGCCGGAGCATGACGTGTTCGTTGTCTCGTCCGGGATCGCGACATCGACGATGTGGATGGGAGCGTCAAGCTGTTGGCCTTCGGCGACGTCGACAAAGGCCCCGTCGACGCCGAACGTTGTGTTGAGCGCCATGAACACGTCCGCTTCGGCGTCGACATCGTGGTTGAAGTGTGCCGCCACCGGTACCGCGGGGTCGGTCGAGGCATCGGCCAGGGTCGAGAGACGCAAGCCGTCAGGAAGGGCGGTCAAGTTCGAACACAGCTCGTCGACAACACCGTTCACGATCACGATCAGGGGACCATGGAGCGCAGGGATCTGCGCTCCGATGGGACCGGGCAGCTTGCCGGTGGACGCCGATGGAGGCCCGAACGACAAGCGGCCAAGCAAATCGTGAGGCGCGTAGCGCCATCGTTCGTCGTGCCTGGACGGATACTCGATGGGCGAGGCCGTGGCGACTGTTGTCATGTCGCAGCGCCCGAAAGTGGCCGATCGGGGGCATCGAGGTCGTGGTTGACGAAGTCGGCGTAGCCGTGGTCCTCGAGATGCAATGCCAGCGTGTGGTCACCCGATTTCACGATGCGGCCGTCGACGAGCACATGCACGAAGTCGGGCTTGATGTACTCGAGCAGCCGTTGGTAGTGGGTGATCACGATCATGGACCGCTCTGGGCTGCGCAACGCGTTGACGCCGGACGCAACGATGCGCAGGGCATCGATGTCGAGACCTGAGTCGGTCTCGTCGAGCACGGCAAGGCGCGGCTGCATGACAGCCATCTGGAGGATCTCGTTGCGCTTCTTTTCACCGCCACTGAAACCGGAATTGACGGCACGGTGCAGGAAGTCCTGCTTCATCTCCACAAGATCCATCGCTTCCTGGGCGACTGCCAGGAAGTCCCGCGCGCCAATCTCGGTCTCGCCGCGAGCGCGACGCACCGAGTTGAGCGCTGTGCGCAAGAAGTACATGTGGTTGACCCCGGGAATCTCGACCGGGTACTGGAACCCCACGAACACACCGGCGGCGGCACGCGCTTCGGGCTCCATGTCCAGCAGGTCGACCTCGTTGAGGGTGGCCGCGCCACCGATCTCGTAGCCGTCACGTCCGGCGAGGGCGTGGGCAAAGGTGCTCTTGCCCGAACCGTTGGGGCCCATGATGGCGTGGACTTCGCCGGCACCAACATCGAGGTCGAGCCCCCGGAGGATAGGCGTCCCTCCGATCGACGCGGTGAGATCATCGACCTGCAACATCAGCCGACACTTCCTTCCAGGCTCACGCTCAGCAGACGCTGAGCTTCGACAGCGAACTCCATCGGCAGTTCGTCGAACACCTCACGACAGAAACCGTTGACGATCATCGACATCGCGTCCTCTTCGGTCATGCCGCGTTGACGGCAGTAATACAGCTGGTCTTCGCCGACCGTCGATGTCGAGGCTTCATGCTCGATCTGTGCGGAGGGGTTCTTCACTTCGATGTAGGGGATGGTGTGCGCGCCACAGTCCGAGCCGAGCAGGAGCGAGTCGCACTGGGTGTAGTTGCGGGCGTTCTCGGCTGACCGCAGCACCTTCACCAAGCCCCGGTAGGTGTTCTGCCCGTGACCCGCGGAGATGCCCTTGGAGATGATGCTGCTGGTGGTGTCGGCTCCAATGTGGATCATCTTGGTGCCCGTGTCGGCCTGCTGACGCTTGCTCGACAACGCAACCGAATAGAACTCCCCCACCGCTCGATCGCCTTGCAGGA
>JAJCXW010000192.1 GCA_029263235.1 Acidimicrobiales bacterium
GTGGCCCACCAACTGCGATTGCGCGACATCGGCGGGATCATCGTGATCGACTTCGTCGATATGGAGGTCGCCAAGAACCGCGATCAGGTGATGAAGACCTTCCGTGCTGCACTAGCGCGCGACAAGACGCGAACTCAGGTCTTCGATATCTCGGAGTTGGGTCTCGTCCAGATGACGCGCAAGCGCATTGGCCAGGGTCTCCTGGAGACGGTTTCCGACGTGTGCCCGACCTGTTCGGGCACCGGTCACGTCATCATCGAAGAGCTTCTGGGCTGACGGTCGGTGTGCCCGATGGCCGGTGGTTCCGGCGGCCTCAGCCGGTAGCCTCTGACACCTATGTACGCAGTAGTGAAGACCGGCGGTAAGCAATACCGCGTCGAACAGGGCCAGACTCTCGAGGTCGATCGCTTGGGCGACCCCGGAACCGAAGTTTCGTTGCGCCCAGTGCTCGTCGTCGATGGCGACACAGTCCTGGCCGCTCCCGATCAGCTGTCGTCCGCGTCGGTCACCGCTCGAATCGTGGAAGAGATCCGTGGACCCAAGATCAACGGATTCCTCTACAAGAACAAGAGCAACAATCGCAAGCGGTGGGGCCACCGGCAGACGCTGGCTCGCATCGAGATCACCGATATCACGAAGGGCTGATCAGCTATGTCGAAGACCAAAGGTGGCGGGTCAACCCGCAACGGTCGCGATTCCAACGCCCAGCGCCTCGGTGTGAAGGTGTACGACGGCGGTCAGGTTCTTGCTGGCTCCATCATCGTGCGCCAGCGTGGTACCAGGATCCATCCCGGTAACAACGTCATGAAAGGCGGCGACGACACCCTGTTCGCCACTTCCGACGGAACCGTGAAGTTCGGCAACCGCCGCGGCCGCAAACTGGTCGACGTTCTGCCTCTGTGAGCCGACCCGCCTTCAAGGCGGAAGTTGCTCATAGTCCAGATACCAAGACCTGGATATCAGCACCTAGATATCGACACCTCGGGGCAGCACCGACTGGTCCATCCCGAGCCATTCCTTGGCGAAGGTGAACGCGTATCGGTCGGTCATGCCGGCCACCCACGCAACGGCGGCACGGGCCACTGCTTGTTCACGGTCGATCTGCTGATCGAAGAGTCGTACCGGAAGACGCTCGGGATGTTCGGTCAGGTAGTCGACCAGCCCTCGAAGCACCTCCACAACCAGTCGGGCCTGTTGCTGGGACTCGGGCCGTAGATAGATGCGTTCGTAGTTGAACCCGCGGAAGGCCGCCAATGCTTCGGCGGTGTCGGCGTTCATGCCCACCATGCCGGTCTCGTCGGTTGCGTCGATCATCGATCCGATGAAGGCCGCCAGCTGGGTTCGCCTCGACGAGCCGCACGAATCCCGCACCGATTCGGGTAGTTCGTCGGTCCGGACCACTCCGGCATTGACGGCGTCCTCGAAGTCGTGGCAAACGTAGGCGATTCGGTCGGCCCAGCTCACAACCTCGCCCTCGGGGGTGGATGGTGCCGGCCGTGACCACGAGTGATTGCGGATTCCATCGAGGGTCTCAACACAGAGGTTCAACGGCACCAATGTGATGTCGGCGCCCCAGACGGCATGGTCGAAGCCTTCGTCCAAGAAGGGAGTGAGAGCGTCCTCGCTCGAGTGTCCACCCGGCCCGTGTCCACAGTCGTGGCCGAGGGCGATGGCTTCGGTGAGAGGGACGTTGAGACCGAGTGCCCGGCTGATGCTTCTAGCCACTTGAGCTACTTCGAGTGCGTGGGTCAGGCGGGTTCGCTGGTGGTCGTCGGGGAAGACGAATACCTGTGTCTTTCCGGCAAGACGCCGAAACGCCGTGGCGTGGAGAATGCGGTCGCGATCGCGTTCGAAACTCGTTCGGGTGTTGTCGGGGGCCTCTTCGATGGCGCGATCGCCGGCTCCCGAGCTCAGGGTGGCGCCCGGACGCAGCATCTCGGCGTCGAGTTCCTCTCGGCGTTCCCGGCTCAAGCCGGGTCCGGCGCCCACGACCGCTGAAGAGTCGGCGTGAGCGGTCTCCACGCCGCCGGTGCGGTGTCCCTTCATGGTTGATCCCCAGGCCCGTTGTTGGGTGGTGAGGTTCTCATCGAGGGTCATGGCAGTGAGCCTAGGTGGTCCGACGCCCGCTCGATTCCGTCTTCGGGTCGCACTGCATGGTCCTTGATGGGGCATTTGTACCTGATGTGTGGACGGTTTGACTCAATTCGACCCAGCTATCTGCCGAAACGGAGTAGTGGACATCCAGCTAGTGAGGGTCGCGTCTTGATCAGAAAACGTCGAGTCCGGGGTGATAGCGGTGTTGCTTTGGTTGAAGCCGCCATCATGACCCCGATAATCTTCTTGTTTCTCTTCTCGATCTTCGAGTTCGGTTTCGCGTTCCGTGACTATCTTGCGGTCGGAAACTCGACTCGTGATGGGGCCCGTGAAGCGAGCGTGGCCGGAAACGTGGCAGATGCCGATTATCGGACCCTGAGAGCGATCCAGAGGGCTTCTGCGGCCCTGCCTGACGGCTCCATAGGCCGAATCGTCGTATTCGAGGCAACGGGTCCTGATGCCACGGTGCCCGCCGCATGCACGACATCGACATCGGCAGCGGTGTTGACGGCCAACTCCTGCAACATCTACCTAGCCGACGACTTCAACGTCCCCAAGGACGGCTTTGGTTGTGACCCCACGCCGAACCCGGATCCGGACCCCGACCGGTTCTGGTGTCCGGCAGACCGGATCGTCTCGGTTGGTACCGGTCTGGACTACGTCGGTATCTGGATGAGCGTGAGACACGACTACATAACCGGAATGTTTGGTACGGGCGTCACCTTCGAGGACACGACGATCCTCAAAGTCGAGCCCCAGGAGCAGTGATGAACTTGAGCAAGTCATTGAACAAGTCGTTGAGCAAAGCCAAGAGATCCAGGTCGAATGGTGAACGGGGTGTCGCCGTGGTGGAGGTGGCGATAATCCTGCCGCTTCTGGCGATGCTGGTTTCGGGGATCATCGAATTTGGCATGGCCTGGCGTGACTCGCTCACGGTGTCGAGCGGAACTCGCTCGGCCGCTCGTGTGGTCAGCAATCTCGGTACCAATCGACTGTCGGACTACGAGGCGCTGTTGACTCTCGATGCCGCGCTCGGGGGCCTGAGCACCTCCTACGTGGTCGGCGTCTTGATCTACGACGGTTCCGCCGCCGACGGCGGGATTCCGCCGGCATGCAAGGACGGCAACGACAATCCTCAGTCGGTGACCGGCAAGTGCAACTACTACACCGCCGCGATGATCAACTCCATGTCGATCGGCAACTTCGATGGGCTGGGCGCGACTTCTTGTTCAGCATCTTCGTGGGATCACTTCTACTGTCCAACCGACCGTGAGATTCGTCAAGATCAGGGGCTGGAGCAGATCGGGGTCTGGGTTCGAGTGGAGCGTGACTGGTTCACGCACATGTTCCCGGGCCAGGGGTTGACCGTCGAACACCAGACGGTCATGAACGCGGAGCCAGGAACATGAATCGTCATCAGCGTCGACCCATCGAAGAGGGGCGTGAGCGTGGCTATGCGGTCATCCTCACGTCGCTTCTGATCGTTCCCCTTCTCGGCTTCGCCGGTTTCGCCGTCGATGTGGGCGCTTGGTACGTGCGCGCCTCCGGGCTTCAGAAGGCGGCCGATGCTGCAGCGCTGGCCGGGGTCGTCTGGCAGCCCGACTTCTCGACGGCGAGCTCTGCCGCTCTCGCTGCGGCGGCGAGAAACGGTTTCGTCAACGGAGTGGACGGCATCACGGTCTCGGTGACCGATTCGGGTTCAGCCGAACTGCAGGTCACCATCACCGACACGAGCGCCGACTTGTTCTTCTCGCAGATCTTCCTCAACAACGTGAGGATCTCGCGTCAGTCGGTGGCCGAATACGTCTTGTCGGTTCCGCTTGGGAGCCCAAAGAACTACTTCGGTACCCGAGATCTCATATCAGGGTCTGAGCGTGAAGGATTCTCGGCCGCCATCAACGGTGGATGCAACTCCCACGCCAACGGTGGGCAACGCGAGGTCCTCTACCTGGATAACTCACCCGGCAACTGTTCCGGCTCGACTCCCAACCCCGACTATCAAGGCAAGTACTCCTACCAGTACTACGTCGACATTCCGGCTTCACCGTCACCCGGCGAAGTCGAGCTGTATCTGCGTGATCCCAACCAGACCGGCGGGCCGTTGGAGATCTACACCTCCGACATCACCACCTACTTCCGGCTTCGGGCTCCGGATCTGACGCCATTCGACGACACCGACAATCCGGTCTATGGATCGTGCGGATCGGGCAGCCGCGCCGGCACCGGCGGTAGCCCTCCGGGCGAGTACACCTACGACTTCGGAACCGCCGAGGGGTCGGTCAGCCTCATCGGTTCGTCCGACTGGGATCTCTTCTGCCGTATTCCAAGTGGTGCGTCGGGCCGCTACATCCTGGAAGTGGGAACCAAGGCCCCTGAGAACAACTCGGGCTGGACCAACGCCTACGCCATCCTGGCCAAGCCGAATGGCCTCGGCGTGACCACATGTGACACCAGGGTGACCGCAGGGTGTCCTTCGGTCGTCGCCACCGACTGGATGTCTATCTTCGCCAACGTGGCTTCGAGCTCTTCCGACTTCTACCTTGCCGAGATCGGTGATCAACATGCTGGTAAGACCATGCAGATCACGTTGTTCGATCCGGGTGAGGGCTCCCAGGGAATCAGAATCGTGCAGCCCGGCGGGTTGGGCTACGCCACGTTCGACTGGACCAGCACCGACGGCCAGTCCGGCAACAACACGACCTACCTCGACGTGACCGGATCGAAGTTCAACGACGACTTCGTGACGTTGAGCATCTCACTGCCGACCGACTTCGCCGTCTCCTACGGGGCATCTGACCGGTGGTGGAAGATCAACTACACAGCCGGCGGTGGCATCACCGACCGCACGACGTGGTCGGTCGAGGTTGTCGGAGATCCGGTTCGTCTGCTCCGGTAGACCCCGAGTGAGGGCAAATGTCACGGGGACGACCGCCTGAGGTCGTACCCTCTGACAGGTGTCCGGATTCGTCGACGAGTGCAACATCAATGTGACTGCCGGTGACGGTGGTGCGGGCTGTGTGTCGTTTCGTCGCGAAGCGCATGTGTCCCGTGGTGGTCCCGACGGAGGCGATGGCGGCGATGGCGGCACAGTCTGGTTTGTAGCCAACCGAAATGTCGCTTCGTTGCTGGCGTTTCGTGATCATCCCCACCGCAAGGCCGACAATGGGAAGCACGGAAGCGGTCAGAACCGTCATGGCGCACGAGGCAACGACCTGGAGGTGGCGGTTCCGGAAGGGACCGTCGTGCTTGATCACACGACCCACGAACCGGTGGCCGATCTCCTTCATCACGGCGACCGATGGGAAGCCGCCACCGCCGGACAGGGAGGTCGTGGCAACGCCCGCTTCCTCAGCAACCGACGTCGCGCTCCGTCGTTCGCCGAACAAGGCGAGCACGGTGAGGAGCGGTGGCTTCGCCTCGAACTGAAACTCCTGGCCGATGTGGCCATCGTGGGCCTGCCCAACGTCGGCAAGTCGACCTTCATCAGCCGAGTCTCGGCCGCCAAACCAAAGATCGCGAACTATCCCTTCACAACTCTCGAGCCCAACCTGGGAGTCGTGAGACTCGACGACGAATTCGAGATGGTCCTCGCCGACATCCCTGGTCTCATCGGTGGCGCCAGCGAAGGGAAGGGATTGGGTCACCGCTTCCTCCGCCACGTCGAGCGGGCACGCGTGTTGCTGGTTTTGCTCGATCTGTCGGAGTGGGATGGCCAGTCGCCGGACGAGCAACTGAATGTGCTCTTGGAAGAACTCGGCAACTACCGCCCCGAACTCCTCGATCGACCGAGACTGGTGGTCGGGTCGCGTGCTGACATTGCGCCCGATTCCGAGTTCGACGGGCTCAAGACTTCTTCGGCCACGGGCCTCGGCATTCCCGAAACGCTGGGCCGGCTGTCTCAGCTGGTGACCGAAGCTCGGTCCCATGTGCTGCCCACGACCGGCGTGACCATTCACCGCCCGATCGGTGATCAGGTTGCGATCGAGCGATTCGACGACGGCTCCTGGAACGTGGTCGGCCGCGCCGCGGTGCGAGCCGTGGCTCTCAGCGATCTCACCGACGACCAGGCTCTCGACTACGCACTGAACCGGCTTCGCCAACTCGGGGTCGTGAAGGCCCTCGACCGCGCTGGTGTCAAGACGGGCGACGTCGTCCATGTCGGTGACTTCAGTCTCGAATACGAGGAAGACCTGTGACCTCGCAAACCTCTCAGGCCTCCCAAACCCCTCAGGCTTCTCAGACAGTTGTGGTCAAGATCGGGACGTCGTCGATCACCGACGACGAAGGGGTGATCCACCGGGAAGCGGTGGCCGACCTGTGCGATCAGGTGGCCGACGCCAGAGAAGCTGGGCACCGAGTCGTGATCGTGACCTCGGGGGCAATCGCGGCGGGTCTTCCCGAGCTCGGTCTCGGTGGCGCCAATCGGCCCTCCGACATGATCACCCTGCAGGCTGCGGCCACGGTCGGGCAAGGCGCCCTCATCCGGGTCTACCGCGAAGAGCTGGCACGTCGTGGTCTGGTTGCCGGACAGGTGTTGCTGGTGGCGATCGATTTCATCATGAGGTCGCAGTACCTGCACGCCAGAAGCACGATGTCGAAGCTGATCGACCTCGGTGTGATCCCCGTGGTCAACGAAAACGACGCGATCGCCGACGATGAGATCCGTTTCGGCGACAACGACCGTCTGGCGGCGTTGGTCGCCAACCTCGTCGACGCCGACCTGCTCTTGCTACTCACCGATACCGCCGGAGTGTTCACATCCGACCCGAGGATCAGCAACGACGCCGCGCTGATCGAGGAGATCGAGCAAATAGGCAACCACCACGAGTCGCTCGGCGGAACCACCGGAACCACCAGGGGCAGCGGCGGTATGTCCTCCAAGATCATGGCCGCGAAGGTGGCTTCCTGGTCTGGTGTGAGATCGGTCATCGCCGACTCGAAACGCCCCGACGTGGTGGCCGATGCCATCGTGTCCAAGGCCGGAACCGGTACCTTCGTACGGGCCAGGCCGGGACGGATGTCAGCGCGCAAGCTCTGGATCGCGTTCGCGGTGGGAACCCATGGCGCTGTCGTCGTCGACCCCGGCGCTCGTGCCGCGCTCGAACGTGGCACCTCGCTGCTGGCCGCTGGGGTGCGTGAGGTGAGTGGATCGTTCGGAGCGAGCGACCCGATCGAGATCGCCGATACCGACGGTGATGTATTCGCCAGGGGACTGGCGCGTCACAGCATCGAGGAACTCAGACCGGCTATTGGCCTGCGTAGCTCGGATCTGTCGCCGGGATCACCCCACGTCGTTGTTCACGCCGACGATCTAGTTGTTCTTCCGGACTAGTCGCCCTCTTCGATGGCCTGTGGTTCGGCTGCGGCTTCAATGCCGAGCTGTTCCTTGATGGCGTCGAGTCGGGCGTGGGCCTCCACATTTCGGGCGGCTTGCTCGATCTCGAGCATCTGGGTGTCGATGTTGGCCTCGGTGAGCTCGGACACGGCCTTGGCTTTGGCGTAGCGGGCCTCGATCTTCTCCCGAACCTCATCGAACGATGGGACGTCGCTTCCGACCGACTCGGACAGCGTGTTCATGGCAGAGTTCACAGTCTCCTGCATGTTGGCCTGGTCGAGTTGACTGAGCAGGGCCTGGCGCTCGCTCAACCGGTTTTGGAGAAGCGTGGAATTCTGTTCAACCGCAGCCTTGGCCTGGTCGGAAGCTTCCGTCGCCTTGAAATGCATAGACTTGAGACTCTCGATGTCGGCTTCGAGGGTGATCAGACGGTTGGCGAACTGTTCGGCCGCGCTGAGATATGACGCGGCCTTGTCGTCGGAACCCGATGTCTGGGCCTCGTCGGCCATCACGATCGCCTGACGGGCGTTGGCGTTGACCCGTTCGAGCTCTTCGATCGACCGGTTGAGACGGAGCTCGGTCTGTTTCTGGTTGGCGATGACGTTCGCTGCTTGCTCGCGCAATCGGCGGTGCTGATCCTTGGCCTCGCTGATCGCCTGTTCGAGTTGGACCTTGGGGTCGGCTGACTCCTCGAAGTTCCCGCCCAGCTTGGCCACCAGATACTTCCAACGCTTTTTCAGATACTGAAGCATGAACTGATGGTAGTTCCTGGAAGCGGCGGGTATCGGACCCGGGACAGAGTGGGCCGATTCAGCGCCAGAGAATCTTTCGGATAGGGCGAAGGACGAGAGCCGATTCGGCGATACCTGAACGGAACGCCACGAGCACATAGACCAGCCCGGATGCACCGAGGGCGATCACTGCCCCGGGGATGGTCGGCCAATCCTCAATCAATCTGGAGAGAACCGCACCTACCAGGAACGCGACGGCAGCGGGAACAGCGAGAGCCCGCAGAGGCTCGGCGATGGGTCGCAATTCGGGGAGATGTCGGCGAGCCAGGCGGTCGAGCAGAATCATCTCTGTCCAGGCCGATGCTGCGAGTCCGAGACCGAGACCCACCGACCCGAGGTGCACGACCTCTCCGGTGGATCTGACCACTTCGTCGAGCGGACCGAAGCCGCCGATGGTGCCGATCAGGTCGCCGTCGGCGACGACCACGCGATCGAACGGGAACATGAGTGCGGCACCGATCGCCGCGGTGATGCCCACCCTGAGGGCTGCGATCTTCGCGGGGCCGCGTGTGTCGCCTACGGCGTACATGGTGTTCTGGAGAAACCGGCTGGCACCCACCGCGGGTAGGCCAAGGGACATTGCAGCCAGTGTGAGCCAGACGCCAACTGTGTCGTCGGTGCCGAACTTCCCGTGTTCGAGTACGGCCCCTATCACCGGCCGGCCAACCGATATGTAGGCCGCTGCGGTGAACATCATGAAGAAGCTGATTCTTCTGAGACCGCGGCCGGCCCGATCGATGATCGCAGCCGGGTCGCCCGCCAATCGGCTCATTTCGGGGAGTTCGGCGGCCGCCACGCTCATGGCGAACACCGACACGGGCAGGATGTAGAAGATCTGGGCGAAGCCGATCATGGAGATGGCTCCGGCCGCCAGTAGCGAAGCCAGGGCCAGATCGACGAACGCCGAGATCTGCACCACTCCGCGTCCGAGAAGCACTGGTACGAAACGGCTTTGAACCTGGCGAAGGTCGGGATCACCAAAGCCGAAGACGAGTCGGATGTCGGGGGCCACGTGTCTGATGGCAGGAAGCTGAACCGCCACCTGCAGGACCGCGCCGACCAGCATGGCCCAGGCCAAGGCATCGATTGTGCTGGTGGAGGAAGCCCCGACAATGCCGGCAAAGACGAGCACGGTGATCTGGGCCACGTTCCAGACCACAGGAGCGACGTAGGAAAGGAAGAACCGGCGATGGGTGTTGAGCACTCCGAGACACCACGCCGAGAACACCAGCACCCCGGCACCGATCGTGGTGATCTTGACGAGTGGGACGGTGAGGTCGCGTGTCGGAGTTGGTAGCCCGGGAGCGATCAGAGATGTGAGCGGTCCGGCCAGCAGCACACCGGCCAGCACCAACGTGGTGGTGACAACGACAAGTGCTCCAGCAACGGCTCCGGCGAGACGAGCGGCCCGCTTCTGCTCGCCTTTTTGGATGAGGTCGGCGTAGACCGGAATGAACGAGGCCGAGAGAGTTCCTTCACCCAGCAGGTTCTGGAGCAGATTGGGAATCTTGATGGCGTTGCGGATCGCGTCGGTGGCGATGCTCACGCCCAGAACGTGACCCAGGGCGACCTCTCGAACGAGGCCGGCCACCCTCGATGTGAGAATCCCTGCGGCTACCAGGAACGACCCCGACTTCTTGGCTCCCGTGTCGCTCACTGGATGTCGTCCACGGCATCGAGTCCGAGCCTGAGCGACTCGAGTTCGCCCACGACTCCATCGATGGCATCGGAGACGGTGTCGGCCTCATCGGTGACGAGTCCGTGTGCGGCCATCTCGGCCACTCTGGTGACCGCTTCGTCGAGTCGCGCGTTGAGAATCTCCAGACGAGTCGTGATCTCGGTCTCGCGGCCGTCGAGGCGTTGATGAGCGGCAATCTCGAACTCGGCCGACTCCACCTGCTCCGGGTGTGAGCCCTTGTTCAACTTCACTTTCCGGGCGGATCGAATGTCGATGCTGCGACGGGCGTCGGTGAGGTTCTGAGCCCGGCGGGCCACTTCCCAACACTCCTGCACCCCGTGATCGATTCTGATGCCGATCTCGCCGAGTCGCTCGCGTAGCGGCCCCTCGGCTACTCGATCGATGGCCTTGGCGAAGCCTCGTTGGGCTCGAAGCGACCGCTTCACGAGAAGCCGCCACGGCTCACGGATGGCGAACGGGTCGATGTCGTTGGCCCGGGCACGGGTGCGTGCGGCCAGCCGACGCGAACCGGCGATCTTGAGAGCCCATACGACCACGGCGATGATCACGGCCGCCCACCACGGGAGCCCGGCGAGCGAGGCCAGGAGGGCTGACGCGGCAACGAGAACGACCGTTGTCGGAGAGAACATCGCGATCAGCGCCGCTGGTTCGAGACGCGATTGACGGGGCACACATCACCTTTGGGTCGACCGTTGCAGGGGAGGCTAGTCGCCGCTCCGACTACGATGGTCGCTCGTGACCACAGATCGATCACCCATCGAAGAGCAGGCCAATCGGGTCAAGACAGCGGCCCGGGCTGTGGCCGTATCGTCGGCCGACACCCGAAACGAGGCTCTCCTCACTGCCGCCGACCTCTTGGTTCTGCGATCGGCGGAAATCCTCTACGCCAACGCCTCTGATGTGGAGGCCGCCGAAGAGGCCGGAACCGCCGCACCTCTGGTCGACCGGCTCAGGCTCACCGAAGATCGAATCGAAGCCATGGCCGCTGGCCTGCGCAACGTGGCGTCGCTGCCCGACCCCGTTGGCGAGATCACCGATGGTTGGGTCCGTCCCAACGGCCTCGAAATCCGACGGGTGAGAGTGCCGCTGGGTGTGATTGCAATCATCTACGAAAGCCGCCCCAACGTCACGAGCGATGCCGCTGCGCTGTGCATCAAATCGGGCAACGCCGCATTCTTGCGGGGTTCCTCGACAGCCATCCACTCGAATCTTGTGATCGCCAACGTCCTGAGCGACGCCCTGACCAAGGTCGGACTCCCCGCCGACGGAGTGACGCTGCTCGAGGACACCTCACGTGAGGCATCGATCGAGTTCATGCGCCTTCGGGGCTACGTCGATTGTCTGATTCCTCGGGGCGGCAAATCGCTGATCGCCTCGATTCTCGAGAATGCCACGGTTCCATATGTGATCGATGGCGACGGCAACTGCCACGTCTATGTCGACTCTTCCGCCGACCTCGGCATGGCTCGCGAGGTGGTCCACAACTCCAAGACCCAACGTCCCGGTGTATGCAATGCCGCGGAATCCTTGGTGGTTCACTCGTCGGTTGCCGACCGATTCCTGCCGATGGTGGTCGAGGCCCTGGCCGATGTTGAGTTGGTCGGTGATGCCGCGGCAGTCGAGATATCGCCCTCGATCGGTGAGGCCACCGAGTCTGACTATTCCACCGAGTTTCTCGACTTGAAGATGTCGGTGAAGGTGGTGGCCGACCTCGATGAAGCGATCGACCACATCAACGAAACCGGAAGCGGCCACAGCGAGGC
The DNA here is from genome assembly GCA_029263235.1 of Acidimicrobiales bacterium. Classification (GTDB taxonomy): domain Bacteria; phylum Actinomycetota; class Acidimicrobiia; order Acidimicrobiales; family Aldehydirespiratoraceae; genus SZUA-87. Next base: position 11,683 of record JAJCXW010000192.1, read on the forward strand.
GATCATCACCTCTGATGTCGATGCTGCTGATCGATTCACCCGAGAGGTCGACGCTGCCGCGGTCCTGGTCAACGCGTCCACCCGATTCGTCGATGGCGAAGAGTTCGGATTCGGTGCCGAGATCGGGATCTCCACTCAGAAACTTCATGCCCGAGGACCTCTCGGGCTTCAGCAATTGACCACCGAGAAGTTCGTGGTCAGAGGATCGGGGCAGGTCAGGCCATGAACGAGGATCAGGAGACTCAAGAGGGCCAGGAGGGCCAGGAGGGCCATGCCGAGGGGCATCTGGTGTCGGTTCTGGTCCACGTAGCCGAGGCCAAGCGGATCCTGCTGATCTTGGCCGGACTCATGGCAGTGGGAATCACGGTGGTCAGCATCGCGGTCTACTCCGACCCTGATTCGGCCTTCCGAGCCGGACAGGAGCTCGGTTTCTGGGACCTCATGTTGTCGGCCACCCAACGAATGGCCTTCTGGATCCTCTCGGCGGCAGTCTTGCTGGTCGCCTGGGCCATGTTGACCGTCGGAGAGCTTTACGTAGCAATCCAAGCCGTCAGCGACGACCCCACTGAGGAAGTTACCGAGCAAGCCGCTGATCTAGCCACAGAGCCAGAGACTGGGCTAGCTACAGAGCCAGGGCAAGAGTCAGCCTGAGACATGTCCGGGCGGGGGGCGAGTGAACGACCGCTAACATAATGTTTCATGTCGTTCAACTTCGCCGATGTAGCCGCTGTCAGAGACGATCTGGCCAAGGTCGACTACCTATCCGATGAGGCAATCGCCGGAGTGGTGTTCTTGGCCGAGCGTCTCCAGAAGCCGATTCTGGTCGAAGGCCCCGCCGGCACCGGCAAGACCCAGCTAGCCAAGAGCGTGGCCGAAATGACCGGCTCGAGGCTCATCCGTCTGCAGTGCTACGAGGGGCTCGACGAGGCCAAGGCGCTGTACGAATGGAACTACAAGAAGCAGCTCCTTCGTATCCAGACCGAGCGTGCCGACGATCACGATTGGGCCGAAGTATCCGACGACATCTTCTCCGACGAGTTCCTGCTCACTCGTCCACTGCTCGAGGCAATCAGCGCTGACGACCCTGTCGTCCTGCTGATCGACGAGGTCGACCGGGTGGAGGTGGAGACCGAGGCGCTTCTCCTCGAGATTCTGTCCGACTATCAGGTCTCGATCCCGGAGCTGGGAACCATCGTCGCCAAGCAGATCCCGTTGGTCTTCCTCACCTCCAACAACACCCGCGAGCTCTCCGAGGCACTCAAACGTCGGTGTCTGTATCTCCACATCGACTACCCCGACATGGAACGCGAGAAGGAGATCGTCCTCACGAAGGTCCCCGACATCACCGAGAACCTCGCCGATCAGATTGCTCGCGTTGTGCGGTCGATCCGCACGATCGAGCTGAAGAAGGCGCCGTCGGTGTCCGAGACAATCGACTGGGCCCGCACCTTGATGCTTCTCGGTGTCAGCCAGATCGACGAGAAGGTGGCCACCGACACGATCAGCGTGCTGCTCAAGTATCAGAGCGACATCAAGAAGGCATCGAAGGAATTGTCGACCGCCGACGGCCTGTCCGCCTGACCATGACCGTGGTCCAGCCGCCCGATCCGACGGTGCCCGTCGAACTTGGCGAGCCGATTCTCGATCTACTCACCGGCTTCATCATCCAGCTCCGTTCGGCGGGGCTGCCGGTGAGCCTCACCGAGAACCTCGACGCGATGGAGGCCGTGAAGCACGTGCCACTGAGCGATCGCGACACATTCAAGTACGCGCTCGCTTCGACTCTGGTGAAGCACCACAACCACTGGAAGGCCTTCGAGACCGTATTCGAGGTCTACTTTTCGCTACGAGGACCCGAATACGACATCGTCGACGAGTCCGACCTACCCGAACTCGACGATGAGGAGCATGACGAACCGGATTCCGGCGATCAGGCCGGCGCCGGAGCGGGCGATAATCTCACTCCGGAAGAGCTTCAGGAGATGCTCTATCGGGCCTTGATGCGCGGCGATCAACCGATGATGCGCGGTGTGGCCCGCCAGGCAGTGAAGCGCTACGCCGGGATGGAGCCGGGCCGACCGGTCGGTGGCACCTACTACCTCTACCGCACTCTTCGAAACCTCGACCTCGATGGGATCCTCGAACGCCTGCTCGAGCAAGATCAGGACACCGACGACGACCCCCCCTCCGATTTCGAAGAGCGTCTCCGTCGAGACGAATACCAGGAACGAATCGACAAGTTCCAGAAGGAGATCGAGGCGGAGATCCGTCGACGGTTGGTGGCCGACCGGGGGATCGAGGCCATGGCCAAGACGCTCCGCAAGCCCCTGCCCGAAGACGTCGACTTCATGCACGCATCGCGTGAGGAGATGGCGAGCCTGCGCAAGGCCATCTATCCACTCACCCGGAAGCTGGCGTCTCGGCTCTCACGCAAGCGTCGTCATGGTCGCAAGGGTCCGCTCGACTTCCGGTCGACGGTCCGCCACTCACTCAGCTACGGCGGCGTGCCGGTCGAGCCCAAGTTCCGAAACCCCCGACCCCACAAGCCGGAGATCTTCGTGATCGCCGACATCTCGGGTTCGGTGGCGGCATTCGCTCGTTTCACACTGCACCTCGTCTACGCCATTTCGGGCCAGTTCTCCAAGGTGCGGTCGTTCGTGTTCATCGACGGTCTCGACGAAGTCACCACTTACTTCGAAGGGGTCGAGGACATCAACGAGGCCGTTCATCGGGTGAACTCCGAAGCCGATGTGGTGTGGGTCGACGGCCACTCCGACTACGGCCATGCCCTCGGCGTATTCTGGGAGAAGTACGGCAACGAGATCGGTCCGCGTACTTCGATCATGATTCTGGGCGACGCCCGCAACAACTACCACGCTTCCGAGAGTTGGATCATCAAAGAAATGGCTGACAAGGCACGCAACATTCACTGGCTCAACCCCGAGCCACGCAGCTACTGGGACACAGGCGACTCGATCGTCGGCGACTATGCCCAGCACTGCGATGGCGCCTACGAGGTGCGAAATCTTCGTCAGCTCGAAGCGTTTGTCGACAAGCTCGTATGACCATCGACCCCACCACCAATCCTGCCGCCACGACCGGTTCCGGCAACTCATTCGAGAATCGGCTCACTGCGATGCTGCCCGGCGACGTCGACTTCGCGTCGGCCCGCCATGTTGCCGAGCGCGGCACCCACCTGAGTGTGCGTGAGGGGGTGGTTCAGCCCTCCATGACCGGCCACGACGAGGGTGTCATGTTCACTATCTGGCATCGCGGCGGCCTCGGCTACGGCGCCACGAGCGACCTGTCCGACACTGGCCTGTCGGCGGCCATTGCCGACGCCCGTCGCTGGGCCCTCGGCACCGCCGGTCATGCCCTGACCGGCGATGGCTTCTCGGGCGACTGCCCCTTGGAGCACACCGTCGGTGCGTTCGAGACCGAGGTCGCCAGGCCCGTCAACGATGTGGCGTTCGCCGACCACGTCGACATGTTGGTCGGCCACGAAGCCAAGCTCGGAGCAAACGGCGACAAACGAATTGTTGATCGAGAGGCGTCGCTGACCTTCTACGACATCGAGAGCCTGCTCGTCACCAACGGTGGCGGTCGGGTCGAGCAGTTGTTCCATCAGGTGTTCCCCGACATGAGGGTCAGCGCCAATGACGGCGGCAACACCCAGAGTCGGTCCTACGGTGCTGGCGCGTACTGCGGGCAGGGCGGCCTCGAGGTGCTCGACCGTCACGGATTCGCCGACGCGGCACCGGTGCTCGTCGAGCAGGTGCTCGAGTTGCTGAGCGCACCGAATTGCCCCTCAGGCGACATGGATCTGATTCTCGCTCCCGATCAGATGGCGTTGCAGATCCACGAGTCGATTGGGCACCCGCTCGAGCTCGACCGGATTCTCGGCGACGAGCGCAACTACGCCGGAACGAGCTTCGTCACCGCCGACATGTTCGGCTCCTACCAGTACGGCTCCAAACTTCTCAACGTCACTTTCGACCCCACGGTCACCGGTCAGGTC
>JAJCXW010000193.1 GCA_029263235.1 Acidimicrobiales bacterium
CCTCGGCGGAATCGGCGAGCACTGAGCCGATAGCGTTCCAAGGATTGCCGTCAGTGTGCAGCCCCCTAGTAATCTTCCGACGTTCATAATGAACTCCCGACCACCAAGGAACCTCTGGTGCGATCTGCACTGCTCAAACCAAGTCTGATAGCTGCGGCATTCGTAGTGGTCGCCTCGGCCTGCGGCTCGTCGAGCCCACCGGCCGAAACCGCACTCCGTGACGCCAACCAAGTGGCGATCAATCCCGACGATGTCGCCACCACTACGACCACCGTCGCCGCCACGACCACCGCGGCGGGCACACCCGACACCGGACCAGACGCAGAATCCGACCCAACGACCACCACGACCTCGATTATTCCGCTCAACGACGACGGGCCTGATGCGATCGACAATCTGTTCTCCTCCATGCAGGTATTCAACGATTGTCTCAACGACAACGGGCAGTCCTTCATCGGCCTTCCAGTGGCCGTCGATGACGGCGGAGATGCCTCGACCCCCCAGAACGATCCGAAGTACATAGAGGCCCTCGTCGAGTGCGCTGCGGTCAGCCAGATCCAGGGAGCACTGGCCGGAGCAGCCGAAGCCGGTGCCAACATCCCGAACGATGAGATCGAGTTCACCAACCGAACTTTGTTGCATTGGTCCGATTGCATGAAGGGCCGCGGATGGACGCTCGCTGAGTTCCTGCCGGATGATCGCGGGCTCCTGCAGCTGACGGCCGACATGACTCCCCCAGCCGGCGAGACCCTTCTCGACTCCGACGACCTCCAAGAGTGCCGCGAGATTGCAACAGCGCAGGCCGAGGCTGAGGCAGAGTGAACATCAGCCGAAGTCAGTCGATTTCCCTGGTGGTGGTCATGGCCCTGGTTGCCGGTGGCATTGTCGCTTGGCAGGTGACCGGCGATGATTCGCCCGAGGTGGCGCCCCAGGAGATTCTCACCGCAACGATCGGCCGGCAGACCCTCACCGACGAACTCACCGTGTCGGGCGTGCTCAGGCGAGAGGAATTGCAGAAGGTGAACTCGCCGTTCGACGGCCGGGTGAGCCAGGTCGGAGTCGAGGATGGCGATCAGGTCTCCCCCGGCGATGTCTTGTTGTCGCTCGATGGCCGGCCGGCCGTTGCGGCCAACGGCAACTTCTCGTTCTACCGACGGCTGGATGTGGGATCCGACGGCCCCGATGTGCTCCAGCTCGAGCGGATACTGCAGGACAGCGGCTACGACCCCGGGACGGTTGATCGGCTCTACACCGAAGCAACTCGTGCCGCGCTTCGAGAGTGGCAGATCGACTACGGATACGGCGGGGCCACACCCGAACCGGTCGAGACGATCGTTGTGGCCATTCGGCCGTCCAACGGCTACACCGTCGGCGACCGCGACACCGCTGCAGTGAAGATCGGCCCGTCGGTGCCTTCGCGGGTCGGCGGCTCCGATGTCGCCACGGTCGGCACCGGCGCCTCTCTCGTGCCGATGCAGACCCCGCCAATTCCGGCCATCGGGGTACAGGACACCGAACTCACCATCGACGAGGGCACCACGATCGACATCGTTCTCACCGCCGATCCGGTGCCGGCCGCCGATATGCAGGTCGGCCTCGGCTTTGCGGGCACGGCCACGGGTGGCGACCAGACCGCCATCGACGATCCCAACATCGATGTCGACTACCGCAATGATCCACTCGAGAACACTCCGGTGGTCTGGCCGGCAGGTGCTGCCACTCTCACCTTGTCGCTTGAGACATTCACCGACGAAGTCGACGAGATCGACGAAGAGTGGACCATCACCATCACGCCTGAGCAGCCGATCGGCGCCGGCATCAACTACGACGTGGCGCCACTGAATTCGCTGACCGTCACCATCACCGACATCACGCCCGACGTTGTACCAGAGCTGTCGGTCAGTCTGGAACGCGGTGCCGACGAAGTCGTAGAAGGCGGAAACGCCGTCTATACGATCAAGTCCGACATTCTCATCGATCATGCCCTCGAGGTCTCCTACTCGCTCGCGGGGTCGGCTACCGAGATCGACGACTATGCCGAACAAGACCCGTCGCCGGTCTTCACGTTCCCGGCCGGCACTACCCAGACCAGTCTCACCATTGCCACGATCCAGGACGAGGGAATCGAAGCCGACGAGTCGCTCACCCTCACACTCATCGACACCGACGACCCCGACAACGACTACACCCTCGATGAGACGTCGATCTCGGCCACGAACATCATCGACGACGACGACCTACCGGAGATCACTCTCACCGGCGGCGGCACCGTCGGCGAGGGTGGCAGCATCGCCATACGGGTCGTCGCCAACGAATCTCCCTCGTCCGACGTGTCGGTCGACTACTCCATCAGCGGCACCGCCGCCATGGGCAGCGACTACGAAGTGCTCACCGGGACAATCAACCTTCCGGCCGGGAGGCGCTCGGTCGACATCGTTATCGACACCATCGACGACGACGTGATCTTCGTGCCGTCCGACATGATCATCGCCACCTGGCCAGCCAGGGTGGGCACGGTGTTCGTCGACGAAGGTCAGACCGTGCAACTCGGCCAAGAGTTGCTGACACTCACCGAACCCGAGTTCACCATCAAGCTGTTCGCCAACCCCACCGATCGTTCTGAGCTGGCGGTCGGTCAGGTCGTGACCGTCGAAATCGAGGCCGGGAATCAGGAGTCGGTGGGCTTCATTTCGCAGCTCGACGACGTGGCGACGATTTCCCAGTCCGGTGGCGAGTCCTACGAAGGAATCGTCGAGGTGGTCGACGGACTCACCGCTGTCGATGGCGCAAATGTGAGCATCGACGTCGTTCTCGACGAGCGGATTGATGCCCTCGTCGTGCCGAGGGCCGCCGTCTCTCAGGACGGCAGCGGCGACGACGTCGTGCGGGTCGTTGATCCCGAGACACTCGTTGTCACGCCGACCCTGATCGTCACAGGGCTGCAGGATGGAGCGTTCACGGAGATCCTCGAGGGACTGACCGGTGGTGAAGTCGTCATCGTCGATGTAACCGGCGGGCAATGACAACCGACCACCTGCTGGAGCTCGACGGCGTCTCTCGCATCTACGGCGAGGAAGTCAAGGTTCATGCACTCGACAAGGTGTCATTCTCCATCGACGCCGGCGAGTTCATCTCGATCGTGGGGCCATCGGGTTCCGGTAAGTCGACCATGCTCGGCCTGCTGGGGCTGCTCGACCTGCCCTCGCTCGGGGAGCTCCGAGTCACGGGCAAGGCGGTCACCGAGCTGACCGACGCGGAACGCTCGAGGCTCAGAGGCGATGTCGTCGGCTTTGTGTTCCAGCAGTTTCATCTGATCCCGTATCTCGACGCCCGCCGCAACGTCGAGACGGCGCTGCTCTACCGCGGTCTCACCGCGGCGCGCCGACGAGAGATGGCCATGGACGCACTCGACCGAATCGGTCTGGCCGAGCGGGCCGGACACCGACCGGTGCAGTTGTCCGGTGGAGAGCAGCAGAGAGTCGCCATCGCCCGAGCGATTGTCACCGACCCCTTGTTGATACTGGCCGACGAGCCAACGGGCGCACTCGACTCGACCAACGCTGCCAACGTAATGGAGATCTTCCGGGGCCTTCACTCCCATGAGCGAGCCGTAGCCATCGTCACCCATGATCCCGCAGTGGCCGCCTCAGCCGGGCGGAGAATCACGATGCGCGACGGTCAGATCGTCGCCGACGACCTGATCCCCGAAGGGGTGTCGTGAGCAGCGTACGCGACCTCCTTGGTGTCGCCTTTGCCGGGCTCACCGCGAAGCTCACAAGAACCCTGCTCATCATGCTCGGCCCGATCATCGGAGTCTCGGCGATCGTGGCTGCGGTTGGTCTCACCGAATCGGCCAAGGGCGATCTGCAGCAGACCCTCGCTGAGCTCGGAACCAACCTCATCAAGGCCGAGGCCGCCAGTTCGTTCGGCACACAGACACCCAGCTTCCCCGAGGATGTCGTGGTGAGAGTCGAGGCCCTCAACACAGTCGAGAAGGCTTCCGCTCTCATCAACATCAGTGGCGTGGTGACATCCCCGTACGCGGCCGCCAGCAGTTACTACACCGCCTTCCCGATTCCGGTCATCGCCGCCGATTCGGCCTTCTTGGAGGTCATGGACGTCGGCCTGGTCTCGGGTCGCTGGATCAACAGTTTCGACGACTCGACAGCGGGGCGGGCCGCCGTGATCGGCTCCGGACTTGCTGACGAGTTCGCCTACATCGCGGGAGCCGAACGCACCATCCTCGTCGGAGGCTTCAAATACGGAGTGGTGGGGGTCATGGAGAGAATCACTCTCGAGCCCAACCTCGACAATGCTGTGGTGATCTCACCCCAGGCCGCCGACAGAGACTTCGATACAGGGATCAAGGCCACCACTCTCTACGTGAGGTCCGACCCTGATCACACCCTCCTCACCGAGGAGGCCTTGCCCGTGGCGATCAACCTCGGGAGCAGCGAAGAGGTCAACACATCGGTTCCCACCGATGCCCTCGAGTCGGCGGCGGCTGCCGACACCACCCTTCAGGCGATCGTTGCCTTGATGGGCGGATTGGCTCTCGTGGTGGGCGGGGTCGGTATCGCCAATGTGATGTCGATCTCGGTGATTCAACGGTCCGCCGAGATCGGGATTCGACGCGCTCTCGGGCACGGTCGAGGACTCATCGCATGGCAGTTCATGCTCGAGTCGATCGTGGTGGGGTTGATGGGCGGAATAGCTGGTGCCGGTGTGGGCGCCCTGGTGGTGGCGTTCGTGTCGCGAACCAAGGGCTGGGTCGTGGTGCTGCAACCCAGTCTGCTCGTTCTGGGAGTGGTCGCGGCCATGGCCGTATCGGTCGTCGCCGGGCTCTACCCCTCGACCAAGGCCGCCCGTCTCGAGCCACTCGAAACGCTTCGTCTCGGCTGACCAACTCGATTCAGTAGGTGCTTCCGAGTTTAGTGTGATCCCAGGAGACGACCTTCGAGGGCTCGACCACGACAGCCGTGCGCTTTGCCGACATCTCGGCGGCGGCAGCATCGAGGAGTTCATCAGGGATATCGGGCTGGTTTCGTCGCATCACAGCCAAGGCCAGCGGATGAACCGCAGCGTGATCGGTCACGAGCCGGGCTCGACCCTTGATCATCACACCACGAAGTTCTTCATAGGCGAGGCCATCCTCGACCAGAATCGTGATGCGATCATCGCGTTGCAGGTTTCTGATCTTCTGAGACTTGGTGTAGGTCTCGAACACGATATTTCCGTCGACCACCGCGAACCAGAGGGTGGACAAGTGGATGCTGCCATCGCGTTCGATCGTTCCCACCTGAAGGCTCTTGCGTGAGTCGATGAAGTTCTCGATCTCTTCGTCCGTCATCCTTATTGCGTTGCGACGATTGTTGCTCACGGATCCTCCATTGTCGGTCTGCGAACCGTAGATGCCGCTCAGACCTCGGGCAAAGCGTCACCGATTCGTGGAAGGAGCCCGCCATCGGCCATGTTGTATTCCGACAACGGAGGTCAGATGCCGAAAGTCTCTCGAGCCGTCGCCCGGTCGGCCAGCACGGTCGTGGCGTTGCCGCGCGCTATCGGCTCCGAGGTGACGGCCGGCGACACCATCGCCATCGTGGAGGTGATGAAGATGGAACACCTCGTGGAATCTCCGGTGAGCGGTGTGGTCAGCGACATCCACGTCTCCGTGGGACAGGTCGTCGACAGCGGAGATGAGCTTGTTTCGGTGCAGGAACGTGCGGTCGCCGGCCACACCGCGAACGACGGAGATCCGTCCGGTGACGCCGGTGACCGAAGCGACCTGGCCGAGGTCGAGCAACGACGTGCCCTCTTGATGGACGACGCCCGACCCGACGCAGTGGAGCGCCGACGACGACTGGGCCGCCGAACCGCACGCGAGAACCTCGATGATCTCGTCGATGAGGGGAGTTTCGAGGAGTACGGGGGCTTCATGTACGCGGCCCAGACGGCCCGCCGCGACCGCGACGACCTGATTGCCAACACGCCGGCCGACGGAATCGTGGGAGGCCTCGGGCGCATCAACGGCGACCGGTTCGAAGACGACATGAGTCGCTGCGCTGTGATGTCGTACGACTACACGGTCCTTGCCGGCACCCAGGGGTTTCGAGGTCACCAGAAGAAGGACCGTCTGCTGGATATCGCCGAGCGCCTGTCACTTCCGGTCGTGGTCTTCGCCGAGGGTGGCGGAGGACGACCGGGCGACACCGATGTTCCGGTGATCGCCGGGCTCGATGTCATGTCGTTCGCGTGGATGGCACGACTGAGCGGATCGGTTCCCACGGTTGCCGTTGTCTCGGGCCGCTGCTTCGCCGGAAACGCCGCTCTCGCCGGTGTGTGCGATGTCATCATCGCCACCAACGACGCCAATCTCGGCATGGCGGGTCCGGCCATGATCGAGGGCGGGGGACTCGGCCGGTTCACGCCCGAGGAGATCGGGCCGATGTCGGTTCAGACCGCCAACGGGGTGGTCGACCTGTTGGTTGACGACGACGCTGCTGCTGTGGCGATGGTCAAGCGATACCTGTCGTACTTCCAAGGGTCGATCGACGATTTCGATTGCGCCGATCAGACGCTCCTGCGCGATGTGGTGCCCGAAAACCGCAAGCGCGTCTACGCAGTGCGAGATGCCATCGAGATTCTGGCCGATACCGGCAGCGTCCTCGAACTTCGAGCGTCATTCGGAATCGGAATCGTCACATCGCTCATCCGACTCGAGGGACGACCGGTCGGGGTGATCGCCAACAACCCGGCTCACCTCGGCGGCGCCATCGACTCCGACGGAGCCGACAAGGCCGCACGATTCATGCAGCTCTGTGACGCTCACGGAATCCCGCTGGTCTTTCTCTGCGACACGCCGGGGTTCATGGTCGGACCCGACGCCGAGGAGTCGGCCCAGGTGCGCCACTTCAGCCGGATGTACGTCGCCGGAGCGAGTCTCACCGTTCCGTTCGCGACCGTGGTGCTACGCAAGGCGGTGGGTCTCGGGGCTATGGCCATGGCCGGCGGAAGCTTCCACTCTCCTCTCCTCACGGTCTCGTGGCCGACGGGCGAGATGAGTGGCATGGGAATCGAGGGTGCCGTGCGCCTGGGGGCTCGCGCCGAACTGAAAGCGATAGCAGACGACGACGAGCGCGAGAGATACTTCGACGCCAAGGTCGATGCCATATACGAACGCTCGAAGGCCCTCAGCGCCGCCGCCCACAACGAAGTCGACGACGTGATCGACCCCGCTCGAACACGCGAGCGCCTCGTCAACCTGCTTCGCTCATGCCCGCCCGATGACCACAGACGACTCCCCCGCCGCCAGATCGACACCTGGTGACGGGAAGCTCAGTTCTGAAACACCAGGAGGAGACGCCCCTGGACTTCGCTCCCAACGAGGACCACGAACTGATAGCCGAAGGAGTCCGGGCGATCTGCGCCGATTTCGGTGACGAGTATTGGTCGGAGCGCGACCAACGTCACGAGTTCCCGTGGGAGTTCTATGAGCGTCTGGCTGAAGGCGGATGGGTCGGCATCGCCATCCCGGAGGAATTCGGTGGCGGTGGGCAGGGCATAGCCGAGGCCGCTGTGGTGCTCAAGACGATCGCCGAGAGCGGTGCAGCCATGAACGGTTGCTCGGCCGTTCATCTCACGATCTTCGGGCTCAACCCGGTGGTCGTCTTCGGCAACGACCGTCTCAAGCAGGAGTTTCTTCCCCGCGCCGCCGCTGGCGACCTTCACGTGGCCTTCGGTGTCACCGAGGCCAACGCCGGCACCGACACCTCGCAGATCTCGACCAGAGCGGTCCGCGACGGCGACGGTTGGCGCATACACGGCCAGAAGATCTGGACCTCCAAGGCGTTGGAGTCCGAGGTCGTGTTGTTGTTGGCTCGAACCGGCGAGGCCGAGTCGGGATTCGATGGCCTCAGCCTGTTTCTGGCCGACCTCGACCCTGATCACGTCGATATTCGCCCGATACCGAAGGTCGCGCGAAATGCGGTCGCCAGTTGTGAGGTCTTCTACGACAATTTGCCAGTCGAGGGCTGGCGTCTGGTCGGAGAGGAGGGCCGAGGGTTTCGCCACATTCTCCATGGCCTCAATCCGGAGCGAATCCTCTTGGCGTCGGAGGCCGTCGGTATCGGTGAAGTGGCCATCGAGAAGGCGGTGGCCTATGCCAAGGAACGCATGGTGTTCGATCGTCCCATCGGCATGAACCAAGCCGTGAGCCATCCGCTGGCCCGTGCCCGCATCGAGCTTCATGCCGCATGGCTGGCCGCCCAGGAGGCAGCCTGGCGCTACGACAATGGCCTGTCGTGCGGTGAGCAGGCCAACAGCGCCAAGTTCCTGGCGGCGGAGGCTTCCTTCAGCGCCGCCGACATCGCCATGCAGACCCACGGCGGCATGGGCTTTGCCACCGAGTACCACGTCGAGCGCTACTGGCGGGAAGCTCGAATCCAGCGCACGGTGCCGGTGAGTCAGGAGATGACCCTCAACTTCGTGGCCCAGAACGTCATGGGCTTGCCTCGGAGCTATTGATGAGCGGATTCACCCTGCGGGGAGGCGAGCTCTGGCGCGAACCGTGGGAGGACTACGCGTGGCTTCGAGAGGAGTCTCCGGTCCACCACGATGAGGCTGGCGACTTCTACGTCCTATCTCGGTTCGACGATGTCTGGAACGCAGCCCGCGACACCGACACATTCTCCTCGGCCAGTGGTCTCACCGTGGCCTACGGCGAGATGGAGGCGCTCGGAATGGGCGACAACGTTCCCATGGTGTTCCTCGACCCTCCCGACCACACCCAGTTTCGGCGGCTGGTGAGCAGAGGATTCACACCTCGTCGCGTCGAGGAACTCGAGCCGATGGTCCGTGAGTTCGTGCGGGATCGACTCGAATCGATCGTCGACACCGGAGCGAGCGACATCGTCGAGCAGCTCTTCAAGCCTCTGCCGAGCTTCGTGGTGGCTCACTACCTCGGGGTCCCGGTGGAAGATCGACCGCAGTTCGATTCCTGGACAGAGGCCATCGTGGCGTCGTCCTCGGGCGATGCGGCCGGAGCCACCAATGCCTTCAGCGAACTGATCTCCTATTTCTCCGATCTGATCGAGCGTCGACGAACCGATCCCGGCGACGACCTGGTATCGATGTTGGTGGAACTCGGCGACGACACCGTCGGCGTCGTTCGGATCCTCGGTTTCGCGTTCACGATGGTCGCCGGAGGCAACGACACCGCAACTGGGTTGCTGGGAGGAGCAGCAGACCTGCTCACCGGGCGTCGCGATCAGAGAGCCAAGCTGGCCGCGGCTCCCGAACTGATCGACGAGTCGATCGATGAGTTCCTGCGACTGACTTCACCGGTTCAGAATCTGGCGAGAACGGCAACCCGCAACGTTGAGCTTCACGGCACGACCATTCCAGCCGGCCGGAAGGTCCTGCTCTGTTACGCAGCCGCCAATCGCGACCCCCGCGAGTTCGGTCCCACTGCCGAAGACTTCGACGTCGATCGAACGGTCGACAAGATCATGACATTCTCCTACGGCGCCCACCACTGTCTCGGGGCATCGGTCGCTCGACTTCAGGGGCGAGTGGTGATCGAGGAGCTTCTCTCCCACTGCCCGGACTTCACTGTCGACACGACTCGTGCCGAATACGCCGAGGGCCCGTACGTGCGACGATTCCGCTCTCTGCCATTCGACCCCGGCTGATCAGCCGGGCGGGCCGGTCTCAGTTTCGGGCCGGACGCCTGGATCCTCGTCGGACCCTCTGGGGACGGTCAGCGGGTCTCGATGGTGCGGCCTCGACCTCCACCGCCGGAACTTCCATGGTTCCGTCGAGCACGCCCCGAATCATCGCAACATGATCGGGCGTGTTGCCGCAACAACCACCGATGATGTCGATCCCGCACGAAAGAACACGATGGGCGTGAGCGCCCATCACTTCCGGAGTTCCGCTGTAGGCGAGGTCGGCCCCATGCCATTCAGGAATACCCGCGTTGGCCTT
>JAJCXW010000194.1 GCA_029263235.1 Acidimicrobiales bacterium
CCATGAGTCGCTCGGCCTTCGTGTCGAAGTCACCGGCGCCAATGGCGTCGACTACACCTACGATCTGAGTCTCGAGCAGGATTCCGAAGCGGCCGCCGACGATCACGTCTACGATCGCGAGGGGTTGGCTGTGATTGTTCCGGCCAACAGCGTCGAGCAGTTGAGCGGCGCCACCCTCGATATCCCGAGCACGCCGGCCCAGGGTGGCCTCGTGATCCGCAATCCCAATCGTCCTAGCCCTCTCGGAGACATGGGGCAGCTCGAACTGGTTGGCGACCTGGCCGAGAAGGTCCAGCAGCTGCTGGAAGAGCGGATCAATCCGGCCCTGGCTTCCCACGGTGGCGTTGCCTCTTTTGTCGGAGTGGAAGACGACAACGTGTTCATCACCATGGGTGGCGGCTGCCAAGGCTGCTCGATGAGCGCAGCGACTCTTCAGGACGGCATCCGCAAGGCCATTCTCGAAGCCATCCCCGAAGTCTCCGACGTGATCGACGCCACCGATCACCAACAAGGCGAAAACCCCTATTACTCCTAGCCCGTCCCAACCCTGTCTCAACCCCGAAATCAGTGGGTGTAGACGACAATTTTTGTAGCTGCCGCCCCCTGATTTCGGATGGGGGATGGGGGATGGGGGATGGGGGATGGGGGCTAGGGGGTGAGCATGCCTTGGGCGGTGGCGGCTACTCCGGGGGCGTCGAGGCCCAGCTCCGACAGGATCGTGTCGGGCTTGCCGTGAGGGATATAGGCGGTGGGCACGCCCAGCACCCGAAGGCGGCAGTTGGCGTCGTGTTCGCTGAGAGCGTCGCGGACCGCAGCACCGGCGCCGCCGATTCGCAACCCGTCCTCGACCGAGATCACCAGTTGGTGGGTGGCGGCGTTTTCGAGCATTTCCGGGTCGAGTGGGGTGACCACACGCGGGTCCCAGACAGTGGCCTCGATTCCCTCGGCGGCGAGAATCTCAGCCGCGCCCTCGCAGGAGGCGAGCATCTTTCCGAACCCGAGCAGACACACCTCGGGGCCACCGGACTTCACCAATCGAGCTGACAGCCCCGAGCCGACCTCGGTGTCGGTAACCCATGGGGCAGCGGTCTTCGGCCAACGAATGGCAACCGGACCATCGGTGATGTCCATGGCGTCGAACATCATCTGCTGGAGTTCCTGGTAGCTCGACGGTGCGAACACGGTCATGCCCGGGACTTTCGTGAGAAGCACGAGATCGAGGATTCCGTGATGTGAAGGTCCGTCGTCGCCGGTGATGCCGGCTCGGTCGAGGCAGAAGATGACCGGCTGACCGTGCAGACCGACATCGAGATTGACCTGATCGAAAGCGCGGGTGAGGAAGGTGGCGTAGACCGCGAACAGGGGCCTCATTCCACCCATGGCCATTCCGGCGGCCGAGGTCACGGCGTGTTGCTCGGCAATTCCCACATCGATGCATCGGCCGGGGAACCGTTCGCTGAACGGAAGCAGACCGGTCGAGTCGGGCATTGCTGCGGTGATCGCCACCAACTCCGGGTGCTGATCGCCGAGTTTCAGCATGGCGTCGGAGAATGCCGCGGTGTAGGAACCGTCCTTGATCGACCCGATGTCGTGCATGTTCTTGATCTGGTCGTTCTCGGCTGGCGCGTAGCCCCGGCCCTTCTGGGTCAGCACGTGGACCACGACCGGGCCGTCGAACTCGGTGGCGTTGGCCAAGGCATCTTCGATGCCGGCGATGTCGTGTCCGTCGAACGGTCCGGTGTAGCGAATCCCGAGATTCTCGAAGAACGCGGGCGGCTCCCACATCTCGCGGATCGCAGCCTTCGACATCTTCATGCCGCGTCCGAGTTGTTCGCCGACCCAAGGGATGCTCTCGGCCATCTGCTCGAGGCGGGCCTGGCGTCGCATGTAGGTCGGGTTGTTGCGGATCTTGATCAGGCTCTCCGACAAGCGGGAGACGGTAGGGGCATACGACCGGCCGTTGTCGTTGAGAACGATGACGACATCGCGGCCGCTGTGGCCGAGATTGTTGAGCCCCTCGAACGCCATTCCGCCGGTCATGGCGCCGTCACCGATCACGGCCACGACGCGCCTGCGTTCGTCGTTTTGATGAAACGACGTGGCCAATCCGAACGCGTAGGACAAGACGGTGGACGCGTGGCTGTTCTCGATCCAGTCGTGCTTGGACTCGGTTCTCGACGGATATCCCGACAGGCCGCCTGGCTCTCTCAAGTTCTTGAAGTCGGCGGCCCGGCCGGTGAGTATCTTGTGGACGTAGGTCTGATGGCCGGTGTCCCACAAGATTGCGTCGTGGGGCGATCTGAAAACCCGATGAAGAGCAACGGTGAGCTCGACGTCGCCGAGGTTGGACCCCAGATGTCCGCCGTGTTCGGTCACCGCCGCCACGATGTGTTCGCGAATCTGCACGCAGAGATCATCGAGTTCTTCGTAGTCGCGGCCCTGAAGGTCCTGGGGGCCCGTTATGGCATCGAGAAACATGAAGGAGAGACCTCGATCGGCTGTCAGCTCTGGCTCGGGCTCTGAGATGTGCCAGATTCGCCTTCGAGCGTAGCGGCTGCCCCCGGGAGGATGCGCTCAACCGGTCCGGCGAGCGCCATACCCGCGGCGAGCACAGCGATGCCGCCGACGGCATCGATCCAGTAGTGGTTGGCCGTGACGATGATGGAGAACAGCGTCATCCAGGGATACGACAGGGCGAGAAGACGAGCCCAGCGGCTTCGCAGCACCGGGTAGAGCGCGATCACACACCATGCTGCCCACGCGACGTGGAGGCTCGGCATGGCCGCGTATTGGTTGGAGATGCTCTCGAGGGTGCCCGAGTCGAACGACCACAGCCCGCCGGGGCTGATGAGTGTGTCGACGAAGCCGTAGCCGGTCTGGCTCCCGCCGAACTCCGACACGCTGTTCTCGAGCAGCCGCGGCGGCATCAGCGGAAACGTCGCGAAGCCGATGAGAGCGACTGAGGTGGTGGCGGCCAACACCGAGCGCATCCGTAGGTAGTGCGCTGGGAAACAGCGGAACAGGTAGATCATGGCTCCGAGCGTCACCCCGAAGTGAAACGACCCGTAGAAGATGTTCCAGAAACGGATGAACCAGTCGAAGTCGAGAAACTGTTCCTGGATCCACTGTTCACGAAACAGACCAATGGCCCGCTCGCCGTCGATCACCCACTCGGCGTTGCGAAGAGCGCGATCGTTGATCGTGCCTCCGATCGCCGAACCGAACTGGTTTCGGACCGTGGAGTAGACGAGGTAGAAGACCAACGTGATGGTGATCTCGACCCACCAGCGCGGGCGGATGCCCGTGGTGGTGTCTGGGTCCATGGTTCCTCCGGCCGGGGCGTGCGCTGAGGCGAGATCGTACCGGTCTCGGAGCAGGGTGTGGGCAACGCGGCGTTAGCGTTGTTGCAGAGCCTCGCGGGCCGGGAATGTCGATGACACGACGGCCGCCTCCCATTGAAACAATCCGGAGGTAGTGGGATGTCGCCCGCGTGTTCTCGTTCTCTTATTCGTTTGGCATTGGTGGGCTGGGCCCTCCTGGCTTTCCTCCAGGGCTGCGGATCTTCACCGCCCCTCACTCAACCCCCTGAATCGTCCTCGTCGGATCTGATTGCCGAGTCGTCTCCCGGTGTCGATCCGGCCATCGAGGTGATGGCGGCGATCGTGGATGTGTTCGACCGCCGGTCTGGTGCTCTGACTCGTCGCACCCGAGCGGTTGTGGGTGGCTTCGGGGTCGATCAGGTCACACATCTCGACTGGCACGGCGAAACCGGCCGGGTCACACGCGAGATCATGGCTGATCCTGTTCTGCTTGAGAACCCAGCAGTCCGGGAGCAGCTCGAACTGATGTCCCACGAAGTGTCGGCGGGTGACTCCGAGCTTCGCGGCGCGAGCCTAGTGGAGGCCAAGGCGGTGGCCCGAACTTCGATGATCGCGTTGCTCGACGGCGTGGAACTCCAACCCGATGGCTTCGGATGGTGGTCGGGCCGGATCGACACCGAGTTCGAGACCCAGACGATCGAGGTCCATTTGGCCGACGGGATCGTGCAGCGACTCTCCAGGTCGGTCGAAACGTCGGGAACCAGCGGCACCGACACCTGGGAATCCGGCAACCGAGCGGGCTCGACCGACTTCGGCTTCAGCCCCTGAGCCGGTCGCTGAACCGCTGGTGGTCGACCACAACTCGCACAATTCGGCCGGTGGCGATGGTGATGTCGTCTTCGGTCGCCTTCACCGAGAAGATGAGGCGGCGTTTGTCGACCTCTTCGAGAGAGGCGTGCGCCCTCACGGTCGATCCCGCCAGGGTGGGTTGCAGGTGGTCGAGTTCGACCCGCGTGCCCACGCTCACTTCGCCCTCCTGAAGGTGTCCGTCGGTGGCCAACACGGTGGCTTCCTCGCATAGTGCGACGACTCTTGGAGTGGCCAGAACCTCGACCTCTCCCGACCCGATAGCGGTGGCCAGATCGGCGCCCGAAACCACCAGATCGACGTGAGCAGAGAGTCCGGGTTGAAGTGCCATCGGCGGTACCATAGCGATTCCTCGACCAGGGGGTAGGAGTGCTCGACCACGAGCTCGTCAATCAGACACTTTCGGTTGCCATGAGCACCGGCGGTGAATTCGCCGAGGTGTTCGTTGAGGACAAACGGTCTTCGTCGGCCCTGCTCGACGACGGGCGGGTGGAGGAACTCACCAGCGGTCGCGACCGCGGCGCGGGAATCAGGGTCGTGGTCGGCGGATCGACCGGGTTCGCCCACACCGCAGATCTGAGCGAGAGCGGGCTCGCCAACGCGGCCAGTGCCGCGGCAGCGGCAGCCCGTGGGGCCGGCCAGCCGGGCACAACCGTCGAGGTGTCTGCCATTACCGACAGCCGCGGCAACAACGTGCTGATTGCTCCGGAGGATGTCGCCAAGGCCACCAAGGTCGAGTTGCTCACCGTGGCCGACGCCGCCGCTCGCGCCGAGGGCGGAGCGGTTTCTCAGGTTTCTGCCCGTTACGGCGATAGTCGACGTCGAATACTGGTGGCCAACTCCGATGGCTTGTTGGCCGAGGACGATCAGGTGCGAACCTTGTTTTCCGTCTCGTGTGTCGCCACCGGCGACACTGGGATGCAGACCGGCCGCGAGTCGGTCGGCCGCACCATCGGATTCGAGCTCTTCGATCAGACCGATGTCGGCGAGATGGCCCAGCATGCGGCGCGCCGTGCGATCACCAAGCTCAGCGCCCAGCCGGCGCCCTCAGGTGCGATGACCGTGGTGGTCGGGCCGGGAGGCGGTGGTGTCTTGTTCCACGAGGCGTGCGGGCACGGCCTCGAGGCCGATCTGGTTGCCAAGTCGGCCTCGGTGTTCGCCAACCGCGTGGGGGAACAGGTAGCCAGTCCGCTCGTCACCCTCATCGACGACGGCACGATGGCGGGCGAATGGGGACACTTCGGCATCGACGACGAAGGCCAGCCGGCCGGTCAGAACGTGCTGATCGAAGATGGTGTCCTCACTGACTACATGTGGGATCGGCTGCGAGCCAGAAACGAGGGTCGAACCAGTTCGGGCAACGGCCGTCGCCAGAGCTACCAGCACCTGCCGATGGTGAGGATGACCAACACCTACATCGGAAAGGGAACCGACGACCCGGCCGAGATCGTGGCGTCGACCGAGTCCGGTGTCTACGTGGCGCAGCTCGGTGGCGGTCAGGTCAACACGGCCACAGGCGACTTCGTGTTCGGAATGACCGAGGCCTATCTGATCGAGAACGGTGAGATCACCTCGCCGATCCGCGAGGGGAACCTCATAGGCAACGGACCAGAGGTGCTCATGGGAATCGATGCCCTCGGCGACGACTTCGCCATGGGCCATCCCGGGATGTGCGGTAAGGATGGCCAAGGTGTGCCGGTGGGCGACGGCACCCCTACCTTGAGAGTCAAGAGCCTCACGGTCGGAGGGACGGCAGCCTGATGTCCGATCTACTCGAAACAGCCAAGCGGATGGCCGATCGGGCCGTCGAGGGCGAACAGGTCGAGGTGTTCATCGTTCGTGAGCGCGACACCGAGGTAAGGGCCTACAACGGCGAGGTCGAGTCGTTGACGGCGTCGGAGAGCCAAGGGATCGGGGTGCGGGTCGTCAACGATCATCGCCAGGGCTTCGCTTACGCCGGCACGCTCGACGAATCGATCCTCACTGAAACTCTCATCGAAGCGCGCGACAACGCCGGCTTCGCCCAGCCCGACGAATTCAATGGTGTGGCCCAACCCGACGGTGTCCAGCCGGCCGATGTCGATCTCTACAGCAGCGACCTGGCCGATCTGTCCACCGACGACAAGGTGGCGCTCGCCATCGAACTCGAGAGGGCCACCGTCGCCGCCGACAGTCGCATCGCCGGAATCGAATCCGCTGAGTACGTCGACGCGATCTATGAGTCGGCAGTTGCCACCAACACCGGCATTGCATTGTCCACACGCGAGACGGGTTGCTACCTGTCGTCATATGCGTTGGCCGAGGACGACGGTGAGGTGCAGACCGGTTTTGGGTTCTCCGTCGGCAGGTCTCCGGCTGTTCTCGACGTCGCGGAGGCCGCGGAGTCCGCGGCGCTGAGAGCCACTCGGCTGCTCGGAGCGGTGAAGGCCCCCACATCTCGCCTCACGGTGGTTCTCGATCCGTGGGTTACGGCACAACTGCTCGGAATCATCGGCAGCACCCTCACCGGCGATGCTGTTCTGAAGGGTCGTTCGATGTTCGCGGACCGGATGGGAGAGGCCGTTGCCGCTCCCACGATCACGCTCCTCGACGACCCCACAGACCAGGCCGCGTTCACCGCATCCACGGTCGACGGCGAGGGACTGGCCACCAGGTCAACCACCCTCATCGGCGGCGGTGTGGTCGAAGCGTTTCTGCACAACGGCTACTCCGGTCGTCGGTCGGGTTCGGCTTCCACCGGGTCGGCGGTTCGCCCCGGTTTCAAGGGTGCGTCGTCGGTCGGAGCGCAAGCGCTGCGGCTGGTGCCGGGGTCACGCAATCCGGCCGATCTCATAGCCGACGTCGACTTCGGGTTGCTGGTGCAGGAGGTCTCGGGCCTCCACTCTGGGGTCAATCCAGTGTCGGGCGACTTCTCGACCGGCGCCGAGGGAGTGATGATCCGAGGCGGCGAGATGGCCGAGCCGATTCGTGAGGTCACCATTGCCTCCACGCTGCAACGCCTGCTGCAAGATGTGCTCGACGTCGGCAACGACCTCGAATGGCTGCCGATGAATGCCGCCGGAACCACTCTCGTGGTAGCCGACGTGACGATGTCCGGTAGCTGACCCGAGTTGGCGTTCGAGACCCGACAATCAGTGAGCGACTTGGCTCGGGCCCTCGTGGCGCGGGCCGAGGGGGATGAACAGATCGAGGCGTGCGTCGAGCGTGTGCGACGCACCGAGGTGAGAGTGCACGGCGGCGAGGTCGAGTCTCTGACCGAGGCCGAGTCTCACGGTGTGGGGGTGAGGGTCGTGATCGATGGCCGGGAAGGCACGTCGAGTTGCGGGAGTTTCGACTCCGAACTGGTCGACGGTCTGTTGTCCGATGCTCGCGACAACGCCGGCTTCGCGTCTCCCGACGATCGGGCCGGAATCGCTGGTCCTGACGGTCATCCGGTCACGAAACGGGCCGAGCCGGGGCCGGGATTCTCGGCGACATCCTCGGCCGAGAAGATCGATCTCGCTCTGGCGGTGGAGAGACGGGCGTTGGATCTCGACCCGCGCGTGCGGGGGGTACGGGCTGCGGTCTACGGCGATCAGCAGGTCGAACGTGCCGTGGTCACGAGTACCGGAATCGAAGCTGAGGTTTCGGCGGCCCGCGGGGCGCTCTCGACGAGTGTCATCATCGACGACATCGATGGAGGTACCCGAACCGGCTATGCGGTCGATGCCGGATCCGATCCGTCAGATCTCGACCCAGAGAAGGTGGCGACTCTCTCGGTGCAACGGGGCCTGCAGCTTCTCGGCGCGACCTCGATCTCCTCGGGTCGTCTCCCGGTCATTCTTCCGTCTCGAATTGCAGCTTCGGTGATCGGTCTTGTCGGGTCGATGCTGTCGGGCGAGCGAGTCGTAAAGGGACGAACTCCGTTCGCCGGTCGTCTGGGTGCAGCGGTGGCCGCCTCGGCCTTGACGTTGTTCGATGATCCCACCGACTCCCGCTCGATCACCGCCTCGGAGCTAGACGGCGAAGGACTGGCTTGCCGTGTCGTGCCACTGATTGACTCGGGAACGTTGGAGGGGTATCTGCACGACACGAAGAGTGCGAGGGGACTCGGCGAGAGCGGAACCGGATCCGCCGTCCGCACGGCCCGCAGCTCTCCGAGCCCGGGGTTTCGATCGCTGCACGTGGCCGCCGGGTCGGGCGACCTCGACTCGCTCATAGCGGATATAGGCGACGGGCTGCTGGTCCTCACCCTGCAGGGCCTGCACTCCGGCGTGAACCAGGTGAGTGGTGACTTCTCGGCGGGGGTGGAAGGAATCCGCATTCGGGGCGGGGTGCTGACAGAACCTGTCAGGGAGGCGACACTCGCCGGCTCGATTCCGAGGATGCTGCTCGACATTGCCCGGGTGGGTGCCGATGTCGAGCACCTGCCCGGCGGTTCGTCGGTACCGTCGATGACGATGGGGCCGATGGCGATCGGCGGATCCGATCCGAGGTGACGTAGCCTCATCGACGGTCGTCTGACGGCCGATCAGGAGATGGCATGCAGATTCTTCACGCGATAGTCCTCGGCTTCGTCCAGGGCGTTTCCGAGTTCCTGCCGATCTCGTCGAGCGGGCACCTCAAGATCACCCGCTGGTTGTTCGGGTGGGATGAGTTGTCCGGTGACCTCGAGACGGCGTTTGACGTCGCGGTCCATCTCGGGACGTTGGTCGGGGCGATCGCGTATCTCTGGACCGATGTAGTGAAGTACTTCAAGGCCGGAGTCATCGCTCCGCTGCGCCGACAGCCGCTTGGAACCGACGGGCGAATTGCTTGGTACCTGGTCGCGTCGGCGGCCCCTGCCGGTGTGGTCGGGCTGGTGTTCGAGGATCAGCTGTCGAACCTCGACTCGATCTGGGTCATCGCAGTGATGTTGATCGTGTTCGGCCTGGTACTGCTGGTCGCCGACCGTCTTCCCCAACGACGCGACATTGGCGAGTTCCGTCTTCGCGACGCTCTGCTCATGGGCGTCGGCCAGGCTGCTGCCCTTCAGCCCGGGGTGTCCCGCTCGGGAGCGACACTCACCGTCTCGAGAGGGCTCGGCTACAGCCGGGATTCCGCGGCTCGGCTCGTGTTCCTGATGAGCCTGCCGGTGATTGCCGGTGCCGGCGTGGTCTCGCTGGTGGGCACGTCGATTCCTTCGTCGTTCTGGCCTCCGTTCATCTGGGGCATGGCAGCGGCGGCTTGCACCGGATATGTCGCAGTGTGGGCGACCTTGCGGCTGGTGCGTTCCCACACCTTCACCCCTTTCGTGGCCTATCGCGTGATGCTGGGAGTCTTCGTGCTGGGGCTTCTGGCCACCTCGTGGCGGTGACCATCGGGTTGCCGGCCGATCTGAATTCAGGGATGTAGCACTGCAATCACGCCGCCGAGAGTGAGCTCGTTGACAACGGCGGAGATCCGACTGTTGCCGACAGCGAAGGTGGCCCAGCCATCGCCGGTCGATACCACCCGAACGTCGGGGGCCAGCGGCCGGCCGTTGCGGAGAGCGATCAGATCGGCCGAGTCGCCGACCGACAGCACGGACCCGGCGTCGACCGGGACGGTGACACCGCGTGTGTCCGGCGGGAGTCTCGCTGCGATCTCGCCGGCGCCTCGGGTGGCCAGTCGGCCGCTGCGGATCACCTCGCCGGCCACCACCGAGTCGATCAGACGGATTCCGATCGGGTCGTCGGCGGGATCGACAGGAAGGGCGCCGACCGGCAGCTCTCGCCGCTCAACGTCGGTTGCGCCTATCTCGTGTCCTGAATCGAGTTGTTCGAGAGCCACCCAGACGACTCGTGTGTCAGACCACTCGCGCTGGGCATCGGCGGCATCCGACCGGGCGTTGTGAACCGAGGCAGCGAGTATTGCCGCCGCCGACAAGGCAATGGCCCAGCGGGCGAGGCGCCATCGCCTCGCGTGGATCCGGACCCTGGCCAATACGAACCGCAAATCTGGGGTCGGGTTGGGCCGGGGTGGACCCGATCGTGTCGGTCGACTTTCGGACATCGAGTTTCCCTGCAGAAGATCTGGTCTCGGGAAAAGTGGTTTCCGTCCGGTCGAGGCGGCTCGGAGGATGTCAGCCGAACGCTGAAGTCAGTCGGTTGAAGGTTTCGTGGCAGAAGAGCCAGCGCTGCTCTTGTCGGCGGATCCGCTCGATGCCGCCGATTTGGTCGAGTCGGAGGTGCTGTTGGACTTCTCCGAGGATGCCGAGCCCGTACTTGAGCCCGAATTCGAGCTGGACTCCGAGCTGGATTCTGAGCTGGA
>JAJCXW010000195.1 GCA_029263235.1 Acidimicrobiales bacterium
GGTTGTGATCCGCACCCCGGTGCCGTACCGTTTCTTCTTCGCCCACCTTCGTTGGTGGCGAGTGGTCCCGTAGATCAGTTTGGAGTGATCGCCACCCTGTCAAGGTGGAGGCCGCGGGTTCAAATCCCGTCGGGACCGCCAGTCAGATATCGCTCAGGGTAGTGATATCTGAAGCCTGGTCGGGTAGCTCAGTTGGCAGAGCGACCGCCTGAAAAGCGGTAGGTCACCGGATCGACGCCGGTCCCGACCACCACACTGACGACGGCCCGGCCCAGAGCCGGGTCGTCGGCGTTTTGCCGCAGTGATGGCCTCGTCGTTACCCCACCGATAGCCCTGCCGCGAACCCCTCGGCGATGGCCCCCTCGAGGTATCCGGGTCCAGTGGCATCGCCCACGACGAGCGGTTCGAATCCGGCGCTGCGCAGAGCATCCGCCACGCCGACGTCGGGTTCGAGTCCCGTGGCCAGAATCACACTGTCGGCTTGAATCTCCTCGAGTTGGCCAACACGTCGGCAGGTCACAGAGTTGTCGCCAATGGAGACCGCCTCGGTCTCGACCAACAGTTCGACCCCGGCTGTCCGCAGATCCTCGAGCACCCGCCAGCGACGTGGATGGGCCATCTCGGGCGCCAGATTTGGCCCGCTCTCCACGACAGTCACGGCTCGGTCGCGCTCGGCCAGGAATTCGGCGAGTTCGACGCCGACCAGCCCGCCTCCGACCACCACCACCGACTTGCCGATCGGCATGTAGTGGCGTGACAATCGCTCGATCGAGTCCGGACTATCGGTCAAGCCCAACAGCCGGGCGATGCGCATCGTCAGCCTCACCAACGGCGAAGCCTTCAACGACGATCCGGCGGCGGCCTCGCCCGTGAGCAGCGCCCGAAGATCGTCGCCATCCAACACATGGCGCCTGTCTGATCCGGGGAAGCCCGGTCGGACTCGGCGGGCCCCGGTAGCAACTATCACGACATCGGGTTGGAGGTCGGAGATCAGCTCCGGAGTCGCGCTGGTCGAGGTTCGAATGTCGACACCCGCCGCGCCGGCCTGGTCGATCATCCACGAGAGCAACCGGCCATTGGGTTCATGGACAAGAGCAGCAAACCGCAACGCCCCTCCAAGTTGCGTCGACGCTTCGAGGAGAGTGACGTGATGGCCACGTGATGCAGCCACTCGAGCGGCCTCCATCCCAGCCGGGCCGCCACCGATCACCACCAATCGGCGGCGCTCGACGGCCTTGGCGTCTTCGGCATCGGCAAACTCGGCCTCCCGGGCCACTACCGGGTTGACCGCACACTTCACCCGTCGATCGAAGAACGGCTGGGCCACGCAGACATAGCAGTTGATGCAAGGACGAACCTCGGCCGGTCGGCCCGTCGCCAACTTTCGGGGCAATGCGGGATCAGCGAGCAACTGGCGACCCATGGCAACAATGTCGGCCTTGCCGTGAGCGATCATCTCATTGCCGACCTGAGGCGAGATCCGGCCCACTGCGATCACCGGCACGTCCATTTGCGTCTTGAGGTGGCCGGTCAACGCCGAGTGGGTCGCCTCTCGATGAGGGAGGGTGCCTTCGGTGAACGCCGGCCCGGAGGTCATGTCGCCATAGGCGCTGAGGTGAACAGCATCGGCTCCGGCTTCGACAGCCAATCGAGCGGTGACCTGAGCATCGTCGAACGTGATGCCGTCGGGGGTCCGATACTCGCGGGCGTCGAGGCGACACCAGACCGGGAAGTCGTCGCCGGTCCGCGTCTTCACCGCAGCCAGAACTTCGCAGAGAAGGCGGGAACGGTTCTCGATGCTTCCGCCGTAGCGGTCGGTGCGAAGATTCCACTGTCGAGAGAGGAAACCCGATATCAGGTAGCCATGGGCTCCATGGATCTCGACCCCGTCGAACCCTGATTCGCGGGCCCGAAGAGCAGCCGACGCGAACCCGTCGATGAGCCCCTCGATGTCGGCCTCGGTCGCGGCTTTCAGGCGCGGCTGCCCTCCCCCGTTGGCCTCCATCATCAGGCGGAGCTCTTCGGGAGTCAGGTCGTTGACCATGTCGAACGACCCGTGCCACTCCGGAATCGATGGAACAAGGACCTCACGACCGTTCGCAATGTCAAGCCGTGACACCTTGCCGTGGTGAACCAACTGCGCGGCGAACGCCGACCCGTGGGCCCGGACCCGGGTGGTCAGCTTGCTGAGGGCCGGAATGAACGAGTCGCTCGACAAGCCCAGTTGGTGAGCCGAATTGGCGCCACGGGGGTAGGCCACCGCGCAAACCTCTGTGATGATCAGCCCGGCCCCACCGCGAGCCCGTTCCTCGTAGTACGCGCCGATCGCGTCGTTGGCCATGCCATCGGCACCCACGATCTCGACTCCCATTGGAGCCATGGCGATTCGGTTTCGGAGGCGCAGTGAGCCGATGCTGACCGGCGACAGCAAGTGCGCGTACATGGCGGCGACACTACGGGCCGAAGGACGGCGAACGCAGATTCACCTCAATCGATCAGGAACGAGTGACGCCCTCGGCCACAGCCATTTCACCAACGGCCGTGGCTACGGCGGGTGCGATCGAGCGGTCGAATACCGACGGCACGACATGTCGGCTATCGAGCTCGTCGGCGGAGACGCAGCCGGCGATCGCGGTGGCCGCCGCTCGCTTCATCCGCTCGGTGATGGTCGTGGCCTGAACATCGAGGGCCCCTCGGAAGATGCCCGGGAACGCCAGCACGTTGTTTATCTGATTGGGGAAATCGGACCGGCCGGTGGCCATGACCGCGGCGAGGCCGTCGGCTTCCTCCGGCCGGATCTCCGGATCGGGATTGGCCATGGCGAATACGATCGGGTCCTTGGCCATGTTTCGAAGATCGGACGCATCGAGAAGATTGGGGGCCGAAACCCCGACAAACAGATCAGCACCAACAACCATCTCGCTGAGCGTTCCGGCCTTACGGTCGGGGTTCGTGTGCTCGGCGAACCACTCCTTGGCGAAGTTGAGGCGATCTCGTCCGCTGTGTATGGCACCGAGCCGGTCGCAACCGACGATCTCCCCCACACCAGCATCGAGAAGGATCTTTCCGATCGCCATACCGGCCGCGCCCATCCCGGATATCACCACCGACAGATCCGAGATCGATTTGTCGACGACCTTCAACGAGTTTTCCAGAGCGGCGAGACAGACCACGGCCGTGCCGTGTTGATCATCGTGAAACACCGGAATATCGAGGATCTCCTTGAGTCGATCCTCGACCTCGAATGCAGCCGGAGCCGCAATGTCTTCCAGGTTGATTCCACCAAATGTCGGGGCGACTCGCACCACTGTCTCTATGACCTCTTCAGGGTCCGTGGTGTCGAGACACAATGGGAACGCATCGACCCCAGCAAACTCCTTGAACAGCAGCGCCTTGCCTTCCATCACAGGCATGGCCGCCAGAGGGCCGATATCGCCGAGTCCCAGAACGGCTGTTCCGTCGCTCACAATCGCGACAGTGTTGCGCTTGATCGTGTATTCGTGAGCCAAACTTGGGTCTCCATGGATGGCCATGCACACCCGGGCCACACCCGGTGTGTACGCCATCGCCAGATCATCAGCATCACCAACGCGGCAAAGACCTGCCACCTCAATCTTCCCTCCCTCATGAAGTCGGAAAGTTCGGTCCCACCAATCGATCAGATCGACTCCATCGATGGCACCGACCGCCGCAGCCAGCTCGTTGGCGTGTTCTTCGTCGCGGCAATGGACGTCGATCGCCCGAACCACGACAGGGCCCTTGGCTTCGAACCCAGGTATCGCCGCAATGTTGCCGCCGGCGGCGCCCACCGTCGCCGCGAAGCGACCCAACGTCCCCGGAACGTTGTCGAGCGAGATCTGAAGGGTGATCGAATATGCGGCGGTAGGTGCGTTCTTCACCCAAAGAGAATATCTCCAGCCTCGTTCCACGACGCATCGGCCGGAATCTTCGCTCAGTCGCCGAAACTGAACCCGAGATCGGCCGCAGTGGCCAGCGCCACGAACGGAATCCCCTGCTCGGCCGCCATGGCTTCACAGGTCCCCCCACGATCGACCACAGCCAAGGCCAGGACCGGAACAGCACCGAGTTCACGAACCGCCGCCGCCGCATCGAGCAGCGAGGAACCCCTCGTGACGGTGTCCTCGGCGATCACCACTCTGTCGCCCGGTTCCAGAGCTCCGGCCAGCCGGCCCGTGACTCCGTGATCCTTGTTCTCCTTGCGGATCGAGAAGGAACGCAGCTGGCGACCTCGGGCGGCCGCAACCGCCGCTATTCCGAATGCGACCGGATCGGCGCCCATCGTGAGCCCACCGATTGCCGTCGCATCCTCGGGAATCAGTTCGAGGGCGGCGTCGGCAACGGCCAGGATTCCGTCGGGTCGACACACCGTCTGTTTGGAGTCGATGAACCACTTGCTGCTTCGGCCCGACTTCAGGACGAAGTCTCCTTTGCGCACGGAGTACCGCAGCAGATGCTCGACCAGTTGCTCTGACGCCATGAGACCGACAGTACCTCGAAGAATCTCGAGCTGGCGCCGCCATGTTGTGGTGCCCGGAAAAGGAGTACGATTCCGATGGATGGACGGTCGTCATTAACCGCCCGATCAGAGCCTGCAAACAACACCGCACGAGCCAAGGAGCGACCAAATGACCCCACCAAAGGGCCGTGGATTGTCACGGGAGCACAAAGCGGCAATGGCCGAAGGACGATCACAGAGCCGGACTGTGAGCCGCTATCTCGAAGCCTTGGAGACCCACAAACCAAAGCGTGGTCGCAAACGCACTCCAGAGTCAATGAACGCGAAATTGGCCGACATCGAAGCCCGCATGCCCGATTCAAGTGCGGTGAAGCGACTCGAGCTGATTCAGGAGCGTCTCGACATTCAACGAGCACTCACCGCCGCCGAGGTCGCCTTCGATATTTCTGAGCTCGAAGGGAAGTTCGTGGGTATCGCCGCCGCTTATGGATCCAGCAAAGGGATCACTTATCCGGCATGGCGAGAAATCGGAGTTTCGGCCGCGGTATTGAAGCGAGCCGGCATCTCCCGAGCGTCCTGAGCCGTCAGACCCTCACTTCGGCGACGGCCACCGCCGCTTCCGGATAACGACCTGCGATCTCTCTGACCCGGGCCACCACCCGCGCGACCTGACGGTCGGCAGTGCCGACGAACTTCGACGGATCGGCCAGACTCGCCTCGAGTTCCTCGCGACTCAACGGAATGCGCGAGTCGGCAGCGATACGGCCGACGAAGCCACCGTCGCCATCGCCTTGACGTCGACTGAGTACCGCCTCGACAGCGTGACCCTTCACCAGCTCATGGGCTTGCTCACGGCCGAGGCCGGCATCCACTGCGGCGGCCAGGATTCGAGTGGTGGCGAGAAAGGGAAGGTCGCGTTCGAGTTCGGCGGCAATCATCCCGTTGAATACGCCCAGCTCTCCGAAGACGCCGAGCGCGGTCTGCAGCAATCCGTCGGTGGTCATGAAGGCATCGGGCAACATCACCCGTCTGACCACGGAGCAGCTGACATCGCCCTCGTTCCATTGCCGTCCCGACAAGCTCGACGCCATGGTGAGGTGACCATCGAGAACCGTGCGCAATGCCGCGACTCTCTCAGCCGATCGAGCGTTCATCTTGTGGGGCATCGCCGACGAGCCGACCTGACCCGGCCGGAAGCCCTCGGTGACCAGTTCGTGTCCGGCCATCAAACGAAGTGTGGTCGCGGCGCTGGCCGGAGCCGACACCGCCTGCACCAGAGCCGACACGACATCAAAGTCGAGAGAGCGAGGGTAGATCTGGCCGACACTGTCGAGAACCCTTGCGAATCCGAGATGGTCGGCAATCTCCCGCTCGAAGTCGTCGACCAGGGCGGCCTCGCCCAACAGATCGAGTTGGTCGATCCGGGTCCCGACCGGTCCCTTCATGCCCCGCAGCGGATACCGCTCAATCAATTCCGCGACCCGCTGGAATCCGATCATCATCTCCTCGGCGACATCGGCGAAGCGCTTGCCGAGGGTCGTGGCCTGAGCGGCCACATTGTGGGTTCGCGCCACCATGACCTCGCCCACATGCAGCTCGGCCAAGCCGGCGATGACGGCGAGCACGGCCACCATTCGATCGCGTACCAGCAACAGCGAGTCTCGGACCTGCATCTGCTCCACGTTCTCGGTGAGATCGCGCGAGGTCATGCCACGGTGGATGTGCTCATGGCCGGCCAAGGCGCAGAACTCGTCGATGCGGGCCTTGACGTCGTGGCGGGTCACGGCCTCACGCCGGGCGATCGATTCGAGGTCGACCGAGTCGACGACCGATTCGTAGGCGTCGATGACACCATCAGGGATGTCGACTCCCCGATTGCTCTGCGCACGCATCACCGCTATCCAGAATTTGCGTTCGAGAATCACCTTTCGTCGCGGTGACCAGATGTCGTTCATGGCCTCGCTGGCATAGCGCTGCGAAAGCACGTTGGGGATGGGATCAGCCATGGTCGTGTCCGTTGGTTCTCATATGACTCCTGGCCGTTTCTTTGGCCTTTCGGCCCATCAAGCACCCCTGCTGGCGAGTCGAAAACAGTGATGTACCAGGAGGGACTACGCAATGAACTTCGAAATGACCGGCAGATGCCGAACCCATGGATTCGAACCCGCAGCTTCGATATGTCATCGCTGCGGCGCCGAATACTGCGGGAACTGCCTGGTTCATCCGCTCGGAGATTCGAGACCACTCTGCAAGGACTGCGCCATTTCGGCGGCCGGCGTCAGAACTCACACAGTGCTGCCGGCAATGTCGAAACGCGAGATCAGGAACAGGGCCAAGATGTTCGGAAGCCCGCCCCGGCCGGTGATCGCGGTTGAGCAGCCAATCGAGCCTCCGTTCGTGGAGCTCGAACCCGAACCCGAGTTCGTCTCGTGTGCAGCATCGATCGATCCGGCACCGGGAGTGGCGCCGCCGATCGACTGGAGTCGCCCCTTCGGCTGAGGTCAACGGCTCAGACCGCCCGGTCGATGAACTGGGTGCGACCCGGTCCGACTCCGACGAGACGGATCGGCACGCCGACCTGATCCTCGAGAAACGCTATGTAGCCGGCGGCGGCCGAAGGAAGCCCGTCCGGCTCGGTGATACCGCTGATGTCGGTGCGCCAACCCGGAAGTTCTTCGTAGACCGGCTGGGCCGCGTGGAACACCGTCTGGTGATACGGGATGTGTTCGTAGGTCTCGCCGTCGGCATCGTAGGCGACACACACCTTGATTGTGTCGAGTCCGTCGAGGATGTCGAGCTTGGTGAGAGCGATCTCGCTCAAGGAGTTGAGACGGACGGCTTGTCGCATCATCACCGCGTCGAACCATCCGGTGCGGCGACGCCTACCCGTGTTGGTGCCGTACTCGTGACCGACATCGATCAGGTAGTCGCCCACTTCATCGAATAGCTCGGTGGGAAACGGGCCGGCCCCGACCCGGGTGACGTAGGCCTTGGCAATCCCGATGATGCGAGAGATGTCTCGTGGTCCGATTCCGGCACCAACGCATGCTCCACCGGCGACCGGATTGCTCGATGTGACGAACGGGTAGGTCCCGTGGTCGAGATCGAGGAAGGTGGCCTGAGCCCCCTCGAACAGCACTTGACCACCGGACTCCAAGTTGTCGTGCACCAGCGCAACGGTGTCGGCGATGAAGCCGGAAACCCGAGGGGCGCACTGCTCGAGATACTCGGTGGCGACCGTGTCGACATCGATGGGCAGACGGTTGAAGACCTTGGTGAGAACCTTGTTGTGGTGATCGAGGGCCACCTCGAGCTTCTGGCGAAAGATCTTTGGGTCGAGCAGATCCTGCACGCGGATTCCAGTGCGCATCGCCTTGTCGGCGTAGGTCGGTCCGATACCCCGCTTGGTGGTGCCGAGCTTGGCGGCGCCGAGATGCCGCTCGTGGAGGGCATCGAGCTGCTGGTGGTAGGGCATGATCAGGTGAGCGTTGCCCGAAACCTTCAGCCGACTGCAGTCGACCCCCTTCGACGTGAGCATGTCGACCTCGGCCAGCAGCACACGAGGATCGACAACGACTCCGTTGCCTATCACCGGAGTGGTGTGTTCGTAGAGAACACCGCTGGGCACCAACTGCAGAGCGAAACTCTCTCCGTCGACCACCAGGGTGTGCCCGGCGTTGTGGCCGCCTTGGTAGCGGACCACCATGTTCATGTCGCGTGCGATGAGGTCGGTGAACTTACCCTTGCCCTCGTCGCCCCATTGAGTACCTACGACGATGGTCGCTGGCACGGCGCTCTCCTCTCAAGGAATTGCGTTACCGACGAAGGTTAGC
>JAJCXW010000196.1 GCA_029263235.1 Acidimicrobiales bacterium
CTGGTTCGAGGCGATCCCCGCCGATTTCAAGGGTCGCATCGATGTCGTGGTGTCCAACCCGCCTTACATCGCCGACCACGAACAGCTGCCCGCCGTGGTGGCCGACTGGGAACCGCGCGACGCTCTGATATCGGGGCCGACAGGCACCGAGGCGCTGGAGCATCTCGTCGGATCTTCTCTCGAGTGGCTCAGCCCCGCTGGCGTTCTCGTCCTCGAGATGGCCCCATGGCAGACCATCCCGATCGTCGCGGTGTGTTCGGATGCCGGATTCACGTGTTCGATCCACACCGACCTTGCCGGCCGCGACCGGGCTGTGGTGGCGAGGCTGGTTCCGTGAACGACACCTCTCGACAGCAATTGTTCGATCTCGCTTCCGATCCTGATGAGGCCATGGAGCACGCCGCGGCTGAGCTGAGTGCCGGTCGAATCGTCGTGATCCCGACCGACACCATCTACGGCCTGGCTGCGGTCGCGTCCGACCAACGAGCTGTCGAATCGATCTTCCGGGCCAAAGCGCGTCCCGCTGAGCGGCGTATAGCGGTACTGGTCGCCGATCTACAACAGGCCAATGCCTTGGTTGTCTCCTCGTCGGCCTTCACGACACTGGCCGCACGGTTCTGGCCCGGACCGTTGACCCTCGTGGCCGAGCGTGCTCCAGGCGCCCCTGTCGCCGTGGGTGACGATTCGACGATCGGAGTCCGTTGCCCCGACGACCCGTTTGTCAGGGCGTTGGCCGGTCGGGTGGGGCCGCTGGCCACCACGAGCGCCAACCCTCACGGCGCCGCTCCCGCAACGGAGGCGGAGTCGGTGGCCGCCGAACTGCCAATGGTCTCGACGGTCATCGACGGTGGGTTGAGGTCGTCGGCTGCCTCGACTGTGGTCGATGTCTCGGTGGTGCCACCGGTGGTCCTCCGAGTCGGCTCGGTCTCGGCCGCTCGGATCAGTGAGGCCCTCGACCTGCGACTGTAGGATCTGCCACACAGTCACGCTCGGGAGCACCACCATGCGAATCGCGGTCGGATCGGATCACGCCGGATTCACCATGAAGCAGGAACTGGCCGACCATCTTCGGGGGCTCGGTCACGAAGTCATCGACTGCGGTGCCCACAGCACCGAGCGTGTCGACTATCCCGATTTCGGGGCCGCAGTCGGTCGTGAGGTCGCGGCCGGGCGGGCCGATGGCGGTGTTTGCGTCTGCGGTAGCGGCATAGGCATCGCCATAGCGGCCAACAAGATCCGCGGTGCCCGCGCCGCATCGGTCCACGACGCCACGTCGGCCCGGTTGGCCCGTCAGCACAACGACGCCAACATCATCTGTTTCGGTGAGCGACTGGTTGGCGCGACGGTGGCTCTCGACGCGCTGGATGCCTGGATGTCGGCCAGTTTCGAGGGAGGCCGCCACACCGCCCGGGTCGCCAAGCTCGACGCATTGGGTGGCGAGCCGGTTTGATCAGCTCCCCCCGCTGTATCGTTCGCTGGTCCGAGACTTGAGGAGAGTATCGATGCCGTGGCCGGATTTTTTTGAGGATGCGACGTTCGATCTGATCGAGCAGGAAGTCGAGCGACAGAACTCGACCGTCCAGCTGATTGCTTCGGAAAACTTCGCATCGCCAGCGGTCATGGCCGCCACTGGTTCGGTGCTCACAAACAAGTACTCAGAGGGGTATCCCGGCAAGCGCTACTACGGCGGCAACATCGTTGTCGACGAGATCGAAGAACTGGCCCGGACCCGAGCGTGCGAGCTGTTCGGCGCCGACCACGCCAACGTGCAGCCCCATGCCGGAGCCATTGCCAACATGGGCGTCTACCAGGCGTTGCTCCAACCGGGCGACACCGTTCTCGGAATGAGCCTCGATCACGGCGGACATCTGACCCACGGTTCGCCGGTCAACTTCTCGGGCCAGCTGTACAACTTCATTTCCTACGGGGTCACCGCGAGCGACGAACGCATCGATTTCGATCAACTTCGCGACGTGGCCCGGTCCGAGAAGCCGAAGCTCATCGTCGCGGGAGCAACGGCCTATCCACGTGTCATCGACCCGGAGCCTCTCGCCGAGATCGCTCAAGAGGTAGGTGCGATGTTGTTGTTCGACGCCGCTCACATAGCGGGTCTGATCGCCGGCGGAGTCCACCCGAATCCGGTTCCCTACGCCGACGTGGTCACCTTCACCACCCACAAGACCCTTCGAGGCCCACGAGGCGGCTGCATCTTGTCCCGTGCCGAGCACGCCAAGGCGATCGACAAGGCGATCTTTCCCGGGATCCAAGGCGGTCCTCTCGACCATGCCGTGGCCGCCAAGGCGGTGGCGTTCGCCGAGGCCGCCACCCCGGAGTTCCGTGAGTACGCCGCTCAAGTCGTGGCCAACGCGGCCGCCCTGGCGGAGGCACTCGCCAATGAGGGATTCCGTCTGGTGTCCGGTGGAACCGACAACCATCTGATGCTGGTCGATCTTCGTGCCTTCGACGAAGAGCTCACAGGCAAGGAAGCCCAAGCAGTTCTCGATGAGGCCGGAATCAGTCTCAACAAGAATACTGTTCCCGACGATCCCCGCTCGCCGTTCGTGACCTCGGGTGTTCGAATCGGAACGCCAGCGGTCACCACCCAAGGAATGGGCACTTCGGAAATGGTCACAATCGCGTCGCTCATGGCTCGAGCGCTTCGTTCCCGATCTGATCCGGAGTCGGTGGCAGCGGTCCGGCGCGAGACAGAGGAGCTCTGCTCCAACTACCAGCCCTACCCCGAATCCGGGGCCTGAGGTAGATCAGTTCCATGCCGTCCCTGTCGGCATACGCAGTGGTCGGGTTGGCGGCCGCCTTCGCCACATTCGCGTCGGTGCCGATAGTCCAGCGTCTGGCCATTCGATTCGGCGCGGTCGTCGCCCCTGACGAACGCCGGGTCCACGAGTTGCCCACTCCAACGGCCGGCGGGTCGGCGATGCTGATCGGAGTTGTGGTGGCGGTGATCCTCGCCATCTCCATGGACGACTTCTCCTCCGTGACCGAGGCCCGCACCGAGATTCTCGGTGTGCTGTTGGCGGCCCTCGTGATCTTCAGCGTCGGCTTCGTCGACGACATGCGCGAGATCTCACCGCCGGCGAAGATCGCTGGGATGGTCCTGGCCGGTGGCATCTTGTCGATCACGGGAGTGTCGATCCTCGTCTTCCGCGTCCCGTTCTTCGATCTGCTGTTTCTTTCCGCCGACTGGTCCGCGTTGATCACCGTTCTGTGGGTGGTCGGACTCGCCAATGCCATCAACCTGATCGACGGTCTCGATGGTCTCGCCGGTGGCATTGTGGCAATCGCGTCGGGCACCTTCTTGCTCTACGCCCTGCGCCTCGAACATCTCGATCTGCTCGATCCGGCCAATCCCGGCGCGCTCTGGGCGGTCATCACGCTTGGTGTGTGTGTCGGGTTTCTTCCCCACAACGTTCACCCGGCCAAGATATTCATGGGCGATGGTGGTGCCCTGCTGCTGGGGTTGCTCATGGCATCGTCGACGATGTCTGTTGGCGGCCGCAGCACCGAAGCGTTCTCGGGGCAGACCTACTTCTTCTTCGCCCCGATCTTCATTCCGCTGCTGATTCTCGGTGTTCCGATCGTCGACACCGTGTTCGCCGTGGTGCGCCGAGCGGCCCGCCGCCGGGGACTCTCGGCGGCCGACAAGGAACACCTCCACCACCGGTTGATGAAGCTCGGCCACGGCCACCGAAGGTCGGTACTGATCCTTTGGGGATGGACCCTGTTGCTGTCGATCTTCGTGCTGTATCCGACCTACACCGGAAGCGGTGATGCCGCTGTGCCGATCGGAATAGCCGCTCTGGCCCTCGGCCTGTTCACGGTTCTCCGACCCCGCATCGGTGCGGTCGCGGCCCCCCGGCTCGACGTATCGTCGGGCTCAGATGACCTCGACAGGGACCCCGACCGGTAGACCGATCTCCTCGACGAGAACGGTGATGTCGTCGTTGCGCAGCCGGATACACCCATGGGAAACGTTGGTGCCGATCGTCTCGGGGTCGTTGGTGCCGTGGATTCCGAGTTGTCCGGGGCCGCCCGCGAATTCTGTGAACGTGTCGGAGTAGCCGGAGAGTCCGTAGGCGAACGAGCCGTACACAGAGTCGGGGATGATGGGGCGAATCAGTTCGGTCGTGTAGTAGATGCCGTGGGGGGTTGGAGTGTTTTCGCGAGCCACCCCGATCTCGGTGACGAACGCGGTGTCGTCGTGGTCGAACAACGTGAGCCGGTAGGCGTCGAGCTCGATCAGCAACCGATAGTTGTGACGGGTCAGCGTGACCTGGTCGGCGGCAATCCAGCCGAAGGTTCCGTTGGGTCTCACGGGAAGAAGGACGCGGTACTGGCGGTCGTCGAGGAAGCTGTCGAGGAGGAACACGAGGGGTCCACCCGACTCGATCGG
The DNA here is from genome assembly GCA_029263235.1 of Acidimicrobiales bacterium. Lineage (GTDB taxonomy): Bacteria > Actinomycetota > Acidimicrobiia > Acidimicrobiales > Aldehydirespiratoraceae > SZUA-87. The sequence continues at coordinate 4,412 of JAJCXW010000196.1, forward strand.
ATTGTCGAACACCCAGTTGGTGGGTCCGTCGGGCTCGATTGAGACGTTGGTTGTCGATCCGTTGGCGTTGGCTACGAACGACACGCCCGGGAGGTCCTCGTCGGGAACGAAGACCGGGTACGGCGATTCCGGAGCACTGCTGGTGGTGGTCGCGGTGGTGTTGGCGGGATCGGCGGATGTGGTCGGCGTGACCGAAGCGGGCTGCAGCGTGATCGCGTCGATGTTCCTCGATGCCAGCAGGTCGCGCCGGGGGCTGGCACACGCGGCGAGTCCGAGCACACCACCACCGAGAAGAAACGATCTGCGATCCATGGCCCTGAAAGGTATCGGTCGGCGGACCGCTGACGGTGACACCTTCCGTGTTCGGTGGCCTCAGAGGTCCTCGGGGTTGAGGTCTTCGAGTTCCATGGCCGCGGTCTCCGGGTAGGCGGTCAGGACCAGCGCAGCCACCGCCAATGGTCCGAGGGCGAGCAGCGCCAGGGCTGGTCCGATCTCTCCGCCCATGCTGTCCGACAGGAATCCCGCGATGAGAAGGCCGACGGCACTCCCACCCACACCGATGGTGACGATTGTTCCGTTGGCTCTTCCACGGTCGTGGGTGCCGAACAACTCGGGGCCGTAGACCACCAGAGCGGGAACCGCCATCCCGCCGAGAACGACTCCACCCAACGCCAACAGCCAGAGTGCGAGCCCCGATGAGAAGAACGTGAGCGTGGCGAGTCCGGCTCCGAGTATCAGTCCGATTGCTCCGATGGGTCGTCGGCCCTTGGTCTCGGCCAGGTAACCGCCGAGGAGAACCCCGATCCCGGCCGGAGTATTGGTCACGAGGGTGAACAGGGAGATCTGGGCGGCGGAGAAGCCCCGTTCGTCCTTGAGAAAGTCGTTCTGGAATCCGGATGCGGGTGCCGCGAACATCGCCAGCAGGAACGCTGAAACGGCCAAGAGGCCGAGTCGGCGTCGTCGTCGGGCACGAGCTTCGTCGGCGGCAGTCGAGCCTTTGGCCGGTGAGGCATGAAGGTCCTCGAAACGACGGGACTCAGGGAGGCGGCGTCCGACCGCCAGCACGACGAGAACACCGATGGCAGCCACGAGGTACACGACCCGCCACCCTCGGATGTCGAGATCGGCCACCGGAAGTACCCACACCGCCATGCCCGAGCCCAGTCCGGCACTGAGAACGAGAACCGACGCGCCCCATGCCCGGTTTCTGGCCGGCATCTCCTCGACGGCGATGATGACGATGAGGATTCCCAGAGCTGTCGACATCCCGCGAGCCACCAGCTGAGTGGCCCCCAACATCCAGAGGCCGTTGGACAGTCCCCCGATGACGGTGAACACAGAGCTGCCGACTCCCGCTATCACCAGCAGCGACTTCCGGCCTCGCCTGTCGGACGCAGCGACGGTCACGAGCGCTATCAGGACACCGGCACGCACTCCTCCGAGCACCAGTCCCTGTGCTGTGTTGTCGCGTCCGAATTCGTCTGCTGCGAACGTGATTGTCTGCGTGAGGACAGTGCCGAGATATCCGTCGACTATCTGAACCGCGCACAACAGCGCCAGCACGGTGGAGGCGCGGGCGTCGAGGCGGTCGGGCGGGGCCCACCAGTAGCCGTAGCTGTCCTGTCGACGTCGGAGGGCCCGCCGGATTGGAAAGCTGAAGAGGCGGCCCCAGACCGGTACGGCGAGGGAGAAATCGATGGTCTCGGTCACGTCCCAGTTCCCGCCGTCGGATGGCCGGACGTCGAGATGACGCTGATAGGTGGAGAACGGGCCGTGGGCGAGTTGCCAGGTGTCGTGTCCGTCGGGATGCTCCGCCACAATGTCGTCGCGCGGGGCACGCAGGGCTGCCAGCTGTTCCTCGTCGCAAACAAGGCTGTTGGTGAGGCGGGTCATGGCTGACGCAGGTCGGGCACGGTGGACGATGCTACGCCGGGATGTCGCGATGGCGGATACTCCATCTAGTCTTGTCACGATGTCGCCGGGATCGATGTTCGACCAAGAGATCGTCTCCAGATTGTCGCCCTCGGCTCGGCGACTGCTTCGCCGTCCGCGTCCTCGCTTGCGAGGAGTGCTTCACAAGTGGGCGGCGATACTCGCCATACCTGCCGGCGTGGTCATCACCGTGGGTGCTTCCGGGCCCGCCGCCTCGGTGTCGATGGCGGTGTTCGCTTTCGGAGCAGTGTGCATGTTGGGTGTCAGCGCGATCGTGCACTCACGAGACTGGTCACCTCACCAGGTCGAGACACTCGTCCGCCTCGATCACAGTGCAATATTCGTCATGTACGCCACCACGGCCACACCGGTGGCGGTGTTGGGTCTCAACGGTCGTGCTTCCACTTGGATGATGGTTCTGGTGTGGACCGGCGCTATTTCGGGAATCGTCGTCGAGTGGTTGCCGGCGCATCCCCCGGCCGGAGTGGTCAACGCCGTCTACCTTTCGCTCGGATGGGCGATGTTGGCGTTCACTCCTTGGCTGCTCAAGGACCTCACTGCCGGCCAGCTCGCTCTGTTGTTCGTCGGGGGAGGCGCCTACACGGTCGGGGCGGTGGTCGTGGGCTCACGAAAGCCCGACCCGTGGAGCGAGATTTTCGGCTACCACGAGATCTGGCATGTCTTCGTGGTGTTCGCCGTTCTCATGCACGGCTGGATGGCGCTCTCGCTCGGTTGGTGAAATCGGCTTCGGCTGGTCAGCCGCGAACTTGGAACCCATCCGGCCAGGCGTCTGGCCTTATGAGGGCATCGCTTCCGCCGTCGACGAAGACAACCGAACCGCACGCGAAGCGCGCCGCCGGCGAAAGCATGAAGACGATCCACTCAGCGATCAGGTCCGGGTTGGTCGGACCGCCGGTCGGTATGGGGAGACTCTCCATCAAGGGGCCGACAACCTCGTGATCTCTGCCGCCCTCGAGCAGGGGAGTCAGCACGGCTCCCGGGGCGATGACGTTGAGATTGATTCCCGACCCGATCCAATCTTGGCTGACCGCAGCGCGACGACACCAGCGCGTGATCGCCAGCTTCGCTCCGCCGTAGGCGATGATCGAGTCGAACGGTTCCGGCACCTCGGTGACCAGCTCGATTGCCCGACGCTCGTCTCCGTCGAGGAAGGCCTCTATGAGGTCTTCGGGAATATCGGGGGTGATCGTGGTCGAGTTGGAGCCGATCTGCACCACATGAGCGTGCGGAGCCGCCGCCAGCGCCGGTCTCAGCCCCTCCAACAGACAGTGAGAGCCGAAGTAGTCGACGCCGGCCACGAGCGCACCCGAGACCGGTGGGCCGACTCCTGCGGCTGTCACCAGCCCGTCGAGCGATCCGTGGCAGAGATCGAGTGAAGCCGACACTGCATGGGCGCGACCCTCGACGGTGGACAGGTCGGCAACCACTTCAGCGTCGTGGAGATCGATACCAACGACGACATGCCCGGCTGCTTCGAGCCTCGAGCGGGTCGAGGCTCCGATTCCCGACGCTGAACCGCTCACCACGTATGTCGCCATCGTTGCTCCTCGGATGCGATGAGAGTGTGATCCTGTCATGAGTTGCGTCGACCGGCGTCATAGTGGCCTTGTGATGCGCCACACTGTGCAGATGGATCCCGAGTATCGCCTATCCAGAATTCGACACGACGGCGGCCGCCTCATCGATCTTGCTGCAGCCGACCCTGTAGCGAAGGTGCCGGCCTGCCCGGGCTGGAGCGCGGCCCGTCTGCTGAGCCATTCGGGGCGTGTCTGGAACTCGGTTGCACTCCACGTCGAGAGACTCACCCCCGAGCCGATCAGCGGGTCGGAGGTTCCGAGAGCTGATGAGGGATTGGAGGTCGAGTACGCGCGCACTGCTCATGCCAAGGTGGTTGCCGCTCTCGACTCGGCCGATCCCGCGGAATCAGTGTGGACGTGGGCGGGCGACGGCACAGTTGGTTTCTACCTCCGGCGAATGCACCAGGAAACGCTCATCCATCGGATCGATGCCGAGCAGGCTGCCGGCGAGCCGAGCGAAGTCGCCGCTGTCGATGCGGCCGATGGTGTCGATGAGCTGATGTGTCTGTTGCTGCCCGCCTCGGTGTCGAATGCTCCGGCCGGATCGTTGCACCTTCATCAGACCGATGGCCCCGGTGAGTGGATGATGAACGGCGTCGATGGGAATGTGGTGGCGAGCATCGGCCACGAGAAGGGCGACGCGGCGATTCGCGCCACCGCAGCCGATCTTCTGCTGGCTGGCTGGCAGCGCCGATCGCTCGAAGGGCTCGAGATTTTCGGTGATCGGGCGATAGCTGAGGAATGGATGACCCTGTCGGCATGAGCGACAAACTCAGACCAAAGCTCCTCGAAGGCGGTGGCAACTTCGATCAGGTGATGCCGGTCGTCTTGTTCATCGTGCTCTTCAACGTGGTGAACATCACAGCCGCGGTGGTGGCGGCCACTCTCTGGTCGCTGAAGGCAGCCGTATCTCGCCGGCGTCGTGGTCTCAACATCGGTTGGTGGCTCCCGGGAGTCACCGCTTATCTGATCGCCAGATCGACGGTCACGATCATGGTCGAACACGATCTCGTCGATTTCGGGATCAGTTCGAAGGCCGTCTATTTCGGCATCGGATTCGTCACCAAGATTCTGGTCGGAGTGGTGATTGCCGCGACGATTCTGGTGGGTAAGCCGTTCCTGGCGTGGGCCATTCCGAAGGTCGTCGACCTGCACGACGACCTGCTCGCCGATCCGCGGTTCGCTCGCACGATGTCGAGTGCCACCTGGCTGATCGTCGCCTATGAGATCGGCTCGGGGGTCTGGGACATCTGGTTGTTCAACAATTCAGGCTTCAACCTGTTCTTTCTTACCCGCAGTGTCTCCAACTTCGTCGTGTCGTTCGTGGCGATATCGGTCGGCCTGATGTACATCGACAAGAGGCTCGAGCCGATCGAGACCTATCCGGGGATCGTCGAGGTCCTCGAGTCCTCGAGCCGTATCCGGTGAAGAATTCCGGGTTGCGCGGACCGCTGGTGGTCCTGCACGATCATCTCGATGGGGGAGTCCGACCAGAGACCGTCCTCGACCTCGCTGCCGATGCGGGAATCTCCACGCCCTGCGACAATGTCGAGTCACTCACCGAGTGGCTGACCATCACGCCCGGCATGGAGTTTCGGGAGGCCTTCTCGAGATTCGATCTCGTGATCTCGGTGATGCAGACCGCCGACTCGTTGCGGCGAGTGGCCCGTGAGGCCGCGGAGGATCTCTCGGCCGACGGTGTGGTCTACGCCGAGACTCGGTTTGCCCCTCTCGCCCACACCCAGCGTGGGCTCACCGGAGACGACGTGATTCGAGCCGTCCGCTCGGGACTCTCCGACGTGTCGGGCGACGACTTCGATGCCGGATTGATCGTCTGCGCCCTTCGGGAGCGTCCAGAGATCGAATCTGTTGCCACGGCAAGGCTCGCCGCCGATCACGCTGATGGCGAGATTGTCGGCTTTGATCTGGCCGGTGGCGAGGTGGGTCATCCAGCCAGCCAGCATGCTGACGCCTTCGAGATCGCCGGAGCCGCCGGCTTGGCGATCACCGTTCACGCCGGCGAGATGGATGGCGCCCATCAGGTGGCCGATGCGCTCGACACATGCCAACCCGATCGAATCGGGCACGGATGGCGACTCATCGACGACTGCGAGGTCGTCGACGGGAAGATCGTGGCTCTGGGAGCCACCGCAACGCGAGTGCGCGACAAGGGAATCCCGCTCGAGGTCTGCCTCACATCCAACGCCTGCCTCGGAACTCCGGTGGAGCAGCACCCGCTGAGGATGCTGTTCGATGCCGGCTTCAAGGTGACGATCAACCCCGACGATCGCAGCATCACCACAACAACGACGAGCCGCGAGATTGAGCTGGCGAGGTCGATCCATGGTTTCACGCCGGTCGAGCTGTCAGCGGTCAACGAGAGAGCTGCTCTGTCGGTGTTCGGCCCGGATTCTCTCCGACGGGCCCTCGCATCTCACGTCCGCGACGGCTGGGGTTCAGCTCCAGCTCGACTGGTACACATGGCGCGTCGTGGGCAGTGGGAATCGGCTCGGTCGAACGGGTCGTACCTGCCGACGGAGTGGGAACGCGATGGCTTCATCCACCTCTCTGCCCTTCATCAGGTGCTGTCGCCGGCCAATGCCATCTACCGCGGAGAGACTGATCTCGTGGCTCTGGTGATCGACGCCCACATGATCTCCAGTGCCGTGGTCTGGGAAGACGGCACCGGCACGTTGGAGACATTTCCGCATCTCTACTCGGCCCTGAGCGCCGATGCGGTTCTAGCTGAGATCGACCTTCACCCCTCGCCAGACGGGTCGTTTATGCTGCCGCCGGAGTTGCTCTCGGTGGTTCGGCGCTGATCAGTCAGGCGCGCAGCTTCAGAGTCGTCGGATTCCGATGGGCACCACGACGGCCCGCTGTTCGGCGGATGAGGCGTCGATGTCGATTCGCGCCTCGATCACCCATTCGTTGAATTGCTCGGGGTCGCAGATGGTCTGCGACACGAGCGACGTCTCTGGGTCGATGGTGATCCACTGCTTCGATCTGGCATCCCCGTCGATCAAGATCGACTCGTGGTCTTCCCAGTAGTCCCGTAGTTGTTCGACCACTCCGTCCGGGGTCCAGGGCCCCGGATCGGCCAGCGATCGGACCAGCTCGCCGGACCTGTGGCGGGCGAGGAGCGTCACCCACCGGAACATCTCGTTTCGGATCATGACGCCGAATGCGCGCTGGTTGTGGGTGATATCGGGGGATTCCGGCGGGGCCACCTCGGCTTCCGCTTCGGTGGGATTGCGTAGCTTCTCCCACTCGTCGATGAGACTGGAGTCGACGTGGCGAATCGTGGCGTTGAGCCACTCGATGACGTCGCCGAGGTCGTCGGTGGAGTGCTCGGCGGGCACGGTCTGAACGAGAGTCTTGTAGCAGTCGGTGAGATACCGAAGCAGGAGTCCCTCGGAACGCTTCAGGCCAAACCGGTTGACGTACTGATTGAAGGTCTCAGCGTGTTCGAGCATGTCGCGGGCGATCGACTTCGGGCCGACCTGTTCGCGTCCCACCCACGGATGGTGACGAGCGAAGATCTCGAATGCCGGTTCTATGAATTCGGCCTCGGGCTTGGGCCAGGTGAGCTGGTCGAGCTGCTCCATGCGTTCCTCGTACTCAACCCCCCGGGACTTCAGCTCGCTCACGAGGGCATCCTTGGCCTTGTCGAGTTGGGCATAGAGGATCGTCATCGGGTCGTCGAGCACGGACTCCACGAGACTCAACACCTGCAGGTAGTGATCCGGGGCCTCAGGATCGAGCGCCTCAATCGCCTCCACCACGAACAGGGCCAGAGGCTGATTGAGCCGGAAGTCGTCTTGAAGATCGAGATTGACTCTCACCGGCCGCCCGAGTTCATCGGGCTCGTCCAGAAGCTCGATGATTTCGGCTTCGATCAGCGACCGAAACACCGAGATGGACCGTTGGATGTGTCGACGCTGGTGCTTGCGGGTCTCGTGGTTGTCGACCAGGAGTCTCTTCATGGCGTGGCATCCGTCGCCGGGCCGGTCGAGCATGTTGAGCAGCATGGAGTGGCTCACCGCAAAACTGGAGGCGAGAGTCTCGGGTCGGCCGTTCTGCAGTCGAGCGAGTGTGTCTCCGTCCCAGTGCACATACCCCTTCTCGGGTGGCTTGCGCTTCACGAGCTTGCGCTTCTTCTTGGGATCGTGCTCAGCCTTGGCTGCCGCCAGCTTGTTGTCCACCACGTGTTCGGGTGCCTGCACCAGAACCGAACCGGCGGTGTCGAAGCCCTTGCGCCCGGCTCTTCCGGCGATCTGTTGGAAGTCACGAACGGAAAGGACCCGAACTCGGCGTCCGTCGTACTTGCAGAGGCGGGTGAACAACACGGTGCGGATCGGCACGTTGATGCCCACTCCAAGAGTGTCGGTGCCGCAAATGAGCTTGAGAAGGCCCTGCTGGGCGAGCTTCTCGACGAGTAGCCGGTACTTCGGAAGGAGGCCAGCGTGATGCAGCCCGATGCCGGCCTGGATGAACCGCCGGAGGTCCTTCCCGATCGGCGTGTCGAACCGGAACCCTCCGATGGCCGCCTTCACCTCGGCCTTCTGGTCCTTGGTCAGCACATCGAGGCTGGTGAGGCTCTGGGCTCGGGCCGCCGCGTCCTTCTGGGTGAAGTGCACGATGTAGACGGGAACGCGGTCGTCGTTCAGGAGATCGCCTATCGAGTCGAGCAGGGTGGTCTCGCGATACTCGAAGTCGAGCGGCACAGGACGCTCCGCGGCGTCGACCAGCGTGGTGGTGCGGCCGTTGCGATCGCTGAGATCATCACGCAGCGACTTGGTGTCGCCGAGCGTTGCCGACATCAGCAGGAACGCGGCGTTGGGCAGTTCCAGCAGAGGAACCTGCCATGCCCATCCGCGGTCTCGGTCGCCGTAGAAGTGGAATTCGTCCATGATCACCAGATCGGCTCTGGTGTCGGCACCGTTGCGTAGGGCCATGTTGGCGAGAATCTCCGCCGTGCAGACCACGACCGACGCCCCCGAGTTGACGCTGGCGTCGCCGGTGATCATCCCCACGTTGTCGGCGCCGAGCTGGCGGGTCATCTCGAAGAACTTCTCGCTGACCAGCGCCTTCACCGGAGCTGTGTAGAACGCTCGTCGGCCCGTGGCAAGCATGGCGAACGCCCCGGCCAGGCCGACCAATGACTTCCCGGAGCCGGTGGGCGTGGCGAGGATAACGTTGTCGCCGCTCAGGGCAGCAACGATCGCTTCTTCTTGGTGCGGATAGAGCGAGATCCCCGACGCGTCGGCCCATTCCAAGAACCCGAACAGGATGTTGTCGTCGGTGACCTGGTCGGGAAGGAAGTCGATCAGCGGAGATGGGCTCGGTGAAGACACGTGGGTGAGAACGGCGCTGATCAGGTCTCGGGGACGAGAGCGACGTGCGACTCGCGCAGGCCGTAGACAAACGCGTTGGGCATCTCGTCATGGGGGAGCCGGTCGATCGGCTCGATCGTCGCGACTTTGCTAACAAGGCGTTCGAAGAAGGTCTTGATTTCGAGGCGAGCCAACGAGGCGCCCAGACAGAAATGGGTTCCGAATCCGAACGAGATGTGGTTGTTGGGGCTGCGGGTCACGTCGAAGCGGTCGGGGTCGTCGAAGCGTTGCGGGTCGCGGTTGGCTCCGGCGTACATGAGGAGTACCTGCTGCCCGGCCCGGATCGTCTGCCCGTGGAGTTCGACGTCGCGGGTGGCGACCCGGGCGAAGTTGTGCACCGGGGTGACCCACCGGATGAACTCCTCGACCGCCACGTCGATGTCGGCACCGGACTTGAGTAGTTGCCACTGTTGGGGTTGTCGGGCCAGTTCGAGAATGGTTCGGGCAATCACGGTCCGGGTGGTCTCGGCCCCGCCATCGAGCACCAGAAGACAGTCGGAGATGATCTGGTCGAGTCCGAACGGCTGCCCGCCAACCGTGCCAGCGTGTCGAGACTCGGCATCGATCCAGACCGACATGACATCGTCGGCCGGGCACGACTTCTTCTCGCCGTAGAGATCGGCGCAGGCCTGAGCGAACTCCATCGCCGCCAGAGTTCCGGCATCGTCGAAGTAGCGGGGCCCTCCGCCCAGGGCAATGGTGGTCTCCGACCAGTGCTGCAGCTTCGGCCACATCTCATTGGGGAATCCCAGCAGCGACGTGATCATGATGGCGGGGAGCGGCGCGGCTAGATCGCTCACGACGTCGGCCTCGCCTCTCTCGAGCGCCGGGTCGATCAGTGAGTCGACGGTCTCGAGGACGTGGTCCTCCCACTTCATGACAGCGCGCGGCGTGAAGCGACGCGAGATGAGATTGCGTCGGGCGCTGTGAAGCGGATCGTCGGTGCCGATGATCGACGGATCGGCGGGAATGTTGGGGCGGTATCCGCCCTTGGCCTGATCGGAATTGATGAAGGTGGCCTTGTCCTTCTCGATCGCGATGATGTCGTCGTATCGCGTGATCACCCAGAGCTCGTTGATGTCGTCCCAGTGGCACGGTGAGTTCGCGCGCAGCCACGCGTAACGCGAATACGGGTCGTCGACGTAGAAGTCGCCGTCGAGAATGTCGAGCGGCCTGGGGTCGATCAGTGCCATGCGCGAACTCTACGCCCGCGAACGTCTCCCATCAGAATCGATGGGAGATGCGTTCAGACCTGGCCCTTGCTCGTCAGCACCACAGGCACGGTGCGGGCGAGGATCATGACGTCGGTGAACAGGCTCCAGTTGTCGACGTAGTAGAGGTCGAGCTGGGCATACATCGAGTCGTGGTCGTCGCCGGAGCGACCTTTGACCTGCCACATGCCGGTGATACCGGGCTTGACCCGAAGTCGGTTGTGGAGTTCTTTGTCCCAGCTCTCGACCTCGCGGGGGAGTGCGGGTCGGGGCCCAACCAGGCTCATGTCGCCGCGAATGACATTGAGGAGCTGAGGGAGCTCGTCGATTGAAAGCTTGCGAAGGATGCGACCAACTCTGGTGATGCGGGGATCGTCGTGCATCTTGAACAGCGGCCCGGTGGTTTCGCTCTGATCGAGAAGGTCGTCGAGTTGGGCTTCGGCATCGATGACCATCGTGCGAAGCTTCTGCATCTCGAACAGATTGCCGTCGCGGCCGACCCGAGGTTGACGGAATATCACCGGACCTGGGTTGTTGATCTTGATGGCCAGGCCCACGATCGCGAGAAGCGGGAGCGAGAGCAGCAGGGTCGGAACGGCGACGGCCAGGTCGAACGCGCGCTTGGCCCGTGGGCGCCAACCGGTTCGCATCACCGGTTCTATGTACATCATCGGCATTCGGCCGACGGGTCGGACGGTGAGGCGGTTGGCGGCAATGTCGCACAGGGTCGAGGAGAGTTCGACGTGGACGCCGTATTCGGTGAGCGCTCGGATGAGTCGGTTGGAGGTGCCGATGTCGATGGCGGTGGCGGCAATGATGATGCTCGAAGAGCCAGCGGTCTCGATGGCCCGAATCACCTTGGAGGGGTCGCCCAGCAGAGCCAGGGGAGACTCTCCCGGCACGGTCTCGACGATGTCCTCGACGAAGCCCTTGAATTGGTAGCCCAGGCTCGGGTCGCTCTCGAGCATGTCGCGTACGAGCTTGCCTTCGGCGTTGCGGCCGGCGATCAGGACCGGTCGGAGCAATGAGCCCTGGCGTCGGGCTCGGTCGAACAGCACGCGGGCCATGAGCCGTTCGATTCCGAGAAAGAGCAACACGAGCGAGCCGGTGAGGACGAGCCACTGTCGCCCGATGCTGACCTTCACGAGAATGCTGAGGCCGCCGGTGAGGAGCATTCCGACTGCGACGGCCCGACCGACTCTCGCCATCTCGTCGATTCGACGGCTGAGGTATCGGGCTCGGTAGAGGAATTGCTGGGTGATGGCGACGGGCCACATCGGCAGGCTCATCAGAGCGAGCGCTGTGTATCGGCTGGTGGTGGTGGGGTCGTCGGGGTTGATGCTGCTGTTGAGCCAGGTAGCCGCGAGCAGCGCCAATGTGACCATGATCAGGTCGGCCATGACCAGCGCGGACTTGGTGGTGCTGAACGTGCCGTGGCGACGGATTGGATCCGGCAGTGTCTTGCTGTCGGGATAGAGCATCACCGGCATAGGTGTCGGCTCTGTTTTTGTCTCGGATACAGCCATTACCGCTCTGCGCTGTGGGTGTGCGCGATGTGGACCGAGACTGTCTCGACCACCCCGATTCAGAATTCAGTGTCCAATCGGCCACCGCTGGCCGGACTTGAGCAGTTTGCCACACTCAGTGAATCGTTGAGTGGAGTTTTGATGACAGTCACGTTTCATTCGTCACAGATCGTGAACGAATCGAGGACGTCTCACCCAGAGAGACTGACTGTGACGTTGGCCACACGGAGCGTGTCCGAGGTCACATCACTCGGTCGGAATCCACACCAGGCCGAGATCTTCGATGGCTATATCGGTCTTTTCGAGGCTCACGGTGCGTTCCTCGATGGCCTCGGCCACCTCGTCCCACTCGTCGCGGCTCTCGGCCAGAGCGTCCTCGAGCACGGCCGCCAGATCCTCGAGCTTGTCGAGGTTTTCGTCGAGGCGGTTCTTGGCCGTCTCCACGCGTTGCTTGGCGTTGGACGACATGCGCCGCTTTCCTGAGGCGCGACGTACTCCGCCCATCACGCTCCGGGAACTCTTGCGGCCGCCGAGCAGTCCGCCGACGAGGTCGATGGCTCCGCTGAGAAACTCGTTCTGCTTGCGGTCCTTGGCGTCGGACTCGAGTTCGCGCACCCGGTCCTCGGCCTTGTCGATGGCCGCTCTGACCCGGTCCTGCTTCTTGTCGATGGAGACGCGCAACTCGTCGGCGTCCTCGTCGGCCCGGTCCTCAGCTGCCTTGCCGCATCGGACCTCGAACTCTGCCTTGGTCTCGCCCACCCTGGAGAACAGTTTCAGGCCCGGATTGCGGAACAATTCCAGTGTTTCGCTGCGGTAGATGGTGTCCTTGAGCGAGCGCTGAGTGTTGGTGAAGAATGTCTTGGTCTGGAGCTTCGCTTCGGGAATGATGTAGACACAGCCATCGGGCGGTTTCGACCTGAGGTCGCGATCGTCGTAGTCGACTGGAGTGAAGTCGTCGCCGCCGACCGTCTTCGAGTCGATGGTTGCGACTGCTTCCCACTCGGCTTCGTGGCGAAGGTCATCGGCGGCCTCGTCGAACAGGAGGCGAACCCGACAGGCCAGGGCCGGAACCATGCGTCGTCCGTCAGGCGTTGCACCGAGAGAGGCCGCCCACTCGGCTGCTGGGTCGGCGAAGGTCACCGGCACTCCGTCGGCGATCTCCGGCGCGACCGCGGACTCGTCGTCGGCTAGTTCGGTTGGAGCGGGGCGCGAGGGCGCTGAGGCTGTGGTCGTGGCGACCGGCTCGACCGGGTCGGACTCTCGCTGGCCGTCCATCAGGCCGGAGATCTGTTCTCGCGTCAGCGGGCCGGGCAGATACGACATGGCCCAACGGGTGCCGAATGTCGTGGGGGCGCCACCCTTGGTGGTGTGGAGCAGAAACTGGCGCTTGCCGAGAGAACCAATGACATCACCGACATGGTCGACATCGACGTCGCCGCCGGCCGATCTCATGCCCTCGAGAAGCCGTCCCTTGTCGCGTTCGGTCTGGAGTCTTCCGATCATCCATGTGCCGGCGTTGCTGATGGCCTTGTAGTCGAGATCGACGGGATTCTGTGTGGAGAGGACCATCCCGACACCGAAGGCGCGGGCCTGTTTGAGAATCGTGAGAATCGGCCGTTTGGCGGGCGGCTGAGCGGTGGGAGGCACGAACCCGAACACCTCGTCCATGTAGACGAGAGCCCTCAGGTCGGGGCTACCGGACTGTGACCTCATCCATGTGACGAGCTTCGACAACACGAGCGTGACGACGAACTGACGCTCGTCGTCGCTCAGATGGGCGATCGAGACGATCGCCGATCTCGGCCGACCGTCGGCGGCGTAGAGCATCGACTCGATATCGAGAGGTTCGCCTTCGCCCCACGAAGCGAATGATGGCGATGCCAGCAATCCGTTGAGCTTCATTGCCAGAGCGGTTCGGTCGTCCGGCGGGAAGAACGTGTCGAGCTGGATCACGCCGAGCTTGCGCATCGGTGGATCCTGGACCTGAGAGATCATGCGGGGGAGATCCATGGTGGATCCGTTGGCCCAAGCGTGGCTCACGAGATTGGCCAACAAGACGTGTTCTCGACCCGACAACGGGTCGGACTTCACTCCGACCAGGCCCAGCAATCCTTGTACGAGACCATCGATCTCGTCCTGGAGGGCCTCGGCATCGGTGCCCTGGGCGGGCGGCGACATGTCGCCGATCACGTTGAGCGGGATTCCGGACTTCGAACCTGGCGTGTAGATGGTGAAATCTGCGCCCGAGACCAACGACGACAAGCGATCTTTCCCGATCCCCGAACGGCCGAGCCCCGTCTCCCACATGTCGGCGGTCGATGCGGCCAACTCATCGGGGGAGACTCCATCGCGCTCCGCTTGGGCTTCGTTGATCCAAGGCCGGAAATCGGAGGGTGCCAGATCCGGAAACGCGAGCAACAGGTTGCCCATGTCTCCCTTGGGGTCGATCACCAGCGTCGGGATTCCCTGCAGCAGCGCTTCTTCGAGCAGGCAGATACCCAGACCGGTCTTACCCGATCCGGTCATCCCGACGATCACCCCATGAGTGGTGAGATCGCTGGCCTCGTAGATGATCCTCTGGTCGTCGACCGGGTCACCAGACTCTGGCTCGATGACCGGTCCCAGGTACAGATGACCCGGCTCGACCTCGATGTCGCTCGAATCCATGCTCTCTACCGGGTCAGCTGAGACGTTCGATGATCATCGACATTCCCTGGCCACCACCGACACACATCGACTCCATGCCGATGGTCTTGTCGGAATCCTGGAGACCGTTGATCAGCGTGGTCATGATGCGGCTGCCGGTCATGCCGAAGGGATGACCGAGGGCGATCGCCCCGCCGTTGGGGTTGAGCTTGTCGATGTCGATACCGAGTTCATCGGCACTCGGGATCACCTGTGCGGCGAACGCCTCGTTGATCTCGACGATGTCGATGTCGTCGATCGTCATACCGGCGCGGCCCATGGCCTGCTCACAAGCCCCGACCGGACCGAGGCCCATGATCTCCGGGTTGATGGCCGACAAGCCACTGGCCACGATTCGTGCCAAGGGCTTGAGGCCGAGCTGGGCCGCCTTGGTGTCGGACATGACCACAACGGCAGCCGCGCCATCGTTGAGCGGGCAGGCGTTGGCTGCGGTGACGGTGCCATCGGGCCGGAACACCGGGTTGAGTTGCGACACCTTCTCGATCGTGGTGCCGGCACGGATTCCGTCGTCCTTGCTGACCACGGTGCCGTCGGCGAGCGTGTAAGGCGTGATCTCACGCTCGAAGAATCCTCGAGCCTGAGCGGCCTCGGCGCGGTTCTGCGAGAGCACGCCGTATTCGTCCTGGGCCTCGCGTGAGATGCCCTTGAACTGGGCAACGTTCTCGGCGGTCTGACCCATTGCGATGTAGACGTCGGGAACTCCCTCGGCTGGGGTCCACATGTCGGTTCCCTCACCCGAGCGAGCAGCAGTGCGGGCCTCGGCATCGGCGTAGGTCTCATTGTGGGAGCCGGTGTCGGCGGCGCCGTACATGTAGCGGCTCACTGTCTCCACGCCTCCGGCCACGAAGCAGTCGCCTTCGCCGGCCTTGATGGCGTGGGCGGCCATGCGGATGGTCTGCAGCGACGATGAGCAGTAGCGGTTGATCGATACTCCGGGAAGCTCGAGGCCAACGAGCGTGGAGATGACACGGGCGATGTTGTAGCCACCTTCACCCGCGGGCTGTCCGATTCCCCAGATGACGTCCTCGATGTCGTTGGGGTCGAGCTCGGGAATCTTGCTGAGCACGTCCGAGAAAATGAACGCCGACATGTCGTCGGTGCGCACCTCGGTTAGTGAGCCCTTGACGGCCCGGCCTATGGGGGTACGGGCGGTGGCGACAATGACGGCTTCTGCCATGGGAGGTTCTCCTCGCTGAGATGTTGAGGTGAGGCTAGGGCAGCAACGGGTCGTTTCACCAAGCGACGCCGAGCGGATGGTCATGGAGTCGTCGCTGGGGCTCGTTCTCGCACGCTGGTCACGACTAGGCTCCGCGCTGATTCCAGCGACGGCAATCCACGCGTAAGGGGTGCGATGACCACGATCGATGTCGACCACAAGTGGCAACTGTTGATCGGGGGCGAGTCGGTTGACCCCGACTCCGGGACCTACGAGATCATCGACCCGAACACCACCTCGGTTGTGGGCCACGCCCCTGAGGCCAGCCCCGAACAGGCCGAGGACGCGGCTCGAGCCGCGCGGACTGCATCGGCGGGCTGGAAGCGATTGAGCCGCTCTGATCGGTGTGCCCACCTGGCCCGACTCGCCGATGTGCTCGAAGCCGACTCGCCGGCGTGGACCGGCATCGTCCAGGCCGAGACGGGCGCCACCACAGCGATCGCCGAGTCGCTGCAGGTGGGTGGTCCGTTCATCGACCGGTTTCGCTACTACTCCAAGCCGATCGACCTCGACGAGGCGCTTGCCCCGATTCCCCAGGCGAAGAGCGGCTTGGGTCCGGCCGGCCTGGTCGGAGCAATGGTGCATCACCAACCAGTTGGTGTGGTGGCTGCGATCACGCCTTACAACTTCCCTCTGACCAATGTGGCAGGAAAGGTCGCACCGGCCCTCGCGGCCGGCAACACGGTTGTGATCAAGCCCGCTCCTCAGGACCCACTCGGTGTGCTTCTCTTGGGCGACGCGATACAGAAGGCTGGAATTCCGCCGGGGGTGGTCAACATCGTCACCGGATCAGGTCCGGAAGCACCGGCCGCGCTTGTCGACTCGACCAACGTCGACATGATTTCGTTCACCGGTTCAACTTCCATCGGGTCTCGCATCATGGAGAACGGGGCCCGAACCATGAAGCGACTGCTGATGGAGTTGGGTGGCAAGGGCGCGTTGGTGATGACCGAGGACGCCGATGTCAACGCGGCGTGTCAGGCCGTCGCGTCGGTGTGGGGGTTCCATTCGGGCCAGATCTGCACCGCGCCCACCCGTGTCATCTGCCATCGAAGCATCTACGACCAGACGGTGGAGACACTCAAGACCTTCGCTGGGTTCATGAAGGTCGGTGATCCGACCAGCAGCGACACCATCGTCGGGCCGGTGATCACGGAGCTTCATCGCGATCGGGTCGAGGGTTTCGTGGCCGCCGGGGTCGACGCCGGCGCGACCTTGATCTGCGGCGGCGACCGTCCCGATCTGGCCGGCTACTACGTATCGCCGACCCTTCTCGCCGACTGCACCCCCGACATGCACGTAGTTCGCGAGGAGGCGTTTGGTCCGGTCGTGGTGATCATGCCCCACGACGGCGACGACGAGGCAGTGGCTCTCGCCAATCAGTCCGACTACGGGTTGTTCTCCTACGTCTACGCCGGCGATACGAAGCGTGCCTATTCGATCGGACGAAGGATCGAAAGCGGAAACGTCGGCCTCAACTCGATCCAACCTCACATGGAGGCGCCCTTTGGTGGCTTCAAGATGTCGGGGGTGGGTCGCGACCGCGGCAAGTGG
>JAJCXW010000197.1 GCA_029263235.1 Acidimicrobiales bacterium
CTCCCCCCAAGCCCCCCCCCCCCCCACCCCCCCCCCCCCACCCCCAACACGGGGGGCGGGCCCCACAAGAATTGTGGCACACGCCCCCTGATTTCGGATGAAGGGAAGGGGAGATGAGGGGATCGAGATGGCGAGGGCTTGGATGTTTCTGGTTGAGAGTTCGGTGAGGAGTTGGTGGGCCAGCTCGTCGTCGGGTGAGACCTTGGTGACGACCACCACGAAACGTGCCGAATCGGGGACGTTCTTTCGACTTCCCCGGGGGCTGGTCAGGGCTCGTGCGGCCAGTTGGGGGGTGAGTCGCTCCCACGGGGAGCATTCGGCGGCGGCGGCCACGCGGAGAGGCCGGAAGCACCGGTCGTGAATGACCCTCCCGAGGGCATCCGCACCGATCACCGCTATGGCGGTGGTGGTGAGCGACGGGATCGGCGGCTCGAACACCTTCGGGGCCTTGAAGGGGCGGCGACGCGCGCCGTCGGCCTCCACCACGACATGGTCGGCCAGCCCGAACCAGCGGTCGACCACGTCAGGGGGCACGCCGACGGCCTTGTGTTCGAAGACGCTTCCCCACGCCTGCACCAACTGGTGAGTGTTGAGAGCGTCGATGAGATCGCGGTCGGATGGTTCGACCAGAACTGGCGTTTCGCCTCGCTGTTCGCGGCCCATCTTGGTGGTGGTGGTGATGATCCTTCGACCGGTGAGCTGCCCCGATATGGCGAAGAGCAGAGTCGTCTTGCCTCCGCCGCCCACCAGAGAGATCAGCTCGTGGTCGCCCAGGTCGAGATGGGCTGCCACCCTCGACAGTTCGATGGCTTCGGTGCTCACTCGTTGCCTCCCGACGCCAGGTCGGGGCCGAGCCGACTGAGCACTGCTTCCACCACGCCGCCACCCACCGCCAACGCCTTGTCGGATATCTCGTGACACGCTGAAGTGTCGGGCCGGGGATCGACATCGCCGATCTTGACTCCGGCCTCGACCTTCGCCGCACTGGTGATCAAGCCCCGAACGGCGCCATCGAACGGGGCCGACACTGCGACTCCACCAATTGACCCGAGTCGGTCTCCCTCCTTGACGATGTCGCCGATGGAGCACACCCACTCGGCTCGGCCGTCAACGGGTGCTCTCAGCACCCGTTCGGATCCGCGGCCGCCGATGATGCCTGGTGTGCCGGTGTTGGCAGCCGGCGATCCATCCCAGATCACACGGCCCAGATGATGGCCGCGCTTGGTTTCGATAGCGGCGTGACAATCGAAACCGGCCGTGAATCCGGGACCGAGACCGATCACTGTTTCGGCGTCGTCGATGGTCGTGTCGATGTTGACCTTCGCGAGTCGGGCATCCACCACGACCGAAGACCCGATCGACGGTAGGCCCGGCGAGACGATCACCGGTATGACTCCGGCGAGCGCGGTTGCGATCAGTTCGCCAGGGTCGTCGACGCGTCTTCCGACCAGGCCCTCGATCGTGACCGATCCATCGAGGACCGCCGAGGACAACGCGACGGTTCGGCGGACGGTCAGGGGCTCGGCGAGTTCGCACACGACCACCGGGAACCCGGCCCGACTCAGACGCCACGCAACCCCCGTCGCGAGATCACCACCACCTCGGATCACGACAGGATGACGGCTGAAAATCATCAGTCGGGGAGAGGGGTGCGTCTGTCGGCGATTATCTGACCCATGATCGAGAGAGCTATCTCCTCGGGGGTCTCGGCGTGAATCTCCACACCGATCGGAGCAGTGACCCGCTCCAGATCCTCGTCGCTCGTTCCCGCGTCGCGCAGCTTCCCCGATGTTGTGTCCCAGCGCCGGACACTTCCCATCACCCCGATCGAACGAACCGGTGATGCCAGCAATGGCGGAATCGTCTCGAGGTCGAGGGCCACACTGCGGGTGACGAGCACGGCATGAGTCTGATCGTTGACGGGTTCGGCCTCGAGCGCTTCTGCTATCGATCCCATGATCACGGCATCGGCATTGGGCACTGCGGATGGGTCGGCCAACTCGGCGCGATCATCGACCGCCACCACGCGGTAGCCCAGCCAGTGGGCGAGGTCGATCACGGCGCGGCCCACGTGGCCACAGCCGACGACGAGAACGGTTGGACGGCTCATGAAAGGCTCCATGTGGATCGTGACGGTGCCGCCACAGACACCGGGATCGCCGGTGCTGGGGTCGACGAGGTCGTAGTCGAGTACGCGGCTGCGTCCGTCGGTGAGGGCATCAGTGGCTTCGGCCACGACCCGAGACTCCATCTCGCCACCACCGACCGTTCCGATCTGGCGACCATCGGCCCAGACCAGCATCTTCGATCCGGCCCGCCTCGGAACCGATCGGTCGGTGCGAATGACGGTGGCCAGCACCACTGGTTGTCCGACTTCGATCGAGTCGGCCAACGTCCGCATGATGGTGTGGTCGGTGATGGCGGAGGTGTTCGTCTTGTCGCTTCCGGACTGGGACATGTCTCTCGGTTTCTCGGCGGGGTTTGACTGGGCTGACGCTAGTCGGGCGTCTCGGTTCTAGACGATGCGGTCCTGAAGCGGACGGCCTTCAACGAGATTCACGATGTTGAGGTAGTCGCCGGCTCGGAACTCGACGCCCAGAATCATGTTTCCGAGGGCGCAGTGTGGCGTGAGGATCACATTGGCCCGTCGATCGTCGGCCAGTTTCAGCAACGGGTTGTCGGCCCGCACCGGCTCCCATTGGTATCCGTCGGTGGCGACACCGGCGAGGTGACCACTCTTGTAGGCAGCGGCCACGGCGTCCTCGTCGAGGGTGGTGGATGCTCCGGTGCTCACCAGGATCGAACCCGGTTTCATGGCGGCCAGGAAATCGGGGCTGGTGATGCCATCGGTCTGGTCGGAGCTGGGCACGAGCATGCAGACGATGTCGCTTTCGCCCAGCAACCCCTCGAACGATGCGTACCGGATGCCCTGTTCTCGCTCGAGTGCCTCGGGTAGGCGATTGGGATTGTGGTACACGACGTCGGATCCGAAGGCTCTGAGCCGCATCGCCAACTGAGTTCCGATCTCGCCGAATCCCATGATTCCGACCGTCGCCCCGTGCAGCATTGTGATGCCTTGGCGCTGGCTCCAGTTGATCACGAAACTGTTGGCGTCGGTGAGGGCCGGATCGCCCCAGTCGTGACCGCTCACTGTCTCTTCTGTCGTGTCGCGCAGGCGCTTCACCAGCGACAACACGAGCGCCATCGTGTGTTCGGCGACCGCCATCGATGTGGCGAGAGTGCGACAACACACGGCCACCCCGGCTTGCTCGGCGGCTGTCAGGTCGATGTCGTGGCTTCTTGTGCCCAGCCGCTGGATGAGTTGGAGATTGGTCGCGCTTCGGATCATCTCGGCGTCGATCACCCCGGACCTCTCCGAGATCATGAAGTCGGCGCCGTCGAGTGCCGCGACGATCGTCTCCCGATCAGGCGATTCGAGCATGGTGATGTCGAGCCAATCGGGCGCGGCTTCTAGAGCGAGATTCTGGTGAACGAGGGGTCTCTCGGTGACGAAGACCGAGCGGTGCGAATGAGATCGGGTTGAGCTCATCTGGTCAGATCACCTGCCATGACGATCCGAGATCATCTATGCCACACCGTTGGGCCACGGCCTGCTGGGTCGTGCGGGCCTTCGCCACGATCGCCGACTCGTCCATGGTCTTGACCTCGCGTTGGTGCATCACCAGAGTGCCGTCGATGACGACCGTGTCGACGTCGCTGCCCTGCGCTGCGAACACCACCGATGCAACCGGATTCCAGATGGGCTGAAGGTGCGGGGCATCGACATCGATCACGATGAAGTCGGCGGCCTTGCCGGCTTCGAGCGAGCCGATTCTCGACTCGAGTCCGAGGGCCTTGGCCCCGTTGAGGGTCGCCATTTCCAGAATGGTCTCGGGGGTGATGGCAGCCCGGCGGTGTTCTCGCATCCGGGCCACATGGGCGGTGACTCGGAGGTCGCGCAACAGATCCATGTTGGCGTTGGTGGGCGCACCGTCGCAGCCGAGAGTGACGTTGACTCCGGCGTCGAGCATGTCGGTCACACGGGCTGGGCCCCAACCGGTGGCCGAGTTGTTACCAGGGCAGTGAGCGACGGTGGTGCCGGTGGAGGCCAGAACGGCGATGTCCTCGTCGTCGGCGATCGTGCAGTGGGCGAGCACGGTGCGAGGACCGAGCAGGCCGAGGTGCTCGGCCAGAGCGATGTGGCTTCGGTGGCCGAGCGACCGGGCGTAGTCGTTGTCGGAGGGCAGTTCGGCCAGGTGGATGGTGATGCCGATTCCGTGCTCTCGAGCAAGAGACGCCACTTCGGGAAACAGCGACAAGTCGTTGGCTGGTTCGACCGATCTCGAACCGAACCAGATCTGCAGCCGACCGTTTGAGTCGGTCCAGCGTTGGTGTCCGGCAATGGTTCCGGCCATGCCCGACTCGCGGTCCTGCCACATGCTCAGCGGCCAGCCGGCCTCGTCGCGCTTCTCGGGCGACACATCCATCACGAGGTTTCCCAGCGCGGCACGAATGCCGGAATCGAGGCACATCTGGGCAATACCGTCGAGCCCGTAGTGGTCGGCCAGGAGGCACTCCACAAACCCGGTCGTTCCCGACTTGAGCATCTCGAGTACGCACAGCGAGGCGCTCGCCAGCGCGTCCTCGTGGGTGTAGGTGCCCTGCAGCGGAAAGATTCGTCCGAACAGCCAGGTATGGAAGTCGCCGGGCCCGCTCGCCTCGCTGACCCCTCGCAGCATGCACTGCGAGGTGTGAACGTGAGTATCGATCAACCCCGGCAACATGATGCCGCCGCGGCAGTCGATGACTTCGTCGTCGGGATGGGCGGCCGTGAGATCGTCGGTCTTGCCCACTGCCTCGATGTCGTTGCCGATCACTCTGACAGCGCCTTCGGAGATGATCCGGCGGTCGTTGTCGAGGGTCAGGATCGTGGCGTTGGAGTAGATCAAGCTGTACCTGATTCTTGGTGATGGTTGGGGTTGAGCGAGCGGGATCGGGGAGGTCGGCTCAGGCCATGGCTGTGATCAGCGAGCGGCAGTCGCTGGTCTCGACGGGGCGCGGGTTGTTGTGGACCATCACCATCCGCATCGATTCTTCGGCGATGGAATCGATGGCGTCGGAGTCGAGAGATTCACGATGCTCCGACAGGTCGGTCGGGAGGCCGAGCGACCCAACGAATCTGGTGATGGCGGCGACGAGGGCGTCGTCCGGGGCATCGGAGGGAAGCCCCACTATCTGGGTCAGGGTGTGCCGGCGGTCGTCGGCTATGTGGTCCACGTTGAATCCGAACACGGTTGGCAACAACGCGGCGTTGGCGAGGCCGTGGTGGAGGTGAAGGCGGCTGCACACGCCACCTGACAGGGCGTGGACGAGGCCGAGGCCGGACTGGTCCATGGCCATCCCGCCGTAGAGCGCGGCGAGCATCATCTGCGATCGTGCTTCGAGGTCTGAACCGGTGGTCGTCGAAACCGGCAGATGCTGCCAGCAGAGTCGCAGCGATTCGATGGCAAGCATGTCGGTGATGGGGCTGGTGCGTTTCCCGGTGAACGCTTCGAGGGCGTGAATGAAAGCATCGATCCCCGTTGCGGCGGTGAGGCCGGCGGGAAGTCCAACGGTCACCTCAGGGTCGAGGACCGCCACCCGGGCATACATGTGGGGGCTCAGAACCCCCTTCTTGAATGGTTCGTTTTCGTCGGAGATCACCGCCACCTTCGAGATCTCGCTCCCGGTTCCTGCTGTTGTCGGAACGGTGATCAGGGGATGGCTCTGCCGGGTGATCGGCCTTCCGCCCCACTGATATTCGGAGTAGTCGCCGCCATTGGTCACCAGCATCGCGGCGGCCTTGGCGGTGTCGATCGGGGATCCTCCCCCAACCGCGACGATGACGTCTGCGTCGGTGCCATGTGCCATTTCACGGGCCGAGGCGACGTGGCGGGTGGTCGGGTTCGAGCCGACATCGGTGAACGTGGTGGTGGTGCAGTCGGCCTTCGTGAGAGCGTCGCCGATTCGATCGATGAGCCCGGTGCCTACGATTCCGGGATCGGTCACGATCATCACGCGTTTCCCGTCGAGATCGGCCACAGCTTCAGGGAGCGCCTCACTCACGGGCACTCGCCAGGAAATGCGGGTCGGGATCTGGAAGTCGAATGGTTGGATCATTTGGTGCCCACCCACACTGCTCTCGACTCGGTGTACATGTCGATCACTTCTCGTCCGTTGTCTCGACCGAAGCCGCTGCCCTTCATCCCGCCGAAGGGAACAGTCGGGTCGAACATGTCGAACGTGTTGATCCAGACGACCCCCGTCTCGAGTTGTGCCGCAACTCGATGGGCTCGGCCGACCGATTGAGTCCACACCGCCGAGGCCAGGCCGTAGGGCGTGTTGTTGGCTCGGGCTATGACTTCTTCCTCGGTGTCGAATCGGTGAACCGTGACCACCGGACCGAAGATCTCCTCGCAGGCGACGGTGGCTGAGTCGTCGACATCGGTGAAGATCGTGGGCGGCATGAAGAAGCCCGACGCGAGTTCGCCGTCGGTGATTCGTCCTCCACCACACTGCATGTTGGCTCCGTCGGCGACAGCGGCATCGATGAATCCGGTGATCCGATCGAGTTGTACCTGGTCGACGATCGGCCCGATCGTCGTGGCCGGATCGAGTGCGTGGCCGATTCGGGCTGCTCTCGCCAACTCGGTGAGTTGATCGACGACCTGTGAGTAGATGTCGCTCTGAACGAAGAGTCGCGAGCCGGCTACGCAGCTCTGACCGGTGTTGCCGAACGCCGCCACGAAGCTACGACTCACCGCGGCATCGAGATCGGCATCGGAGAAGATGATGTTGGCACCCTTGTTGCCGAGCTCGAGGCTGAGTCGCTTGGTCGTGTCGGCAGCCGCTCGCATCACGGCCTGTCCCGACGCGACCGATCCGGTGAACGCGACCTTGTCGACTCCCGGGTGTCGGGAGAGCGAGCTGCCGGTGGTGGGTCCGTCGCCAGTGATGATGTTGACCGTTCCCGGTGGGAGGTCGGCCTCGGCGAACAACTCGGCCATGCGCAGGCTCACGAGTGATGCCTTCTCCGAGGGCTTCAGTACGATGGTGTTGCCGCAGGCGAGCGCCGGCATGATCTTCTGGGCGGTGTGAATGAGCGGGTAGTTCCACGGAATGATGCCGCCGACCACCCCCACCGGTTGGCGCAGTGTGTAGACGAAATGGCCGGGAATCGACACCG
The DNA here is from genome assembly GCA_029263235.1 of Acidimicrobiales bacterium. Classification (GTDB taxonomy): domain Bacteria; phylum Actinomycetota; class Acidimicrobiia; order Acidimicrobiales; family Aldehydirespiratoraceae; genus SZUA-87. The sequence continues at coordinate 7,226 of JAJCXW010000197.1, forward strand.
CTGGAGTGTCGCCGGAGATCTTGGTGGGCCAGCCCGCGAAGTTGGCGGCGAGACGGGTCGCTACCGGACCGTCGATCGGTTTGGTGTGGCCGATCGGCTTGCCGTTGTCGATCGACTCGATCTCAGCCAGTTGGTCGGAGTCTCGTTCGATCAGATCGGTGACCCGTCGCAACAACTGCTCTCGCTGGGCGGGCATCATCTGGCGCCATCGGCTGTCATATGCGGCGCGGGCCGCGGCGACGGCCGAATCGACATCGGCCTCGGTTGCCAGTGGGATGTGTCCGAGGTCGGTGCCGTCAGATGGGTTGGTCACAGGAATTCGCTCGCCCGAGGACGAGACGGTGAGCTCCCCGTCGATGAGCATCGGGTGCATGTCGGCGCCGACGAACCCGCTCACGGCTGAGCTCGGCTCGTGTGAGCTTGCTTCCGAGGAATGTTCGGTTGACATGTCGGTATCCGATCTCAGAGTTCGAGCACCTTGGCGACGGTGGTCATGAGCGGTACTGCACTTTGGTCGTCGAGGAGCGGTAGCAGAAACTCGGCGAGGTCGAATTGTTCGACGAGGTCGGCGATCTCGGTCTTGCACTCGTCTTCGTTTCCGGCGATTACGAAGTGGTGGACCCACTCTTCGCGCACGAACTCGGCGGCGGCCTCGAGCCCATCGTTCATGGCGTTTCGGATGGCCTTCTCGTCGGTTTCGCTGAGGCCGATCTCGGCCTTCACCTCGGCCGGCGAGTCGACCAGCCGGTAGGTCATGTGTGGCTTGACTCTGTCCATCGCCTGTTCGTCGGTGATCACCGCGGTCGAGTAGCTGAGCCGGGGTTGGTTGCCCACGGTGGCCGCGGCATTCCTGACGCGCTCGACCGAGCCAGCCAGTCGGGGTTTGTAGATGAAGTCGAGCATCACCCCATCACAAGCCTTGCCGCCGAGCGCCAGCATCTTCGGACCTCTTCCGGCCAGCCAGATCTCCGTCGATGGGCGGGCGTAGCCGATCGACGCTTGGTTCAACGCCACCTCCCGGCCGTCGCAGGTGACGGTCTCGCCCTGGAACAGGCGTCGACAGGCATCGATGGTCTCTCGCACCGAGGCCAGCGGGTGTTGCCAGGTGATGCCCATCGGGTGGAGGGTGAGAGATCCGCCGGCGCCCACGCCGAGAAGTGCCCGCCCGCCCGAGAGTTCGTCGAGTGTCGCGATTGCTGCGGCGGTCGACCCGGCGTGTCTGGTGTAGGGGTTGGTGATTCCGGGTCCCATCACCAACTTGTTGGTGGCGAGAGCTATGGCGGCGAGGGTGACGTAGACATCGCGCGAGGCCAGGCCTTCGTCGTAGACCCAGCATCGGCTGTAGCCGAGACTCTCGGCGGCGGTGGCCAGGTCGACCGCTCTCGATACCGACTCCTCGGGCATGATGTTGATAGCGCCGTTGACAATCACGACCACAGCCTCAGCGCCTGTCGGCGCGTGGCTGAGCGAAGGGCTTCCGGATCGGCACCGATCACTTCGCCTCCGCTGACTCGCCAGTGGCCGTCGACCATCACCGCGTCGACATGGGTGCCGTTGCGCCACAGCACCAGTTGGTCGGTCAGGTTGTCGGCGGTCACGGGGGTGGGGAACTCGGCGTCGATCAGTTGTAGGTCGGCTCGGTATCCGGGCTCGAGTCGCCCGACCCGGTCGAGACCAAGAACCCGGGCCCCTCCCTCAGTCGCCATGTGCAGGACAACCTCGGCCGGCATGGCACCGGGATCGAGGGTGCGAGCCTTGTGGATCAGGAACGCGCCGCGCATCACCTCGAACATGTCGTTGATGTAGCCGTCGCTACCCAGCCCCATGGTCACCCCGCGGTCGAGGAGTTCGGGCACGGGTGCGATTCCTCCGCCGACCTCACAGTTGGAGAGCGGCATGTGAGAGACCCTCACCCCACGAGCCGCGATGATCTCGATCTCGTTTGGTGTGAGCTGTACGCACTGGCTGGCCAGAAAGCTGGGGCCGGCGACTCCGATCTTGTCGTAGAACTCGAAGGTCCGCAGACCCAGATTCTCTTCACACCAGAGACCTTCGTGGATCCCCTCGTTGCTGTGGGCGTGGCAGAACACGTCGAGTTGATCGGCCAACTCGAAGGCTTCGCGAATGAGCGCTTCGCCACAGGTGAAGGAGGTGTGGAAACACATCGCACCGCTGACGAGGCTGTCGGGGTCGGCTCGGCTGGCTTTGATCAGAGATACGTTCTCGTCGAGTCCGGCCCGGCCGTTGTCGGGCCCCATTCGCTCGGTTGCTTCGAAGCTCAGGATGCCCCGTAGCCCGTAGCGGTCGAGGATCGACTTCTCGGCGAGAAGCGCATCAGGCATCGAGTTGGGGGCTTCGAGGATGTCGTAGAACGTGGTCGTGCCCGATCGGAGCATGTCGTGGCAGACCAGATCTGTGGCAGCTTCGATCATCGGGTGGTCGAGCACATCTTCGACCTTCGGCCACCAGTAGTCGTCGAGGAAGCTCCAGAAGTCGGTTGGAGCCTGAGTCATGGGGATTCCATGGGCGAGTGTGCCGTACATGTGCACG
>JAJCXW010000198.1 GCA_029263235.1 Acidimicrobiales bacterium
TATCTACGTCTGCAGTGTGCCGAGTCGCGACTACGACGTGCCTGAGAACAGGCTTCTCGTCTCGGCCCTACGATCGATTGCCCTCGCTGGTGATCGTCTGACGCGGAATCCCGCCAACGAGGAGTCCGACGCGGTGACCCGACTCGCTCGTACGAACACCGAGAGCGCCTTCCGCTACATGGAGCACCGGACCCTTGCCCAGGCGAGTCCAATGGATCGCCCGGTCAGATCGGTCGTCAAGACGGTACTGACTGGTAGGAGTGCCGCTGCATATCGGCCTGTTGTCGATCAGGCACTGCGATCGGCCGAGCCATTGGATGCTGCCGACTTGTCAGCCTTCTGCGGTCGGCATACCCGAGCCCACCACGCCGCGATTCTCGCCTTGATCGACACGATCGAGTCGTCGGGACGTCAGGTACCGGCCCTGCGCTCCGAGAATCGCTCGCTCTTGATCGGCTCTTTCGAGTATCGCCACCCTCGATGTGGCCGAACCGGCTCGAAGCATGTGGGATTGTTGATGAGCGACGACATCGCTCTGCTCCTCGCCGACCGGCCCAACCGTGTGAGCAACGGCGTTGCCGAGCTGGTTGGATCGCGTCGATCCGCGCTGATTCGACGACCGTCTGAACTGAGTCGAGCGCTCGCAGCCCTGACGTAGGTCCTGGAGTTCGCTCTGCTTTCAAGCAGGAAGTGCTGAAGCGGCCCTGCAGTGGTGTAGACAAGGTCGGCGTGAAGAAGTACCTGTCCTCGATCGTGCACGGACACGACATCCGTTTGCTCGCTGCTTCGGTCGCAACTGGCGTTCTCGTAGCGTTCGTCGTATCGATCTTCCAGGCGCTCACCGAGGAAGTTGCACTCGAGTGGCTGTTCGACCAGGCGCTTCTCGTGGTCATGTTCGCCCCAGCCGTAGGCGTTGGAGTCGGCTACATCCTGCTGCGATACGCCGGAAGAGGCACGAGCTCTTCTACATCCGACGAGTTCGTCCGCAGCTTCCATGAGCGGCAGCCCCGACTTCCGATTTCGGAGGTACCCGGAAAGCTGCTGGCTGGTGCCACGACGATCGGTCTCGGAGGTGCCCTGGGGCTCGAAGGCCCTTCCATCTACTCAGGCTCCTCGCTCGGGCTGTGGGTTCACAAGCGCTTCGGCCGATGGCTCAGGCGGGGCGAGGCGCAGATACTCCTGACCGCCGGCGCGGCGGCGGGAGTCGCTGCTGTGTTCAAGGCCCCGGCTACCGGTGTCATGTTCGCCATGGAGGCTCCGTACCGAGACGACGTGACCCCACACGCGCTGCTTCCCTCACTCCTAGCGTCTGCTGCGAGCTACGCCACATTTGTGTCGCTGGTGGGAACCGAGCCGGTCATCCCGTTCTTCGCGGAGGGCAGTTCCTTCGTGACCAGCGAGAGCGGTGCTTCGGCGTTCGGTGTCAGGGCCGTCGACCTTCTGGGCGCCCTTCTACTCGGCATAGCAGCCGGACTTGCCGGCCGAGGTTTCGCGTGGCTGGTTCGGCGAGCCAAGCAGGCCACCCACGAGACAGCGGCCCTGCCTCGCCTCGCAATCGGTGGTGTCAGCCTGGCCCTGCTCACCATGACGGCGCAGATAGCGTTCGACGCTCCCCTCACTCTGGGACCGGGCACCGAGGCAATGTCGTGGGTGGTTCAGGGGCGAGGCCTGGGCCTGATAGCTCTTCTCCTCGGTCTGAGAGTCGCGGCAACGATCTCCACGATCTACGCCGGTGGAGTCGGCGGCTTGTTCATTCCCCTCTCTGCACAAGGGGTGGTCCTCGGTCAGCTGGTCGGCACCGTTCTCGGTCAGGACGACACCCCGCTCTATCCAATTCTCGGACTGGCGGCGTTCTTGGGCGCCGGGTATCGAGCCCCGATCACTGCGGTCATGTTCGTGGCCGAAACCACAGGTGGGGTGGGTTCTCTTGTGGTGCCCGCACTCGTGGCGGCCGCGGTAAGTCAAGTGGTGGCCGGCCCCTCATCGGTGGCTGGTCACCAGGTGTCGCAGCGGATGGGTCACCTCGAACGTCGATTCACGCTTCCGATCAGTTCGATCCTCACTACCGACGTGCTCACGGTGCCACCCGACGCCACGGTCTCGGAGTTCGTCTACTTCCACGTGTTGGGCCGCCGTGAACGTATCGTGCCGGTTGTCAGCGGGGACCACTACGAAGGCATGGCCCTTCTGGCCGATATTTCTGATCTCGATCGAGACACATGGGAGGACGTCACCGTCGGTGAATGCATGGCTAGCGACCTTCCGGTGGCCCACACCACCTGGACTTTGCGCGACGCGGTCTCGGCCATGGAAGAGGCCGGGGTCGAGGTTCTCGCCGTGGTCGACGGCGACGGAACATTCGTCGGGATTGTAAACGAACTCGACATCTTGAAACTCGACGAGATCCTCGACGAGACCGGCGGCTGATCGGGCCTATTCTTCGGCGCTCTCGGTGCTTTCGGCATCGGGGTCGTCCTCATCGAACTCTTCGGCCCACGCGGCGTGCTCGGGCTTTTCCGGCTCGGAGTTTTCGTCGTCAAACGTGTGGAGTAGCGCTTCGAAGTCGCCGTCGTGAGAGCGTTTTAGATCTCTTGCTTCCTCGTAACGCCGGTGTCGCCCCTTTTTCACGGCTCCAGCTCCTCTGTCGGATCGTTTATGGTGTCAGTTCGTCAAGCAGCCGAGTCTAGCCAGCGTGACCTGCGCCGACACGCCCCGTGGTCGCATAATGATGGGTGGTCAATCCGGTCGGATCGATTGCCGTGATCGTTCCTCGAGCACCACCGTGCCACCGTCGAATGCGAGTGCAGCATCGCCCGAGACCAGGCGTCGAATGGGTTCGCCGGCAATATCGGCTCGCCAGCCGAACGCCAGCCGAGCGTCGCCGTCGCCTCGTACGAGAGCCTCGACATCTGCCCTGGTAGCGAGCAACGAGGGGTCGAGTTGAGTGTCTCGGGCGATCTGATTGACCCATGCCGCGACGAGTGCCACAGCAGGGCGAAGTTCGCGGGTCTGGTCGCGACGGTTCTCTGATCGTGGCGGTCTCCAGTCGAGCTCAACGCCTTCGGCCACCGCGTCGATGATCTGCTGTCCGAGTTGTCCCTTGGCAAGCCCCTTGTCGACTCCGCGAATCCGTCCGAGGGCGTCGGTGCTGTCCGGGGCGGCCTGGGCAACACCGACGACGGCCATGTCGGACAGGACGAATCGAGCGGGCTGGTCGATTTCGGCGGCCCGCTTCTGACGCCAAGCTGCGACAGACCTCGAAACGCTGAGTGCACGACCCTTCAGGTGGCGGGCTTCTTTGATCCGGGTCCACGCTTCGTCGGGGGGTCGTGGGCCATGAGGCTTGGTTCGAAGAATCTCGCACTCGGCGAGGGCCCAGTCGACCCGCTGCAGCTCCTCGAGTTGGTTCATCAGGCGATCATGAATCTCGAGCAGGAGGGCCACGTCGGAAGCCGCGTAGTCGAGTTGAGCGGGCTTGAGAGGCCGTTGCAGCCAATCGGTGAGGCGACTGGATTTGGTCAGCTTCACACCGAGCTCGCGCTCGTGCAGCGACGCCAATGATGGAGTCGACATTCCGAGAAAGCCAGCGGCTATCTGGGTGTCGAAGAGCTTCCTCGGGACCTCACCGCATGCCTGATCAAGAACTTCGAGGTCCTGGGAGGCGGCGTGCAGGACCGCGAGGGCGTCGCTCTGCATGAGCTTGGCCAGCGGTTTCATGTCGACCACGAGGGGATCGATCAGAACCAGGCCGTCGGCCCACCCGATCTGCATCAAGGCGAGCTTTGGCCAAAAGGTCCGCTCACGATGGAACTCGGTGTCGAGCGCGTAGCGGGGCTCGTCGCAGAGGGTGTCGATGACTTCCAACAGAGAGTCGTCGGTGTCTATGTACTGGATCGGCTGCATCGAGATCTCAGACCGAGGAGGTGCCGCTGGGAGCAGCCCGGCCCGACTTGATCCAAGCGTTGGTTCCGCCAGCCACATTGTGGGCGTCGAGACCCTCGCCGCGGAGATACCAAACAGCGCGCCCGCTGCGAGCTCCACTGGCACAGATCAGGTAGATCCGGCGGTCGTCCTGAAACTGGTCGACAGACCCAGTCACGTCGCCCAAGGGAATCAGGGTCGCCCCGCCGACGTGGCCAGACTCGTATTCGTTTGGCTCCCGCACGTCGTAGAGGGGTGCACCTGATTCAAGGACCACCTGCAATTCGTCGACGCTGATCTGCGGGACTGTCATCTGGTCTCCTCGTGCATTTCGATGGAGGTTATCGGAATGCGACCTGCTGGATCGCAATGTCGTTCACGGTAGATCAGAGGGATAGTCGGCGTCGCGGTAATCGTCGGGATCGTGACCGTCGAAGAAGTTCACGGAGAGATCGGAGACCGCGGATCGGATCGATCTCGCCCCTTCTTCGAACTCGGTCGTGATCGCCCCCAGAACTCGATGTCGCCAAGCCGAGTGGAGCCACTGAGCCTCGCCATCGCAGAGAGGCACCGCCAGATCGTGACCGGCGAGCGCGTCGATCGTCTCGGAGATTGCCCTCGCAGATGGCTGTAGAAGGTCACACGACAGGACCACCACGATCTCGGTCGAGACCGAGTCGAGAGCGGTGATCACTCCCCCGAGTGGACCTTCGCCGGGCCACATATCGGGGGTGCACTGGATCCCGAGAGATACCAGTTTCCCAGCGGGTCCACCGACCGCCACGATCGGTGACACTCCAGAATCGCTGAGTGCACTGGCACAGCGCTCGATCATGGTGGAGCCATCAATCTGGATGAAGGCTTTGTGGGTGCCCATTCGAGTGCTGGATCCGCCGGCCAAGATGGCGCCGCCCACGGCATGCGAACTGCCAAGATCGGCCATGCTCGGCAGTGTAACCATGCGCTGCGGGTCGATTGCCGACCGATACTCTGTCGCCGTGCTGCCCGATTGGATCGACCCCGACACTCTCCAATGGATGATTCTCGGAGCGATCGGACTCCTCGTGCTGGCGACTGCACTGATAGTTCGCACCATTCAGAAGCTGGTGATGCGAGTTCTCTTGATTTCGATCGTGGCGGGGTTTGGTCTCTCGCTCTGGGTCCAGCGAGCCGATCTGCAGGATTGCGTTGAGACCTGCGAGTGCAGTCTCTACGGCAGGGACGTGAGGGTCGACTACGACCAACTGCCGGACGCCGTGCAGGAACGCATCGACTCTGGCGATACGTCGATCTGCCGCAGTGTCGTACGCGACGGCTGATCTCCCGAAACTACGGAATCCGTTCGAGACGAAGAACGTTGGCCGAGCGAGAGCTGCTGTCGGACCCGGCCAGGACGGCTACGAGCTCCCCCGAGTGGACTTCTCCTGCCGCCTTGGCCTGACGGATCGCTTCCACGACCATCTCTTCGTTGGTGCCGTCGATGGCCATTGGCATTGGTGTGGTCCCCCAGCTCAGGGTGAGCTGCTGAACCGTGGCGGGATTGGTCGAGAATCCCAGGATCCGAGCACTCGGCCTGAAGCGAGCCATCGATCGGACCGTGAACCCGGTTCCCGATATGCAGATGATCGTTCGGACACCGAGCTCCTCAGTGGCTCTCCATGCCGACATGGTCATGGCATCGGTGACGGACGCCGACCCGCCTTCGTCGTCGGTCATGTGGAGGTCGGTGAGCCTGGATGCCCATGCCTCGTGATCCATCTCATCGTCGGCCCGGGCCGCTATACGGCTCATGGTGCGAATGACGTTGACGGGATCGGCTCCGATGGCGGTTTCACCCGACAGCATCACGGCTGAGGATCCATCGAACACGGCATTGGCCACGTCGGAGGCCTCGGCCCGTGTCGGTGCGGGACTTGTGACCATCGACTCGAGCATCTGAGTGGCGGTGATCACGGGTCGACCCCCGGCGATGCAGTCCCTGATGATGTCCTTTTGGAGGTGGGGAAGGTCTTCTATCGAGCATTCGTTCCCGAGATCTCCGCGCGCCACCATCACGGCTCCCGACGCCTCGATGATGCCGTCTAGGTTGTCGACCGCAGCGCGGGTTTCGACCTTGGCTATGAGAAGTGGACCCTTCGGATGGGGTTCGGTTCCGACACGACGCATGTCGTGGCCCGACCGGACAAAGGAGATCGCAATCATGTCGACTCCTACCTCGACGAAGGCATCTGCGGCCACCAGGTCGCTCGGAGTGGGTGTCGAGATGCTGAGCCGGTCCGACGGAATGTGAATGCCGGGTCGGCCTCGCAGGAATCCGCCGTGGCTGACGGTTGCGGCAAGCTTGTCGGGGCCACTACCCACGACCTCCAGGATGGCACCACCGTCTCCCACTGTGAGGCGGTCTCCGATGCGGATGTCGGTGAGAAGACCTTCGTAGTCGACCTCGATGGTCTCGACTGTTGACTTGTCGTGGCCGACGGTGAGCTCCACTGTCGCCCCGGTTGGCAGATCGATGCCCGACTCACCGAAACTCCCAGCCCTGACCTTCGGGCCCGGGAGGTCGACAAGTATCCCGAGTCGACGACCCTCCGAGGCTGCGACCGCACGAATCCGGTGGTAGCGATCGAGCCCATCGTCGAGGGAGCCATGGGCGAGCGCGATTCGGGCCACGTCCATTCCTGCCCTCATCATCTCCCTGAGAGTGGCCTCGTCATCGGAGGCCGGGCCGATGGTCGCGATGATTTTGGTGCGGCGATTCATGGGCGCAACCTAGTGGCTTGGCACGTCGGGCCAACCGGCTACCGTTCGGGCATGGCCGATCCGCATCCATATCTCGATCACAGCGGACCCCTGGCGATCGCCCATCGGGGTGGTGCCGGAGTACATCCGGAGAACACCGAGAGAGCCTTTCGTCACGCGGTCGATCTCGGCTTCACCCACCTTGAGACCGACGTCCATGTCACCGCCGACGGAGTTGCGGTGGCCTTCCACGACGATGACCTCGACCGGGTCACCGACCGAGAGGGCACGATCGCTGACCTCAAGTGGAGCGAGGTGAGTCAGGCCAGGGTCAACGGCACCGATCCGATCTGTCGCCTCGACGACTTGCTCTCGGCCTTCCCGGACACGCGTTTCAATCTCGATCCGAAGCACGATGCCGCCGTCGAGTCCTTGGCTGCGGTCATCCTCGCCGCCAACGCTCAGCGGAGGGTCTGTGTGGGTTCGTTCTCGGATCGTCGAGCCGATCGTCTGCGCCGTCTGGTTGGGCCCGAACTCTGCACCGCCACGGGAATCCGTCGAACGCTGTTCCTCTGGCTGCGGGGCTGGCATCTGCCGCTGTCTCCCCGGCACGCGCTCGTGGCGCAGGTACCGGTGCGTCAGGGATTCCTCGAGGTGGTCACCCCTCGTTTCGTCGCGGCCGCGCACGGCAAGGGCATGCACGTGCACGTGTGGACCATCGACGATCCGGTCGAGATCGGCCGGCTTCTTGATCTTGGTGTCGACGGCATCATGACCGATCGCCCTGAGGTTCTGAAGCGGGTCTACGTCGAGCGTGGGGTGTGGTCAGAAGGGTGATTCTGTGGGTGAACCTGTGGAGAAGTGGCAACGTCCTGGGGATCAACGGTGGTAATCGCGGGAATGCCTGGGGATTTCGTTCCGACCCCTTGACGATGGGTTGCAACCTCGCCATGATGCCCTTGTCGAAGCGAGAGCAACGGCTCTGAGGCTCGGATCCGATCCGGTTGGCGCAAGCCCTCCAGGTTGGTGAAGTCCAAAGGCTCGAGTTCAAGCGGAGACACGGCTGAGTCAGGCTGGCTTTCTTCGGAGGGTCAGCGGGTCGATCGGAGATACGGCGAGTTCTCGCCAATCCGACCGGAGCCGGCCCTCACGAGGGGTCGTCCGGGAGGTGCGGAGAGGTCTCACCATCCGAG
>JAJCXW010000199.1 GCA_029263235.1 Acidimicrobiales bacterium
CACCCGATCGGTGAGAGCCATCAGGTAGCCGGTGGCTCGCTCGGTCAGAGGGTTGCGGGCCAGCAACAGGTCGAAAGCGGGGGAGTGATCGGGCACCAGCAGGTGGGCCAGTTCGTGGATGATCACGTGATCGAGCACCCACGGCGGCACGTCGACCAAGCGGTCGGAGATGCGGATGTCGCCGGTGCCGGTGGAGCACGACCCCCAACGCTGACGTTGGTTGGTCGCCCAACGAATCGATGTCGGGTGCGGAAGGTCGAACTCGTCGGCGAGACGGCGGGCCCTGGCCTCGATGTCGACCGAGTGTGAACGTCTCTGCTGTTCGATGCGCTTCACGATGCTGTCGACGTAGGTACGTTCGTCGTCGGTGGTCATCCAGGCAGGAATGCGGACCCGGATCACCCCGTCGACGATTCGGGCCGACACGGTCTTCTGCCGGCGATCGCTTCGGATCACCTCGACCGGGTAGCGGGTCGACATTGAGCGGGAGGAGACGTATTCGCTCACAGGCTGTCGGCTCCCGTGACGGCTGCACCCTCGGGGACGAGAGACATGCGTTCGCCCAGAGACCAGTGGTTGCCGTCGTGGAGGAACCAGCGCCCGTTGAGGTTGTCGATACGGACGAATTCCTCGCCGAAGTGCCTTTCGAGCGCATAGATGATTCCGGCGTGGGCGATGGCGATGACATCGCTGGAGTGGGAGCCGTCGACCATCTCGGTGATCGCCTCGAGAGAGCTGAGCGCCCTGTCGATGACCTCGGAATCGGGCTCCCAGCCGGGGGGCCTGCGACCGTTGTCGAGATAGCCCGGGTATTGCTCTTCGATCTGGTCGCGGGTGAGTCCCTGAAACTCGCCGGCGTCGCGTTCTTCGAGACCCGGGTGGACGAACACCGGGCCGACCCCGATCGACTCGGAGATCACAGTGGCGGTGACGAGGGCTCGTTCGAGAGGGCTGGCAACCACGGCATCGACCGCTCCGACGGCGCCGGCTGCAGCCCGCGCCTGGGCCATCCCGACCTCTGACAGTGGTGGGTCGGCACGGCCTTGCCATCGTCCGACGGCGTTCCATTCGGACTGCCCGTGGCGGGCGACCAGTAAGCGGATCATGTCGGGGTGATCGTACAAGGGGCCACCGACACGCTCGGGGACCCCGCAGGCCCGGGATCTGTCCCGTGACGGTGTCGCCGCTAGCGTGGTGCCATGGCAAAACTGCGACTGTTCGCATCCGCCCGAGAAGCAGCTGGTACTACCCACGACGACTTCCCCGGCGCCACTGTCGGAGAGGTTCTCGACGCTGCGATCACCTCCTATGGGCCGACCTTCGAAGGCCTGCTGGCAACCTGCAAGGTGTGGTGCAACGGCGACCCGGCCCAACGCGATCAACCTGTCGTCGACACCGACGAAATTGCCGTGCTCCCACCGGTTTCTGGCGGTTTCAACGTCTGCCGATAGGCTCCACCTCGGTCCCGTGTGGGCCGACGGTCGTTCGAGAGGGTGCAATGATCCCGGAGATTTCCCGAATAGCAGGCCCGGCCTATGTTGCCGGTCTTTCGCAGCTGTCCATCGACGACTTGCGGTCGAAGCGCACGGAATGCAGCGATCTAGAGAACGCGTTGTCCTACGTGCGGCGTCTCGCTCAGGGCCGACTCGACCTTTTGGTTGCCGAGACCAGTCAGCGCGGGCTGGGCCAGGGCGGCGATCTGGCCGGTCTGGTCGACAACCTTCCTGATCTGCTGAGTGAGGGTGTCCGTGGTCCCGGTTCGGGCCGAATCAGCCAGGAGCTCGATCCGCCCGACGAGATCGTCGAACCTTTGGTCGCCAATCTCGATTCAGCTGTGGGGCCCGCCGTCATGGCTGCGCTCGCCGAATTGGGAGACGACGAATTGTCGGCGGCGGTGATCGCACTCCGTCGCTTCGAGGATCGTCTTTCGAAGTCACGCAACAGCGTCCACGACACGATCGATCTGCTCAACACCGATCTGGCTCGCCGCATCACCGATGGCGATCAGGAGATCACGCCCTCGTGACCCGCGTAGCCGTTCTTTCCCTCCACACATCACCCTTGGTCCAGCCGGGCTCAGGCGATGCCGGCGGAATGAACGTCTATGTCCGTGAGCTCGTTTCATCCCTGGCGCAGGTGGGCGACGACTGCACCGTGTATGTGCGTCGTTGGGCCGACGGATTGCCCGAATCGGTCGATGTCGAGCCCGGGTTCAGAGTGGTGCACGTGCCGGCCGGCCCGGTCGACCTGGCCAAGGAACAGCTCCCTCACATCGTCGACGAGTTCACCGACCGGGTGAGGGCTCATCTCGAAGCTGATCCGGTGGAGATCCTCCATGCCAACTACTGGCTGTCGGGTGTGACCGGACACCGACTCAAGCACGAACTCGACCTGCCTCTCATCTCCACGTTTCACACGCTCGCCCGGGTGAAGGCCGAGACCGGCGATCTCGAACCCCAGAGCCGAATCGACGCGGAGACCGACGTGGTGGCGTGCTCCGACATCATCACCGCCAATTCGGTGACCGAGCTCCACGAGCTCGTGACCCACTACAACGCCGACCCGGCCCGTATCGAAGTCGTGCCACCCGGAGTCGACCACGCGTTCTTCTCGCCGGGGTCGCGTCACGGCGCCCGCGAGGCCTTGGGTCTGTCGGGTGGGCCGCTGTTGTTGTTCGTGGGCCGGATCCAGCCACTCAAGGGCGTCGACGTCGCGGTGCGCACTCTTGATTCTCTCGGCATCCCCGAGGCCAAACTGATGATCGTCGGCGGATCGAGTGGCTTGGACGGCGACCGCGAGGTCGAACGAACCTGGGACTTCATCGATTCTCTGGGTCTCGGCGGCCGGGTCACGATCGTCGCCCCCCAGCCTCATCACGTCCTGTCGACCTACTACCGCGCCGCCGATGTGTGCTTGGTGCCGTCGAGGTCGGAGTCGTTCGGTCTCGTGGCGCTGGAGGCGGCGGCGTGTGGAGCTCCGGTTGTGGCCTCCGATGTCGGTGGCTTGCGGACGCTCGTCGATCACGAACGCACGGGCTTGAGGGTCAGCGGCCGAGATCCGGAGGACTTCGCAGCGGCCACCCGGAGGATTCTCGACGACGAGATGTTCGCGGCGAGCCTTTCGGTTCGGGCCTCGGAAGCCGCAACTTCCTACACGTGGAGCTCGATGGCCCGACGGCTCAACCGGGTCTACGAGACGGCTCGTCATCAGGCCCCGGTCGACTGTTTGGCCTGACCCCGGTCGACCCGACCGGTAGCGTCGCTCTGCATGGATTCCCGACCGGCATCACCCGAGGAACTCGATCGCGTCGATCAGCTGATCGAGAGTTGGCTCGAAGCGGAGAAGTCCGACAATCCGGTGATCGAAGCGGTCGAGCGCGACACTGGCGACATCCGGCGTTGGTACGTGAGGGTGAGGGGCGAGGACAAGGATGTCTGGACGCTCTGGCTCACGCTCGGACAGCGAACCCTCGGCCACGAGACCTACGTGATGCCGGCCCCGGAGGAGAATCATGAGGCGTTCTATCTTCATCTCCTGAAACGCAATCAGAAGCTCAACGGCATGGCCTTCGAGGTCGGAGTCGAGGAGGCCGTGTTTCTGCGCGGCGCTCTGCCGGTGCCCGCCGTCGATGAAGCCGAGCTCGACCGCATCCTCGGATCCACATGGGCCTACGTCGAGCAGTGTTTCCGCCCCGCCATGCGAATCGGATTCACCTCCCACTTCACCCCCTGACCCCCACACCCACCCCCAGTCCCCCTCCAACACCGCCGAAATCAGTGGGCTGAGACCACAAGAATTTTGGTCTCAGCCCACTGGTTTGGGATGGGGGGTGGGAATAGGGTGATGTTTGGTGTCATTTCATGTATTGTGACACAACCCGGTGGGAGGACTGGTCGCTTGGGGAAGTGTGAACCTCCTCCTTCCACTGGGGCCATCCGGCCAATCGGTGGGGCGCCGCTCGCCGTGGTGACTACTGTCGGGGCGTGACCAAACGACTGCAGGTGATGGGTGGCGGCAAGATGGGGGAGGCGCTGATCGGCGGCCTCATTTCGAGTGGCTGGGCGGAAGCCGGACAACTACACGTGATCGAGCCGGCCCCCGAGCGACGCGACGAGCTCGAGCGGAGCATTCCGGGGCTGTCCACCGGTGATACCCCTCTGGCCGACGTCGACACCTTGATAGCGGTGAAGCCGAACATCATTCCGATGGTGCTGCCGGTGATCGCGGAGGCCGGAGCTCCGAGAGTCCTGTCGATCGCCGCCGGAGTCAAGATCGCCGCGCTCGAAGCGGCGCTGCCTGCTGGCACAGCCGTCGTGCGTTGCATGCCCAACACCCCGGCGCTCGTCGGGGCCGGAGCAGCGGCGGTGGCGGGAGGAGCCGCGGCAACCCCGGCCGATATCGAGTGGGCCTCGGGGATACTCGGATCGGTGGGGCTGGTGGTCGAGGTCGACGAGCCCGACCTCGATGCCGTGACCGGACTCTCGGGATCGGGACCGGCCTACGTCTTCCACCTGGCCGAGGCTCTCGTTGCCGCTGGCATCGAACAGGGCCTATCCGCCGAGACATCCGACGCGCTCACTCGCCAGACTCTCCTCGGTGCGGCGCGCCTGTTGTCAGAATCGGGCGAGGATCCGGCAGTGCTGCGAGTGAACGTCACTTCGCCGGGAGGGACCACCGCGGCCGGACTCGCCGTGTTTGCCGAAGCCGGTTTCCCCGCGATCGTCTCGCGGGTGGTCGAGGCGGCGACCGAACGATCCCGCGAACTGGGTGGCGACTGAATTGGCGTCTCAGCGCTAGCGTCGATCCTCGTGACCGGCCGTTTCGACACAATCTCATTCCTGTCCGACTTCGGTCTCGCCGACGACTTCGTCGGCGTGGTCCACTCTGTCGTTCGGTCGATCGCCCCGCAGGTGACGGTGGTCGACATCACCCACGGCATAGCCCCCCACGACACACGAGCCGGCGGTCTGGCCCTCGCCCGAGCAGCCGGCTATCTCAATCCGGGAGTGGTGCTGGCCGTGGTCGACCCCGGCGTGGGAACCGATCGCCGGCCGGTCGCCATCGAAGTCGGAGACGGAGCGTCAGTGCTGGTCGGACCGGACAACGGCTTGCTCGCTCCGGCGGTCGGCATGGTCGGAGGTGCCACGAGGGCGGTCGAATTGGCCTCCGACGAGCATCGCCTGCCATCGCTCGGCTCGACCTTCGACGGGCGCGACCTCTTCGCTCCCGCCGCTGCCCACCTCTGCAACGGCGTGCCCATGTCCGAACTCGGTCCCGAAATCGATACGGCCACCCTCGTGCCCGGAGTGCTTCCGGTGAGCCGAGAAGAGGACGGTGGCCTGGTCGGGGAGGTGTTGTGGATCGACCGGTTCGGCAACTGTCAGATCAACATCGATCCGGCCGATGTCGAGCAACTGGGGGCCGAGTTGCGGCTCACCATCGAAGGCGAACACCACACGGCTGTCGCGTGCGACGCCTACGACCGCATCACCACGGGCCGGGTCGGGTTGGTCATCGATTCGAGTGGCCTGTTGTCGATTGCGGTGGCGCGAGCGTCGGCCGCCTCCGAACTCGGCCTGGCCGAAGGATCCGAACTCAAAGTGTCGGTCCTCGATGATTCCGATTCGTCGGGCACTGTCACCCCGATCACACTGAGCACGAAAGAGGACCGCTGATGAGGGCCGGTACCACGATCGCAGTAGCGGTCTTGCTGTTCATGATTCTCTTCGCCGGAGCGCTGCAGTTCTTCTTCCTGGCCCGCTGACCGAATCCGGCCGGCGGTGGGTGAAGCTGAGTCAAGCGTTGCCGGCTATGCGGTCCCGGGTGAACTTGGAGGCTCCGCGCCACACCAGGAACAGGGCGACGATCCACACGGTGGCTCCGGCTGCGAAGGCCACCGCCAGATCGACGAGAAGTAGTCCGGTGGCCTGGCCGACTGCCAAGAAGATGAGCGGGAGAATCACCGCTCCACCAAGTTGATTGGCTTCTTGGGTGGTGCGTGACCGCGCCGATACTCGAACCATGATTCCCAATCCGAGGGTGGCGATGGCCGGGGCCACCCAGAAGATCACCACCAGCCAAAGGCCGTTGGGCACGATCAATCCGTCGACGATTCCCCACGAGACGGCGTTGGCCACCACGGCGAAGGCGGTGAAACCGATCCATGAGATTGCCACAGCCGGAAGGAAGCCGGTGAGGAACTTGGCGATGAACAGGTCGCGGTCGGCGATGGGAAGGTGAAGCAGCGTCTCCATCGTGTTCCGCTCCTTCTCGCCGGCGAAGGCGTCGGCCGCCAACACGGCCGAGACCATCAGCGGCACGATCAGAAACAGCGGTGCCAGCAGGTAGCCGAGCACGAGAGTGAGGAGTTGTTCGTCGGGGGGAAGGCTCGCTATCGGCCCGGCTAGAGCGGCCGGAAGCGAGTCGAGGAAGCTGATGGTGCTGGTGGGACTCGACGCCCGGCGGGCCGCTATTCCGACCAGTAGCGGCAACACCACCAGTAGAAGGAACGGCACCAGCAGCATCGGGATGACTACGGCCTTCGATCGGCGAATGGCCCGCAGGTCCCGCGCAACGACTGCTCGAACAACCGGCCAGTCGATACCGAACACCTGGTTGGTCCGGGGCATCTGATCGGTCTGAGGCACCTGGGCGAGGGTCATCGGGCGGCCTGCTCGAACGATTCCATTGGTGAGTCCTCGAGAGCGAAGTAGACGTCTTCCATCGATGCTCGTCGCATCGAGGCCCCGTAGACCGCGTGGCCGGTGGAGGTGAGGGCGGTGAGCACCCGCGCCATGGCTGTGCGGTCGCGAACCGAGATCGTCATTCCGGTTGCTCGCGCCTCCTGATGCATGACACCTTCGACCGAAGCGACGATGGCGATGGCCTCCGACGTGGCCGGGCCTCCGAGGTCGATATCGGCGGGAATCCCGTTCCAGAGTTCCGCTGCGAGGTCGTCGGGTCGGCCGATGGCGCGGAGGCGTCCGTGGTCGAGCACTGCCATTCGATCGGCGATCCGGCCGGCTTCGCCGAGGAAGTGTGTGGCGAGAAGCACCGTCCTTCCGTGCTCACGGGCCAGCGAGCCGATCAGGTCGGTGACGTCGCGGGTAGCCGCGGGATCGAGCCCTGACGTGGGCTCGTCGAGGAACAGGATCTCCGGGTCGTGCAGAAGGGCGCGGGCCATGGCCAGACGTTTGCGTTGCCCGGTCGAGAAGCCGGCGGTACGGAACTCAGCCATGTCGTGCATTTCGAAACGGTCGAGCTGGAGATCAACACGTCGTCTGGACTCCGCTATTGAGTAGCCACGCATTCGCGCGGTGAACTCGAGGTTCTCTCTGGCTGTGAGCCGTCCGTCGAGGCCAGCCGTCTCGGTGAGCACTCCGGTTCGGCGTCGCACCTCGATGCCTTCGGTGTTGGGATCCATTCCTAACACGCGGGTTTCTCCGCGATCGGGGGCCAGAACGCCGTTGAGGAGACGGACCGTCGTGGTCTTGCCGGCCCCGTTGGGTCCCAGCAGTGCCAGCACCTCCCCGGCGTGAACGTCGAGATCGAGTGCGTCGACGGCGACTCGTTCGTCGAAGGAGCGGCTCAGGGCCCGGGTGGTGATCACGATCTCTCCGTCGTGATCAGTGGAAGGATTCATCCCATCGAACGGCGTTCCGGCGATCACGCTAGGGACCGACCAGATTGGCCAGGTTCACCAGTTCGATCACACGTTCCGCGAGGATCACCGGTGGGGGAAGGGGAGCGAGAGTCGTGGTTGTCGAGGGTGGCGGCGCGGCGGTTGTGGGTGGAGAAGTGGTGACCGGTGGGGGAGCGGTCACTGGCGGCGCGGTGGTCGCCGGTGGAGGCGCGGTGGTGGTCGGGGGTGCCCCCGGGAGTTGCAGGAAGCGATGGGTGGTGTACATGGCGTTGTCGCGCCACACCACGCCGACACCGATCTGGGTGAAGGCGGGGTCGACGATGTTGGCGTAGTGGCCAGGGCTCGCAACGAAGGCATCGACCAACACAGGGACGTTGGCGCCCACCCCCACGTTCTCCCCGAGCTTGGCCCATGCCCCGGTGAAACCGGCGCTGATCGGATCGGCATGGAAGATGTAGCCGGCGTCCGCCATGACTTGAGCGTGACCGCGTGACAAGGCCACGAGTTCGGAGTTGATCGTGAGCGCAGGCAACCCGACCCCGGCGCGCACCTGGTTGAGAGCCGCCACGAACTGGGCTTCTTCGTCGACGGTGGCCGCGGCCGGGGCCGTCGGTTGAGTCGCAAACGAAGTGATCAGGGCCACGAGAATCAGCAGGCCGAATACACCGATCGAACGGTGGCGGACGGCTCTGGAGGGGTGGATGTCGGTGACATCGGCGCGGAACATGGCTGTTCTTCAGTCGGCCGCTTGGTGTGTATCCTTGAGGCGGTTGGGGCAAGTTCCCGGTTGCGTGCCATCATCGTCTTGAAGACATACCGGTTGATTGGACACACGTGAATCTCGCGACCCTGCTCGACGATCACCCCGACGACCACACGGCAGTGGTTTCGGGCGGCGATCGGATCTCCTACAGCCGTCTGCGCCGTGAGATCGCAGCCACGCGAGGGGCACTTACCTCTCTCGGCTTGGAGCAGGGCGACCGGGTGGCGATTCTGTGCGGCACCAACTCACGTTTTGTCAGAGCCTGGTTGGCCACGATTGGCTGCGGATTCGTGGCCGTGCCCCTCAATCCTCAGAGCCCAGCGGCCGAGATTCAGCGTGAGATCGAGATGGTCGGAGCGCGTGCTGTCATCGTTGGTCCGGCTGGGGTCCACAACCTCTCCGATATCGATCGTTCGACTGTTCCGTCCCTCGAATTCCTGCTCACTCCCACTCGTCAGAGTCTCGAAGGGAGCATCGATTTCGATGAGTTGGTGGCGGCCTCCGAGCCGACACCGATTGTCGACCGTTCCGACACCGATCTGGCCGCTCTCTTGTTCACCAGCGGCACCGCAGGCCATCCGAAGGCCGCGATGCTCACTCACGGAAACCTGTCGGCCAATCTTCGCCAGGTTCAGAGCGCTCCGGTCAGCTCGACCCGGCCCGACGACGTCACCGTGTGTGTCGTACCCCTGTTTCACGTCCTCGGGCTCAACTCGATCCTCAACCTCGCCCTCTATGTGGGGGCAACCATCGTTCTTGTCGAGCGATTCGATCCGCTGTCGATGCTCGAGATGGTGGCCGATGAGCAGGCCAGCATCCTGATCGGTCCGCCCACCATGTGGGCTGCTCTGAGCCAGGTGGAAGATGCTCCGCCTGAGGCTCTGGCAACGGTGCGACTGTCGGTGTCGGGCGCGGCCCCCATCCCCGACCGGGTGGTTCGCGACGCTCACACGAATCTGGGTATCGACATCGTCGAGGGATATGGCCTCACCGAAGCCAGCCCGAGTGTTACCTTGGCCGCCGGCACCGGAGCCCCGATCGGTTCGATCGGTCGCCCCATCCCAGGGGTCGAGATGCGTCTGATCGACTCAGCGGGCGGCGATGTCTACATCGGCGACCCCGGCGAGATCATCGTGAGAGGCGCCAACATTTTCCCCGGCTACTGGCAGGACCCCGAGGCCACGGCGTTTGCGCTGGACTCGGATGGCTGGCTACATACCGGCGACATGGCGGTGGTCGACGACGACGGCTTCTTGTTCATTGTCGATCGGGCCAAGGACCTCATCATCGTCTCCGGCTTCAACGTCTATCCGGCCGAGGTCGAGCGGGTGTTGGTGACCCATCCGGCGGTCGCTGAAGCGGCGGTCGTGGGTATTCCGCATCCTCACACCGGCGAGACTGTGAAGGCCTACGTGGTTCCTCGTTCGGGCCGTTCGATCGAGGAAGACGACCTGGTCGACTGGTGCGCCACCGAGCTTGCCCGCTACAAGTGCCCGTCGAAGATCGATGAGGTCGACGAGTTGCCTCGTGGTTTGGGTGGGAAGATTCTGCGCCGTCAGCTCGATTGATTTCGGGAGAATCGGATCTCTTACGAACATCGACGAATCTGTTTGTGAACTCTCTCACGAAGTCCATACGGTGGGCAGATGAGTAGTTACGGCCACATTCCTGAGGCGACGGTCGCTCGGCTTCCCAGCTACCTGCGAGCCCTGGTCGATCTGGCCGCGGTGGGAGTCTCCACGGTGTCGTCGGAGGAACTCGCCGAGTTGTCGGGTGTCAATGCCCCGAAGCTCCGCAAGGATTTGAGCCACCTCGGCACCTACGGGACCCGTGGAGTTGGCTACAACGTCGACTATCTCAGCTTCGAGATCAATGGCGCGCTCGGTCTGGCCAACACTTGGCCGGTCGTGGTCTGCGGCTTCGGAAACCTCGGTCGGGCCCTCGCCAACCACACCGGATTCACCGAACGGGGTTTTCCGGTTCTGGCGGCCGTAGACACCGATCCGGCGAAGATCGGTCGTACCTTCGATGGGGTTCCGGTCCATTCCCCGAGTGAGATTCCTGAGGTGGTTCAGCGCCATTCGATCGCCATCGGGGTCATCTCCACTCCGGTCGAGGCCTCACAGGGAGCGGTCGATCGTCTGGTGGCTACCGGTATTCGTTCGATTCTGAACTTTTCGCCCATCAATCTCACGGTTCCCGCCGATGTGGAACTGCGTTCGGTTGACCTCTCCACCCAGCTTCAGATACTCGGTTTTCATCTACAGGAGACAGCGATCGACGAATCCTGAGTTCCCTCAGCGTGGCTGGCTGTATAGCCTGCCTGAGGGATTCTTGAGAGAAGATGTCTGTGGGACCAACGGCTCTACTGGCAAACTTGGTATCACCCCACAATTTCAGTTGAACCCCTGCACAATGCGGGACCCGCAAGTCCGAGGAACTTTCCGTGTCGATAGTCGCGATTGGTTGCAACCACAGGTCGACACCTTTGTCGATCCTGGAGCAGCTCACCGTGTCGACAGAGAAGATGCCCAAGGCGCTGGCTGAGCTTCGTTCGGCGCACAACCTCTCCGAGGTGGTCATCCTCTCCACTTGCAACCGCATCGAGATCTACGCCTTGGCCGAGCGCTACCACGGCGGCTACCAGGACATCCGCGAGTTCCTTGCGCTCCACTCCGGCCTACCGCCCGAGGTGGTTGCCGATCACATCTATGCCCACCACGACGAAGAGGCCGTCCGACATCTGTTCTCGGTCGCCGCTGGCCTCGATTCCGCAGTGCTCGGTGAGCATGAGGTTCTCGGTCAGGTCAAGACCTCGTGGGAGATCGCTCGCGATGAAGGAGCCGTCGGCTCGCTGCTGGGGCCGCTGTTCCGCCACGCCCTCGAGACCGGCAAGCGGGCCCGCACCGAGACCGCGATCGCACGCGGTATCGCTTCGGTGTCGCAGGCCGCGGTGGCGATAGCGGGAGATCACACAGAAGGTCTCTCCGACAACAGCGTGCTCGTGGTTGGTGCCGGAGAAATGGGCGAAGGCACCGTCAAGAATCTGGCCAAGGGTGGCGCCTCCGAAATCCTCGTGGCCAACCGAACTTGGGAGCGAGCCGAGAAGCTGGCAGAGGCCTGTCACGGCCGGGCCGTTCCTCTCGGCGAACTCGCCGATGCCCTCGTGAAGGTCGACATCATGGTCACCACCACGGGTGCTCAGGAACTCATTCTCGAAGCCAGCGAAGTCGAGCATCTGATCCAACGCCGAGACGGTCGACCGTTGGTGATTGTCGATGTCGCGGTACCTCGCGATGTTGATCCGGCTGTCCGCAACATGCCGGGAGTGACCCTCTTCGACATGGACGACATCGGTGCATTCGTCGACGAACAGTGCACAGGCCGCACTCGTGCCGTCGGCAACGTCAACGCCATTGTCGATCACGAAGTCGATCGTTACCGGTCGATCACCTCGGCCCGCGAAGTCGCGCCGTTGGTCAGCGATCTGCGCCGCAAGGCCGAAGATGTGCGCCAGCAGGAACTGCAGCGTTACTCGGCCAAGCTCGCCGATCTCGATCCCAAGCAGCGCGAAGCCGTGGAGTCGATCACCAAGGGTGTGGTCAACAAGTTGCTCCACGAGCCCACCGTGAAGCTCAAGGACGCGGCTGGCCACGCCAGGGGCGAGCGTCTCGCCGACTCCCTGCGCGATCTGTTCGACCTCTGAATTCTGCTGTGCGTCTGCGTGCAGCTACGAGGGGTAGCGCCCTCGCTCTTTGGCAAACCCATCATGTTGCGTCGTTGCTGAACGCAGTCGATGCCTCTGTCGAGATCGACGACGTGGTGGTTTCCACGGTCGGAGACCGGCGCACCGATGTTCCGATCCACGAAATGGGTGGGAAGGGTGTGTTCGTGAAGGAGGTGCAGGCGGCCGTGCTGGACGGTCGCGCCGATCTTGCGGTTCATTCCGGCAAGGACCTCCCGGCGCTCTCGCCCGACGGCCTGGTGTTGATAGCGGTACCCGAGCGGGCCGACGCGCGCGACGCGCTGATCGGCTGCCGGCTGGAAGATCTGCCGGTGGGCGCTCGGATCGGCACCGGATCGGTCAGACGCCGCGCTCAGCTGAGCTGGCACCGTCCCGACCTTGTCTTCTCGGAGCTTCGGGGCAATATCTCGACCCGGCTCTCGAAGGCAGCCGACTTCGACGCCATTGTGATGGCGGCGGCCGCGATTGATCGGCTCGGTGAGACTCCGGACGTGGTCGATCGAGTCGACCCGTCGATCCTGGTGCCTCAGGTGTCACAAGGAGCCCTGGCGATCGAATGCCGGGCCGACGACTCGCGAATCTGCGATCTGCTTTCCTCGATCGAACATGCGTCGAGCCGACGCGCTGTCGACGCGGAGCGAGCCTTTCTGGCCGAGCTAGGCGGCGACTGCGATCTTCCCGCTGGCGCTCACGCCGTGTTGTCGGGCGACTCGATCGAGATCACCGGAATGCTCGCGACCCTCGATGGCAGGGTCTTGATCAGCGAACGTCGCTCCGGTACCGACCCCGATGAGCTCGGTCGTGGTGTCGCCCGCTACTTGCTCGACGAGTGTGGCGGGTCCGACCTATTGGCCGATCTGCGATGATGCCCGGGCCTCTTTCGGGCCTACGTGTGGTGGTCACCCGTCCGCGTTCCCAGTCCGGGTCGCTGGTCCAGTTGCTAGAGGAGGCCGGCGCCGAGGCGGTGCTGGTGCCGGTGATCTCCATCGAGGATCCCGCCGACGGTGGCTCGGCGCTGCGTAGCGGTCTGGCGGAGCTTGCTTCGGGAGATTGGCTGGTGGTCACCAGTTCGAATGGTGCCGCGAGAGTTGGCGCGGTCATCGCGGCCCGGCCTCTGGCCGACGGTGTGAAGATGGCGACCATCGGGCCCGCGACGAGTCGTGAGGCTGAACTATTCGGGCTGAAGGCGGATCTTGTTCCCCGACGGGCGATAGCTGAGGGGCTCCTGGAAGTGTTCCCCGACCCGCCGTCGTCCGGTGGCCGGGTGATGCTGGCTCGCGCCGAGATGGCTCGGGATGTCCTGCCCACCGTTCTGACCGATCGCGGATGGGAGGTCGACGATGTTGCGGCCTACCGCACCGTTTCCCTCGAGGTCGATTCCGCTGCCGGGGCTGCTTGCCGGCGCTCCGATGTGGTGATGTTCACCTCGTCGTCCACGGTGACCAGCCTGGTCGAGGCGATCGGGGTGGAGGGTCTGCCGCCTCTCGTGGTCTCGATTGGTCCGGCCACTTCCGCCACCGCTCAGGATGCCGGCGTGAATGTGGCGATCGAGGCGCAGGTGCACACGATCTCGGGAGCGGTGTCAGCGCTGGTCGAACACCTGTCGGTCCGATGACTCCCGCTGCTCTGATCTTCGACTTCGACGGCACCATGGTCGACAGTGAGTGGCCGATATTCGACATGGTGAGCAAGGTGTATCGGGCCCACGATGTCGTGCTCGACATGGCCGACTGGGTCGACAAGCTCGGCCGGTCCGACCACCGACCCTGGACCGACGAACTCACCGATCTGCTGGGCCGTGCCCCTGATCAGGCGGTGATCGAACGGATCGAGGAAGAGAGCCGGTCGCGTCGAGTCGAGTTGCCGTTGATGTCCGGTGTGGTCGAGTTGATGGACGCGGCGGAGCGTGCCGGCGTGCCGATGGCGGTGGCCAGCAGTTCGTCCTCGACTTGGGTTGACTCCCATCTCGACCGGCTCGTCCTGGCCCATCGGTTTTCTGCGGTGCGCACACGCGATCATGTCGATCGGACCAAGCCCGATCCCGACCTCTTCTTGGCTGCCGCAGCGGCGCTCGATGTCGACCCCGCCCGGTCGCTGGCAGTGGAGGACTCTCGCCATGGGTGTCGTGCCGCCAAGCTGGCGGGCATGACATGCGTTGTCGTCCCCAACCGGATCACTCGCACTGATCTGCCCGTCGATGCCGACCTCATCATCGACTCTCTGGTCGACTTTCCCTACTCCCGATTCGGTATGGGCGTCGAAGCCGGCTGACCTCCCCGCCGAGTCGGCTGGTTGGCGAGTCGGTGCTGTGACACAATTCGGCCATGTTTATCATCGCGGCGGCGGGGCTCCTGGTCCTGGTTGTGGCCGTGTTGAGTCGCAGTCGCGGCTCCCGGCACCGAACCTCTCAAGTGGTGAGAGTTCCGGTGGACGACTTCGTCGTGGGTGATCTGCCCATGGTGTGTGTGGCAGCCGGTCTGCCTGCCGACGGCCTGGTCGACTTCGAGAGCAGGGAGACCAAGTTTCAGGGGTGGTGGGTGTTTCTACTCGTGCTCGGACCGTTGGGCTTGCTCGCGATTGCATTCCTCTATGCGGTGAGCGACGCACCCGGCCGGGTCGGGGGGTCCCTACCCATCACCGAGTCTGCGCTCGCTGCCTACAACCGGCGCTCCAGGATCTTGGCAAGATCATGGTTGGTTCCAGTCGTAGGGCTCGTGATCGGTGCCTCGGTTCTTCCGGTCTCACAGACGACGTGGATCGACGGCACGGCCATGGGGATTCTGGCTGCGGGCCTGATCGGTGGAGTTGTGATGGCCGCCGGCGCCGGTTGGTCACGTGATCGCAACGATGTGGGGGTGGCGCTCGACGGAACCGGCCGTTGGGTCGAGATACGAAATGTCCATCCGAACTTCGCGGCGGCGGCTGGCCGTCGAGCACTGGACGACCATCGCCGCCGGTCTCGCCAACACAATCTCTGACTGTTGAATACTCTCCAGCCCTCGAATCGGCCGCGGCATCGTCCTACCTGTAGCTTCGACTCATGGTCGGAGTACTCCTGATTCTGCCGACTCTGGTTCTGGTGGCCGCCCTTGTGGCCGGATTGCTGGAAACCCGCCGAATGGGTCGATCAACGGCGCGCCTGCCCCTCGAAGAGTTCAGGGCGGGGGATCTTCCGATGGTCTGCGCCGTATCGGGCGAAACAGCCGATGTGATGGTCCACATCGAGAACGACGAGAGTTGGTTCCATCGCTGGTGGTTTCTCATGTTCTTGTTGGGGCCGGTGGGGGTCGTCTCGATCGTCATCCTGGCGTTGATGAGCCGTCGGTCGATACGAATCAGCGGGTCGCTGCCCCTCACCCATGCCGTGGTCCATGCCAGAGCCCGAGCGGTCTCTGTGGCGAAGCGGGCCTGGATCGTGCCGGTGGCCGGGTTCGCTTCCGCGGTGATCCTTCTGCTCGTAAGCCAGCCGATCGGCGCCAATTGGCTCGATGTGGTTGCGGTCGGAGCAATCGGGGTGGCTCTCGTCGGTGGGTTCGTCGTGGCTGGAGCATCCGAGTGGATCGTTCACATTCGTGGGATCGAATTGAGGCTCGACACCTCCGGTGAATGGGTTGAGCTCAAGAACGTTCATCCCAACTTCGCCGCCGCGGCCGCTCGGCAGGAGGAGCAGCGCCTCGGGGCGGACTCTGCCGACAGTGATCGCTAGTCTCGCGATGTGACTTTCCCCCAACGACGTCTGCGTCGTCTCCGTCGTACCTCCGCCATCAGGCGGATGGTCGCGGAGAATCGACTCCATCCCGATGACCTGATTGCCCCGCTGTTCGTACGCGAGGGCATATCCGAACCGCAGCCGATCCTGTCGTTGCCGGGCCAGTTCCAGCATTCACGCGAGTCGCTGCGAACAGAGGTGGCCGAGCTGAGAGCTCTAGGCATTCCGGCTGTGATCCTGTTCGGAGTTCCCGAGCACAAAGACGATGAAGGTTCGGAGGCATGGAACCCCGACGGCATCGTTCAAGTGGCTCTCAAGGATCTCCGCGACGATCACGGAGAGGATCTGGCTCTCATCGCCGATCTGTGCGTCGATGAGTACACCAGCCACGGTCACTGCGGCGTGCTCGATTCGAGAGGCGAGCCCGACAACGACGCCACCCTCGAGATCTACGAGCAGGTAGCAGTGGCCCAGGCCGAAGCCGGCGCCGACATAGTGGCCCCTTCAGGGATGATGGACGGCCAGGTGTTCGCCATACGGGAAGCCCTCGACGATCAGGGTTTCGACCAGACCGCCATCATGGCCTACGCCGCCAAATACGCGACCGCCCTCTACGGTCCGTTCCGCGACGCAGTCGATGTCACGATCGCCGGTGGCGGCAACCGGCGGGGCTACCAGCAGAATGTGGCCAACGCCCGCGAGGCCATGGAGGAGATCCGCGAAGACATCTCCGAGGGTGCCGACATGGTGATGGTCAAGCCGGCCATGCCTTACCTCGATGTCATCGCCCGAGCCCGGGCCGAGATCGACATTCCACTGGCCGCCTACCACGTGAGCGGCGAATACGCGATGGTCCACGCCGCCGCCGAGCGGGGATGGCTCGATCTTGAGGCCGTCGCCAACGAACACATCCTCGCGGTGAAGCGGGCCGGTGCCGATGTGATCCTCACCTACTTCGCGCGGATGCTCGCCGAGGGACTGCAGTGAACGAGACCGACAACACCAAGACCAACCAAGCCCTTTTCGAACAGGCCCGACAGCTCATTCCCGGTGGAGTCAACTCACCGGTGAGAGCGTTCGGTTCGGTCGGCGGCACTCCCTACTTCGTGGAGCGGGCCGAGGGCCCCCATGTCCACGATGTCGAGGGCAGGCGCTACATCGACTATGTGCAGAGCTACGGCCCATCGATTCTGGGCCACGCCCATCCGGCGATCGTCGACGCGGTCGTGGCGGCGGCGGCGCGTGGCACCAGCTACGGCGCACCCACCGAGAACGAGGTCCTCATCGCGGCCGAGATGGTCGGACGGGTACCAGGGCTCGAGATGGTCCGGTTGGTTTCGAGCGGCACCGAGGCCGTCATGTCGGCCATCCGTCTTGCTCGTGGAACCACCGGCCGCGACAAGATCGTGAAGTTCGCCGGTAACTATCACGGTCACAGCGATTCGTTGCTCGTGGCCGGCGGGTCGGGAGTCGCCCAGCAGGGCCTGATCGGCTCGGAGGGGGTCACCCCCGGAGCGGTGGCCGACACGATCGTCGCCCCCTACAACGAAGTCCCGGAGCTCGACGACTCCATCGCTGTGGTGGTCGTCGAACCAATCGCGGCCAACATGGGACTCGTCGCCCCGGTGACGGGATTCCTGGAGGGGCTCCGTACCGAATGCGACCGGGTTGGCGCCCTCTTGATCTTCGATGAAGTCATCACCGGCTTTCGTCTCTGTCGAGGTGGAGCAGCCGAGTGGTACGGAGTCGCTCCCGACATCTGGTGCTTCGGCAAGGTGATCGGAGGCGGTCTACCGATGGGCGCCTTCGGTGCATCGACGAAGATCATGTCCAACCTGGCTCCGCTCGGCGGCGTCTATCAGGCCGGCACCCTGTCGGGAAACCCTCTGGCCACCGCGGCTGGTCTGGCTGCGATGTCGCGTCTCGACACTGCCGCATACGAACAGCTCACCGCCATCGCCACGTCGTTGCAGGAGGGTATGTCGGGAGCATTCGCCAATGCCGGGGTCGCTGCGGTGATGCCCAGAGTTGGCCCGCTGGTCGGATTGTTCTTCACCGACACCGCACCAACCGAATTCGATGGCGCCAAGGCTGCGGCCGACAACGGCGTCTACCGGAGGTTCTTCCACGGGATGCTCGACCGAGGTGTGGCGTTTGCTCCGGGGGCCTACGAGGCGATATTCGTGTCGCTGGCCCACGGCCCGACCCAGATCGAGGAAACAGTGGTGGCGTGTCGCGAAGTCGCCGCTGAGCTCACTGCCGGTTAGGCGAAACGCTGGGGATCCGGCACTCGTTCAGGAACGGCTGCGCATGGCGCGGTATCGCGATATCAGGGCGTTGGTCGACTCGTCGTGGCCCCCCGAAGGGGTGGTTTCGGAAGTAAGTTCCGGAACGATCGCGGTCGCCAGGACCTTGCCGAGTTCCACCCCCCACTGGTCGAACGAGTTGACTCCCCAGACCACACCTTGGGTCAGCACCTGGTGTTCGTAGAGCGCTATCAGCTGGCCGAGCACCGATGGGGTGAGCCGTGGCGCCATGATCGTCGTGGATGGTCGATTGCCGGGGAAGGTGCGGTGGGCCACGAGCTGGGAGTCGGATTCGTCGACGGCCACCTCCTCGGCGGTTCGTCCGAACGCCAGAGCCTCGGATTGAGCGAAACAGTTCGCGACCAGCAGATCGTGGTGAGCGGAAATGCCCGGGAACTCCGAGTCGGTCGTGTCGGGCGAGCCGAAGACAATGAAGTCGGTCGGCACGACTGTGGTTCCCTGATGAAGAAGCTGATGGAACGAGTGCTGGCCGTTGGTGCCGGGCTCTCCCCAGATGATGGGCCCGGTCTCGTAGTCGACAGGCGTGCCGTCGAGGCGAACCTGCTTTCCGTTGGACTCCATGTCGAGTTGCTGGAGATAGGCGGGGAACCGGTGCAGATGACGGTTGTAGGGGAGTACGGCTCGGGTCGGAAGGTCGCAGAATGTGCGGTACCAGACCTCGATCAGGCCGAGGATCACCGGAGCGTTGGTCTCCAGAGGCTGGGACACGAGGTGTTCGTCGACGATCCTGAATCCCTTGAGAAACTCGGTGAACGCCTCGGGCCCGATGGCCAACATGAGGGTGAGTCCGATGGCGGAGTCGACGGAGTAGCGGCCACCGACCCAGTCCCAGAATCCGAACATGTTGGAGGTGTCGATCCCGAATGCCGCGACTTGCACGGCGTTGGTGGACACGGCCACGAAGTGCTTCGCGACAGCTTCCTCTCCGAGTTGACCGACGATCCATGCCCGCGCCGACCGGGCGTTGGTGAGGGTCTCCAGGGTTGTGAACGTCTTGGACGAGATCACGAACATCGTGGTGGCCGGCTCGAGATCACCGACGGCGGCCGCGAGATCGCTGCCGTCGACGTTGGACACGAATCGGCATCTCACCCGGTCGTGTCGGAATCCGGCGAGGGCCTCGTAGGCCATCACCGGTCCGAGGTCGGAACCGCCGATGCCTATGTTGACCACGGTATGTATCGGCCGGCCGGTCTGTCCGGTCCAGTCGCCGTCGCGCACGCGATCGGCGAACGCCTCCATACGCCTGAGTTCGGCGTGCACGTCGGGGACCACGTCGTGGCCGTCGACCTCGATCACCGTGCCCTCCGGAGCACGGAGTGCCGTGTGGAGAACCGGCCGCGACTCTGTTGTGTTGATCCTTCGGCCCGTGACCATCTGGGTGATGCGTTCACGGAGCTCGGCCCGATGACCGAGAGCAAACAGCTGAGACATTGTGTCGTGATCGACGCGATGCTTCGACCAGTCGATGACGAGATCGCCAACTGTGGTGGTCATGGCGGCGGTCCGCCCGACCTTGTCGTTGAACAGCTCTCGCAGGGTGAGGTCGTCGAAGCGGCCGCTGCTCTCCTCGAGGGCCAGCCACTCGGGGCTGCGAGAGATCTCCACCGTTTCGTCGGTCATGGGCACATTCTCGCGCCGACGGATGGTTACTTGGTGCTGGGTCCAATGAGCCCGACGACCCATGATCAACTCGACCGACCCTTCTACTCTGGGCTTCGAGACGAAATGCGTAACTCCGGACCCCAAAGTGGACCTCTTCTCGCGGCACTTGTTGCTGCGTGCGCCGTACTGGGATCTGTCGCGGTCGTGGTTTCCGGTCCGGCAGCATCGTCGGTGATCGGCCCCGACATCGGTGAAGCCAGGGTGTCGTTTGGAGAGCACTCAGCGCGGGTTGTCGAAGAGGTTTCCTACCGCGAGGGCATTGAGCGAGTCGCCGATCTGGCATTGGTCGATGGTCGCCCCATCGGAGCGATCGACAATCCCGACGTGGAGGCTGCGTGGGCCATCGTCGACTCGGTGTGGCCGGACTCGATCCGCCAGGACTTGGCCCAGCTCTCGGTCGTTTCGGAACGGCCACGCGGGTTGGTCGGTGTGGTCCACCTCGGCGGCAACGGAGGCTGGATACTGAGTCTTGACCGAGCCGATCTGGCTGACGAGGTTCTCGTGAAGGAAACGATCGTTCACGAGATCGCCCATGTCGCGACGTTGAGCCCCGACTCCTT
Organism: Acidimicrobiales bacterium; assembly: GCA_029263235.1. GTDB lineage: Bacteria > Actinomycetota > Acidimicrobiia > Acidimicrobiales > Aldehydirespiratoraceae > SZUA-87. Next base: position 20,412 of record JAJCXW010000199.1, read on the forward strand.
CACGTTCGGCACCGACGTGCCCTGTAGTGGCGTGTCGATGGAGGTTGGTTGCGCCGACGCCGAATCGGTGATGGCCCGATTCGCGGAGAGGTTCTGGCCTGACGGCATGGCGACAGGTCTGTCGGCGGACTACGTCGACGACTACGCGGCGAGCGGGCCCCACGAAGACCTGGCGGAGACCTTCGTGGCGTGGGTGTCGGGATGGCCCGTGGGGTCGCCGGAGGTTGAGGCCAAGATCGAGATGTTGTCGACTGATCCGCAATTGGCGTCGCTGGCCGCGTCGCTGGAGTTGCGACTCGGCTAGAGAGTGTCAGGCAGCGCCAGCGGCGGAGCGTGCCGCTTCGAGTAGTTCGTGGATCTGCTCGGGGGTCTGGTTGGCCCAGACGAAACCACTCTCATCAGCGGCGTGTATGAATTCCTCGAGCACGAGTTCCTCGGAGGCAGCAGCCGACTCGTCGAGCAGGCCATGAGCCACTCGTTCGTAGTGAACGACGGCCACGAGTTGCTCGACCGACAGGCTGGCTCCGAAGCCACCCATGTTGCCGAACGAACCGGTGCCGCGCTGTCCGCCAGCCCGGGCCGGGTCGCCGAACGCGGTGCCGACCGTCTGGCGGGTGCCGGCGGTGCCGCTCACGACCCATGAGATCTGGCTGGCCAGTCCGTCGAAGGGATCGGAAACCCCATCATCGATCTGGGTCTGCAGGTCGGGGAACGTGAGAAGTACTTCGCCGCCGTTGAGCGGTCGACCGCTTCCGCCCTGGCCGTTGGCTCCGTGGCAACCCGAACATCCTTGGGTGTTGTAGACGCCATCGCCCACCAACTCGAGGCCGACGGCCTCGGCGGGCGGGCGCTCGAGATAGCCGACGTAGTAGATCGCCCAGATCGGCAAGAACAACAAGACCGGCATGATCCAGACCGGGAGAACTTTGCGCTTGTGGGCCGCCTCGACGTAGGGAGCAACCGGTTCGGGCTCATCGGGCTCAGCCGGAACAGCAGCCACCGGAGTCGTGGCCGGAGCGGCAGATGCTGCCGCTGGCGATGCCGGTTGGTCGCCTCCTGACGCGTCGTCGGACGAGTCGTCGCCGTCGCGATCGGCTCGAGCCTTCTTGGCGCGTGCGAGGAGATGTTCTGGGATTTCAGTCACCGCTGTCTCCGGTGGAGTGTCGGGGTCGGGGCGATTCAGACGTATCTGACTTCGGCAGGATAGAGGGAGTGTTGCACGTCAGCGCAATCTCAGAGTGAATCGACCAAAAACTGTCCGTCAAGAATGTGCCGAAAGCGCTACATCGTGGTAGACCCTCAACTCAATCCGAGGGTGCATCGCCCCCGGGTCTACACTTGTGCGTGGATTCACTAAGTCCGTTGGATTAAATGTGATCCACAAGGAGCATCGCACGTGGTTGCCTTCACCCTCTCAACACTCATAGCCCTCGCCGTATGCGCAGGCATCGTCTCGTACTCGAAGCGACGCGCCCCTGATGCCATGCTCACGTGGGGCGAGGCGATGCTCGGCGCCTTCGTGGTGTTCTTCTTGATGTTCTGGTCCTACGGAGTGGTTCCTCACCAGTGGCTCCAGTGGGCCGACAACGAACTCCAGTGGCGCACCGACAAGATCATGGTCGGATGGGGCGACATCCTCAAGCCGCAAGCCAACGGAGGCTGGCTGCCCTTCACGATCACCTACGAGGCGATCCGCGACGTGGTGGCCGCATTGATCTACATCGTCGGACTCGGCATCAACATGTGGATGTGGTCGGTCTGGCAGAACCGCGGCAAGGTTGTTGCCGAGAAGCCGCCTGCTCGTTCACACTTCGGACGTCCCCTCGTCAAGGAGGGCGTCGAGGCGTGACAAAGACCGATGCCAACCCGGCGATGCCGGTGTTTCGCGACGACTATGTGCTGCAAGAAGTCGATGCTGCCTGGCTCT